>JAFGSS010000012.1 GCA_016934555.1 Acidobacteriota bacterium | reverse complement strand
TCGCTGAACTCCCCGCGCCGGTCGTCGGTCAGGTCGTTGTTGGACCAGATCGACCCCGTGAATCCGTACGCGCTCCCCGACACGTTCGTCTGCAGCACGCTCTCGCCGTTGACCGGCTGCCCCCGCCACACGTACTTGCCCGCGTAGTCCGCCGACACCGACGCGCCCAGCACCTTCGCCCCGTCCTGCGCCTCTGCCGCCGCCGCTCCCGCCGCCATCACCAGCACCAGTGCCTTCATCCTCCACCCCCACAGTCCGCGGTGTCTCATCCTCGTATCTCCCCTTTCGATCTCAGGTTTCATTTGCGATTCCCCTCTGTTCCCGTTCCGATGCATTGGCATCACGACTCCTCCTTTGCAAGACCCATGCCAACAGCGCGCCCCGGGGGTTTAAATGCCCTATCTCACGTATATTCATTAGTTTGCCGATGCTGCACCCCCGAGACCGCGAACACTCCCCTTCATACAGTTTTGTATCTTCCTGTGATTTTTGATTCATTATCGTATCTCACCCGACCGGCCGACCGCCCCCCGGGGGGACGCTCCCGGGCCGCGGCCCGGGAGGCGCCGGGTTCAAACTACATTTATGTATCCGGGCGAAATAATTTCACAGTTTGGTAGTCCCCGGGGTCGCGCCGAAGAAAGGGGCGCAGTAGAAGTTTGGACATTCGTTTGAGACGGGATTATGATAGGCTCGATTCTTTCGCAGAGGTGACCTATGAATCGGAAGAGAATTGTGTCCTACCTGGTAGGGTTGTGCCTGGTTTCGTTTCTGGCCTTCGGACTGTTCGCTGCCGACAGTGAGGGGGATTTTTCGGGGACATGGATCCTCGACGGCAAAAAGAGTGATCCCGCCCCCAGGTTCATCGCCAACCTGGGAGCCCCGGGCAGCGCGGACCGGGGCGGCGGCATGGGCGGCATGGGCGGCATGGGCGGCGGCATGGGGGGCATGGGCGGCGGCATGGGCGGCATGGGCGGCGGATTCCCGGGAGGGTTCCCCGGACCCAAGAGCAAGGCGCCCGAGGCCCCGGGCGAACCACCGCCCCTGATCATCGAACAGGCCGCGGGCTCGATCCGGATCACCAATACCGTAAACGGGAGGCCCATCATCGAAAATTTCCCGCTCGACGTCGAGGAAAGGGTGGAAATGGTGCCGGTCCCCAATTCCGAGCAGCAGGGGAAGAAGAAAACGAAGGTGTCCCTGAAGGAAAACAAGTTCAAGGTCCAGGAAGTCACGGAGACCGCCTCGACGCGAAACGAGATCAAGAAGGAATTCAAGCTTTCCGACGGGGGGAAAACCCTGACCCTGAAGATCAAGACGACGAACCAGATGGGTATGGTGGTCAACCAGACGGAACAGAAGCTGGTGTACCACAAACCGTAGCCGGGTCCGTGAGAATCAGCGGCGGCCCCCCGGAGAAGGCTCCGGTCCGTCCGGGGGGCCGCCGCTGCGGCGATATTTCTCCAGGGCCGCCTTCAACAGGTCGAGTTGCGCCTCCAGCCCCGCAAGGGCCGCGTCCAGCGCACCGGTCCGCCCCGCCCTGGCCGCCTCCTCCACCGCCGCGATCGCGGCGGCCGCCGGGCGGGCGCCCAGGTAAATGATCGTGTTCTTCAGCCGGTGGGCGTCGTCGCGCACCCGATCGGTCTTCCCCGCCGAGAGCGCCTCCCGCATCGACCGGACCATGCGATCGGCCTCTTCGAAGAAGCCGTCCACCATATCCAGGAAGAAATCGAATTTTCCGAAACATCGGCCGACCGCCTCCTCGAGATCGAACGCGGCGGGCGGGAGGGAGCCACCGGCCGATCCGGTGGGAGCCCTCTCCTCCTCCGTCGGCCGGGAGTGCCCGCCGCCGGAAGCCCCGGGTTCCCCCAGGAACTCCACCAGGTCGATGAGGGACTCCGCCTGGATCGGTTTTCCGATATAGGCGTCCATGCCCGCCGCCAGGCAGCGCTCGGTATCCCCCTTGAGCGTGTGCGCCGTGATGGCGATGATGGGCAGGCCGGCCCTGGCCGGATCGGGCAGCGCCCGGATCTCGGCCGTCGCCTGGAAGCCGTCCATCAGCGGCATCTGAACATCCATCAGCATCACGTCGTAGGTGTTGCGGCGGACCATGTCCACCGCCCGCCGGCCGTCCGGGGCGATCTCGACGACGTGCCCCCGTTTCTCGAGCACGTAGGCCGCCAGCTTCTGGTTTGTCGGGGTATCCTCGGCGACCAGCACGCGCAGGATGCGGCCGGGCGCCGGCGTAAGGATGGGGCGCGGCAGGAGGGGAGCATCAACCGCCGCGCCGGAGGGGGCCTTGAGGCGCACGGTGAAATGAAACGTGCTCCCCTTCCCCTCCGCGCTATCCACCCACAGCCGCCCACCCATCAACTCCACCAGCCTGCGGGAAATGGTCAGGCCCAGTCCGGAACCTCCGTAGTTCCGGGTGGTGGACGCATCGGCCTGGGTGAAGGCCGAAAAAATGCGCTCCCGGTCCTCGTCCGGGATCCCGATCCCCGTATCCGACACCGAAAACTCCAGCACCAGGGTCTCCGGCGTGCGCTCCGTGATTCCGGCCTCGATGACGATCCTCCCCCGGCGCGTGAACTTGACGGCGTTGTCGACCAGGTTGATCAGGACCTGGCGCAGCCGCAGCGGGTCCCCGACCAGGCGTTCGGGCACCGCCGGGGACAGGTGGTAAACAAGCGCGAGCCCTTTCTCCCCGGCCTGGACCCGCATCGTTTTGACCACCTGCTCCACCGTCGCGTCGAGGTTGAAGGGGGTGGACTCCAGTTCAAAACGCCCCGCCTCGACGCGCGAAAGATCGAGGATCTCGTTCAGCAGGTCGAGCAGGGAGACCGCGGAGTCCCTGGCCGTCTCGAGGCAGTCCCGCACCTTCGGGTCCAGCGGCTCGGTCAGGGCCAGATCGGTCATGCCGAGGATGGCGTTCATGGGCGTCCGGAGTTCGTGGCTCATGTTGGCCAGGAACCGGCTCTTGGCGACGCTGGCGGACTCCGCCGCCCTGCGCGATTCGATGTGCTGCAGGGCCAGGGAGGTGATGGCCGCCAGCTGGCGGATGCGGTACTCGTCCTCCGCGGTGAAGTCCCCGTCGCTCTCGCAGTCGCCGATGATGATGGAGCCCGTCATGCGCCCCCGGGAATCGATGAGGGGAACGCCGACATACTGGCTTTCGCGCCCGGGGACCGGGTCCACGTTCCGCCAGGCCGTCCGTCCGCGCAACACACTGCGGGATGCGGACGCCCCTTCGGCCTGCGCCAGCAGTTTCAGGCAGACGCCGCAATTGAGGCATTCGCGCCTCGCCCCCTCCCCGGGGTGCGATCCCTCGTGCGCGATCGCGTTGACGCGGAACTGGCCGTCGACACGGCCTGCGCCCGAACAGCATATGCGCGCGGAAGAGAGCCGGCGTCCCGCTTCCGCAACGGTTTTCAGCAGATCCTCGACTTCGGTCTGCGCCACCACCCCCGCCATGACCTCCGCCAGCAGGAGGTTTTTCTGGGCGGAACGGGCGAGAGCCGTTTCATACCGCTTGCGCTCGACGGCGTGGTAAATCGTCTGCACCAGCTGCCGCGCGGCGGCCTGTCCCTTGGGCACGTAGTCCTGGGCCCCCCGGCGCACCGCCTCCAGGCCGAAGGCCTCGTCCTCCCGGCCGGTCAGGACGACCACGGGCACGTGCCCCGCCGCAGCGCACACCCGATCGAGGGTGGCAATCCCCTCGCTGTCCGGGAGTTCCAGGTCCAGGAGGACCGCATCGACCGGCACCCGCCCGAGACAATCCAGCGCCTTGTCGAGGCGTTCCACGTGAAGGACTTCCGGAGGGTTCGAAACCCTGGCTATCGACTCCCGAAGCAAAAAGGCCTCGGCCGCGTTGTCTTCCACGAGCAGGACGCGAAGCGGGTCCCGGAGTCCTCGGTCATTGCTCATCCCGAGGCCTTCGGCAGCCGGGCGACGCCCAGCCAGAATTCCCCGATCGTGGACATGATGCGCAGGAACTGTCCGAAGTCGACCGGCTTGGGAATGTAACAGTTGGCGTGCAGCCGGTAGGCCTGGAGGATGTCCCCCTCGTCCTGCGAGGTGGTGAGCACCACGACCGGGATTTCGGCCAACGCCGGGTCCCCCTTGATCTCGGCCAGGAGCCGGCGGCCGTCCTTTCCCGGGAGGTTGAGGTCCAGGAAGATGATGTCCGGACGTGGAGCGTCGGCATGCGGCTCCTTTCTGTGGAGGAACTCCAGGGCGTCCGTCCCGTCCGATACCACATGCAGCCGGTTGGGGACGCGCGTCTGCTCGAGCGCCTCTTCCGTCAGCGCCACGTCCGCCGGGTTGTCCTCTATGAGCAGAATCTCAACCGGAGGCCATGATCGCGCTTCAGCATACATACCCGTTGCCGCCTTCTCCATTAGGATGGCCCCCGGATCGGGCCCCTTCGCCAGCATCGGCCGGAAGTCCCCTGAATGTCAAGGGCGCCATCGCTCTTCCGCCCGCTGAAGCAGATGATGAGTGTTCGGCTTATATTCCTCCCGACCGGGGCCCCGATCAATGCGTACAACTGCCCAACCGCCCCTACGTAGAATTACCCACGAGTCGGCCAGGGAGTCTAATCGTTGATGATTTTCAGGTAGAGGTTGCGGGCCATGATCCCGAGCATGACGGGCCAGAACGGCAGCATCAGCAAACCGAGCGCAAGCCGGGCCATGAATCGGCCGCTGATGGGAAAGGCCGCCAGCGTAAAGAGAAAACCAAAGATCCACAAGCTCAGGAAAGATTCCATCCCACCTCCCTCAACAGTCGCCTCGTTCTTGCCGGCGCTTCCGCTTCCTGCGTTAAAGCGGGCGCCTGACACGCGCCATTATCCCTGGGCTCTCGACGGCTTGTCCAGTTCCGAGCGCACCGCCAGCCGGATCTGTTCGTAGAGGTAGGGCTTCGGCAGGCACCCTCCGGCTCCGAGGCTGCGCGCCGCACCGAGCCGGGCGGCGTCGGCATACCCCGTGGCGATGAGGGCTTTCTGCCGGGGGTGGATCCGGAGGACCTGTCGCAGCGTCTCCACGCCGTCGATCCCCGGCTCCATGTGCATGTCGAGAACCAGCAGGTCGGCCGAAGCGCGGCTGAGGTACCGCAGGGCCTCCTCGCCGCTGCCGACCGCGCATACCGAGTAGCCCAGTCTGCCCAGGATCCTGGACGCGATCTGCCTCTGCTCCTCGACGTCGTCCACGACCAGGATACGCTCCCCCTTCCCCCCCCCGGCTCCGGCGACGGCGGGGGTTTCCTCCCGCGGCGCTTCCTCCGAGAGCGGGAGCCGCACGGTGAACACCGTCCCCTTCCCCTCGACGCTGTCGACCTGGATGGTGCCGCCGTGGTCCTGCACCGATCCCCACACCACCGACATTCCCAGGCCGGTGCCGCTTCGTCCCATGGTCTTCTTGGTATAGAAGGGCTCATAGATGCGGTCCAGGTCCTCCTCGGCGATGCCGATCCCCGTGTCGGCCACCCGGAGCAGCGCATATTCCCGCGCCCTGAGACCGTCGTCCGCCTCCGGCGTTTCGGGAACGCGGCGCTTTTCGGTGAGAATGCCGAGGCGCCCGCCGTCGGGCATCGCCTCCGCGGCGTTCGACGCCAGGTTCATGATCACCTTGGACAGGTGAAAGAAGGATCCCCGGACATACAGGGGGGTCTTCGGCCAGGCATAGGTCGATTTCCACTCCGGGATGGTAGGCCCGCAGCTGCCGGAATTCCGGGCTGGCGCAATAGTCGCCAACGACGGCATTGAGGCTGACGATATCGCTGGCGACGACCCCGTTCCGGGAAAGGGTCACCATGTCATTGACGATCGCTGCGGCCTTGATCCCCGATTTCCGGATGTTTTCGAGGATGTCCCGCATCGGGCTGTCCGCGGGGAGGTCCTCGAGGAGAAGGTCCGGGTACCCGACGATGCTTCCGAGCGTGTTGTTCAGGTCGTGCGCGACCCCGCCCGCGAGCTTCCCGATCGATTCCATCCTGCGCGCCATCTGGAGGCTGCGTTCCAGCCGGCCGCGCTCTTCCTCGGCCCTCCGGCGCTCCGCCATCTCCTGTTCGAGACGCCGGTTATTCTCCGCCAGCGTCCCGTTCTGCCGCTCCAGGGAACGCACGAGATCTTCCATCTGGTGGCTGACCGCACCGAGCGCGCCGACCACGATGCCGCCCGCCAGGGCCAGGGCCATCATCCCGTTGATCCAGTCGGCGGTCGAACGGGGGAAGGCCCCGGGGTCATGATCGAAGACCAGCCCCCCCGCCATCACGCCCACGGCGACGGCCGCGAGGACCACGAGGCAGAGGAAGGCGGTGGCGGTCCCGGCCCGCCGGCCGAAGAAGAGGGTGGCCAGGATACAGGCGCATAAGAGGGCGACCGGCCCGAAGGCGAGGAAGCCCCAGGAGAGCAGCGCCGCGAGCCCCAGCAGGAAGCAGCTCATGACGACCACCGCGGCCCTGAACCCGAACCGGAGCCGCCGGCGAAAACCGAGAGTGACCAGCAGGAGGAGGTAAAGGGCGACATGCAGAGCCATCACCGGGTGCCACCCCGTGGCGAGAGACCGAGCGAGCGAACTCAGGAGCGCGAAGATTCCGATGACGGCGATGGCACGGATGCTGCGATCGAGCTGCTGATCGCGCATCCGCTCTACACGGGCGGACGTTTCGTTCATGGGAAAATGCGCGCCTCTCCACGGGCCTCATGCCCTCCCGGACCGACCGGAAGGGCCACCGGCCGCCTCCCTTATCGGTCGGCGGACCGGGGGATCTGTAGGGGATTCCGTCCATTCCCTGATTTTTGGCGGCGTCGGGCGGAGGGGTCGCCCCGTGGTCACGATTCCCCTTTGAGGCGGGCGATTTCGCGCTGGATCTCTTCCCACATGTGGCCGTGCAGGTGGATCCTCACCCGGCAGAAGGGGCATTCGAGCAACGCCCCCCGGATCAGGGATTCCAGCCGGTATTCATGCTTCCGGCCGCAGAGGGGACAGGTGAGGGGCAACAGTTCCGTGTGCATCGGGGCCTCCCGTTCTCCTGGCCCCAGTATACGCCCGTCGCCCGAAAACCCTTACTGCGGATCGATGAGGCCCCCGGGATTTCTCACGAAAAAGGAGATACGGCCGTTGGAATGGCGCACGTCGACCGCCTTTTGCCGCCGCAGTTCACTCACTTCCCGGCTGAGGGTCTCCCGGGCGCACCCCACCATGCGCGCCATCTGGGAGAGGTTCATGTCGATCCGCACCCCCTCCCCGGTCGCGACCCCGATGCGCCCGGAGAGCCAGGCGAGGCCCGTGCGCACCTTGTCCCGGACGTGGGTGCAGCCAAGCACCTCCATCTGGGTCCAGGCGTCGTCGCAGCGGCGGGCCACCGCCTCGAGCAGCATGCGGCACGACTGCGGGTCCTCGAGCGCCCTCCGGAACTTTCTCTCGGGCAGCTTCAGCAGCACCGACCGCCGCGTCGCCCGGGCGCTGAAGGTCGCCGGGCAGCCGCCCAGCAGCGCCCCCTCCCCGAAAAATTCCCCGGGGCCCAGGATGGCGATCAGGGTCTCCCGGCCGTCAGGCGAAACGCGCGTCAGCGCGATCTCCCCCTGCTCGACCAGGTAGAGGCAGGTGAGGGTCTCTCCCTGGCTGAAAAGAACGGTGTTCCGCTTGAGCCTGACAGGGGTGCAGTCCTTTCCAAAACGCTGGTCCATGGACTCGTACAGGATCGACATCGGGCTCGGACCGCCGCCGTTCGCGTAAGACGGGCTGACGGGCAACGGGGGGGGCATGTTCATGCGTGTTCATCCTTTGCAATACCGGGTTTCCGGAAACGGGTTCCTTTCGGGCCTGCGCGTCCGTCCCGTTCCCGGGCCCGGCCGCACAAGCGGAGACCCTTTATGATATGCAAGGAGCATGCCAGCCCGCGCTCGGGGCAGAACTCTTTTAAATGCAGAGCTTACAAGATCCCGATGTCCGGAGCCCCGGACGGGCGTGGGAGGTTTTACCCCGTTGCCGGGAACTTTTCCCGCCCGGGGCGGTTCCCGAAGTTTTTGCTTTGAAATCGGCGCGGGTGGTGTTATAAATCGCGCCGCATTTTCAAGGAGAAGTGACTTATGGCTATGGTTGCGGTATTAGGTGGACTGTTTGCCGGTGCGTTAGTGCTTGCCGGGGTTCGTTCCGCGGTGCGCGGAAAGAAGACGAGACCCGACACCTCCATTCTTCATTAATACACCCACAGTGGTTTGCCTGGGCCTGTGCCGCACGAAACGGCACAGGCCCATTTTTTTGACCGCCGCCGGGGCCCGAGGGCCCCGGTGACCGTCCCGCTCTTACTTCCTCTCCTGGAGGCTTTCCCGGAACTCCCTGGCTTCGGCCGCCAGCTGTTTTTCCAGCCACTTGGGGTAGATCGACTTTTTGGGCGATTCCCAGGTCTTGAGCTCGTGCATCCAGGGCGCCCGTTCGACGAATTCGTCGTGCGCGAACGGCACCGGCGGATGGCAGGTCCAGGTCGGGTCGAACTCGTTTTTGATCTTGAGCATCCACTCGTGGTAGTTCGGCCCGTACTTCGGCCCGGTGAGGTACAGGGGCTGATGCGGCCCGATCAGCGCGGTGTAGAACCGGTGGTCGATGTTCATCTTGGAGGTTTCCAGGTAGAAGTGATCGACTCCGGTCGTGTCCTCGTCCTGGTCCCAGTAGATCAGGAACTCGGAATAGCCCTGATACCCCAGCTCGAAGGTCTGGAACCACCCCGGGTCGCCGTGGTCGGGCATGAGGGGGGGCGTGTACTTTTTCTTCAGCTCGGCGTAGACCGGGCCGTGCTCCGTCGCCTGCTTGAGCGTCTCGATGACGTAGTCGACCGAGACGTAGGAACCGCACATCAGCCACATGCCGGCCGAATCGGCGTTCTTGATCCACGACTCGTCGCTCGGCTTGGTGCGCCGCGGCTGGCCGCCCAGTTCCATCATGATGTCGCTGAGCACGTTCTCGTCGTAGGTCAGCTGCTCCTCGCTGGTGAAGCCGATCAGCAGCACCCGCACGATATGGAAGTTGGCCACCGTCTCCGGGGTCTCCTTCAGCCACAGGTCCCAGAACTCCTCCTTGCACTCGGCCTTGGCGATCGCACGCCAGAAGAGGGGGACCTTGGTGACCGCGCCGCCGATTTCGGCCTTGCAGATCTCGTACATCGCCTTCACCTGGGCTTCCTTGCTGGGCATGATGTAGTTGATCCACTTGACCCGCTTCTCGGGGAGCGCCAGGGCCGTGTTGGGTGAAATCCCCGTGGGCTGCAGTCTTTCCGGCTGGAACGGCAGGACCTTGACCGCCATCCGGGTCACGATCCCGAGACATCCGCGCAACCCCGTGTAGCCGCGCAGCAACCCGCGCAGGTCCGGCCCGATGCCGTCGCCCCAGTACCAGTCGTCGCCGACCGCCAGGGACCCCATCCGGAGAATCTCGCCGTCGGGCAGGACCATCTCCGTGCCGAGGATGCGCCGGTGCGGGAGCCCGATCCTGTGGCTGAGGGGGGACCAGCCGTCCCCGATCAGATTGGCGATGACGGACGCCTGCGCACCGCCGCCGCCGATGACGACGTAGCCGCCCCGCCGGAGGCATTCCTCCTGGAACTGCGAATAGACCACGCCGCTGCCGACCGTGGCATACCAGTGCTTCTCGTCGAACTCGAAGTCGTTCAGCCGCTTCAGGTCGATGAGCAGCTCGTTCCCCACGTGGCAGTGGGACCGGGGGCCGTAGAACCCCGTGCTGTACGGGACGTAGGGAATCGTGTAGCGGACGCAGATCTTGACGATCTTCTGGACCTCTTCGGTGCTCCTGGGCAGGATGACGGCGCCCGGGAGCTTGGTCATCACGCGTTCGTACCCCGTCCCGTTTTCGTAACCCGCGGGCCCCGACTGGTACCCCTGGCAGATGACGGGGTCGTCGGACAGGTACCGGGCCCCGACGATGGTCTCCAACGCTTTGTACGCTTCCTTTAAAATGGCCATGATTCCTCCTATGCTTCCAGCGATGCGAGAATGAGTTCAGCGAAGTCCATCACCTTCACCGCTTCGCCGTCCTCCCGGACGGCCTGCGCGAAGTTGTTCTTGCACCAGGGGCATGCAGAAACCAGGACCTCGGCTCCGATTTCCTTCACCTCTTCCAGGCGGTGCCTCGCCGAGGAGGAAGCGAGCGTGGGGAACGCCTCCTTCGTCCCGCGGCCGGCGCCGCAGCAGAAGGCGTTCTCCCGGATCCGGATCATCTCGACGAAATCGATCCCCGGGATGTTGGAAATCACGTTTCGGGGCTGCGCGTAGAGCCCGTGCGTCCCGCGCCGGCGCTTGAGCGGCGGCGAGACCGTCCCCATCCACCCGCGTTCCCCGCTCCAGGGGGTCCACGGGTCCGCCAGGCGGCTGATGCTGCAGGAATCATGGTAGGTCACGCGCGCGTTGACCGGCCGGGTCATTCTGAGCGACCCCTGCCGGAGCAGTTCGTCCGCCAGTTCCGTCAGGTGCACCACCTCGAACGGGAGATCGGCGGTGGCGATGTTGAGCAGCTTCGGGTACTCGACCTTCCACATCCGGTACCCTTCGGCGCAGGAGAGGAGCACCCGCCGGGCGCCCGTGCTCTTGACCCTGTCGATGTTGCGCCGGGCCAGTTCGCGGGCCTCGTCGAGCATGCCGACCGACTGCAGGGTGTTGCCGCAGCACCACTCGTCCTCCATCAGCATGAACGGGGTCCCCGTGGCGTTGAGGATCTTCGCGGTCGCCCGGGCGATCTCCGGGTTCGTGTAGGATGCGGTGCACCCGACGAAGTAGAGGAGATCGGCCTTGGCCGCCACCTGGATATCGGGGGTCAGCCACCCCTTCCGGTCTCCGTGCTCCGAACCGAAGCAGTTGTGGGAGGCGGCGATGTTCCGGGCGATCTTTTTATGCGCCGGCATCGGCCCGACGCCGTCCTGGACCGCCTTCACCCGCATGGCCTCCAGCGAGAGCCCGATTTCCAGGTCCAGGTTTCTCTTGCAGGCGACGTCGCAGGCGCCGCACAGCGGGTCCGCGTAGATGATTTCCAGCAGCTTGGGGCTCCAGTCGAGCTTCTTCTCGACCATGGCGTGCCCGATTCTCATCTTCCCGAACGCGCCGTAGGCGTCGAAATCGTTCCACACGTTGCTGGGGCACCGCGTGCTGAACTTCACGCCCGGCATATAGGTGTGCTCCACCCAGTAGCACCCCTTGCACTTGATGCACCGGCTCATGTCGTATTTGTAATTATTCAGATCGGTTGTTTCCAGATTCACTTTCGTCGTAGGCATCGTCCCCTCCCTAGAAACACAGGTTGCCCGGGTTCATGATGTTGTTGGGATCGAAAATCTTCTTCACCCGCTTGAGCCCGGAGACATAACTGGCCGCGCGTTCGTAGACCATCGGCGCCAGATCACCGTAGGGCCTCGTAAAGAGGGCGCCCTCGCCCACGAGGGCCCTTGCCGCATCCATGTAGAGGGCGGCGATGCACGCTTCATCCTTCCGGTCGTAGAAGAAAGTGAATTCCACCTGGCAGGCGCGGTTGTGTTCGATGGGCTGGATGTAGCTCCCGATGTCGGCCACCGGATAGCCGTACTGGGGGGCGATCGATTCCACGATCTCCACGAATCTCGGCGTCTCTTCCGGCCTGGCGATGAAGAACAGGCTCTGACTGGCCCCCTGCCACCGGTTCTTCCAGTAGGGGCCGTCGGCGGGCCAGGGATTGCGGAGGAGGGGAAGCATCCGGCTGCCCAGCCCGGGGAACCCGGGGAGCGCTTCATCGACGGTCAGGCCCCGGAACTCGTTCTTGACGAGCTCCTGGAGGAACTTCACTTCATACGCGATCTTTTCCTCCGGCCGGCGCGCCAGGCCGCTGATGACGATCACCAGGGTCCAGGGGGGCAGCGTGGCGCGCAGCCGCTCGAAATCCCCGGGGAAATTTTCGGCGACGAGGGCGGCCAGGTCGGTCTGGTTCAGGAGCACCACCTCCTGGCCCACCCTGCGGGGGAGCAGCCGGTAGAGGAATTCCTGGGCATACGCCAGGTCGTCCACCGGGGCGAAAAACACCTTGTCCTTCTTGGTGCCGTGGACGATCTTCAGATTCGTCCAGGTCACGACCCCCATGGTTCCCTGGGCCCCCTGGACGAAGCGGTAGAAATCGATCCCGGGGCCCGAGGGGTTGCCGCCGTGCGAACCGGAATCCGGGTATCCGTTGACGCTGGCCGACCCCAGCCGGAAGATGTCGCCCGTGGGCCAGACCACCTCGAACGCCTGCATCGGTTCGCCGTAGTCGTACACGGTGTTCGTCGGCACCTCGCGGTCCAGGAAATCGGAGAGGACCGACCGGTCCGCGTGGGGCGCCAGGGGCATGATGACGCGCATGTCCTGTTTGGCCAGTTCCGCCGTCAGCTGCCCCCAGGTCACTCCGGCCTCGATCCGCACCTGCTTGATGTCCTGGTCGATTTCCAGGACCCGGTTCATCTTCGACAGGTCGAGGACGACCCCCCCCTGCCTGGGGACGGCGCCCCCGTTGAAGTGGATTCCGGAAGAAACGGGGACCGCGGGGATGTTGTGCTTGTTGGACCACTTCAGAATGTCGCTCACCTGTTCCGCGTTCGTCGGCCAGACCACCAGTTCCGGCCTCCCCGGGGGTACCAGGCTGAGGTCCCGGGAGTACCGGAGCACCACGTCCTCCGCATCGCTCACGTTCTCCCTGCCCACTATCTTCGCCAGCTCGTCCTTATGCTTCATCATTCCTCCTTTTGGTTTTCGCGCGGGGTCACTCCCGGATGGATCAGATGGACTCCAGGACCAGGGCGATCCCCTGGCCGCCGCCGATGCACATGGTCACCAGCCCGTAGCGCAGCTTCCGTCTCCGCAGGGCGTAGGCACAGGTCAGGGTCAGGATCGCCCCGGTCGCGCCCAGCGGATGCCCCAGCGCGATGGCGTTCCCCATGGGATTAACCTTCTCGGGATCGATCCCCATCTTCTCGAACTCGCGGAGGCACGCCAGGGACTGCGGCGCGAACGCCTCGTTGATCTCGACGATGTCGATCCGGTCCCCCCCGATTCCGGCATGCTCGAGCGCCTGACGGGTGGACGGGACGGGACCGATCCCCATGACCCGGGGATCCACCCCCGCCACCCCGTACCCGATGATGCGGCAGAGGGGCCGCAGCCCGTGGCGTTCGGCGTCCGATTCCAGCCCGAGCACCATGGCCGCGGCGCTGTCGACCACCGCGCTGGCGTTCCCCGCGGTGATGACGCCGCCCGCCTCGAACGCCGGGGGGAGCCGCGCCATCGTCTCGAGCGACGGGTTTTCCAGGATGTGGGTGTCGTACTTCACGGTGAAGGCCGGACGCCCCCCCCCCCGGCCCACCGTCACCGGTTCGATCTCCTCGTCGAAGTGACCGGCATCGCGCGCCTTCTTGGCGTTCACGTGGGAGCGGTAGCCGAACAGGTCGCATTCCTCGCGCGTGATCCCGTACCGCCGCCCCAGTTCCTCCCCGGTGTTGGCCATGGGCAGCTTGGCGCTGGGGTCGTAAAGGCACATCAGCAGCGCGTCCTGAAGATGGGTGCCCGCGGCGAGCGCCCGGGTGTCCACGGGACCGTATTTCTGGACCGCGTTGCCCACCTTTGTGCCCCGGGCGTTGTAGAGCACGAAGGGGTACTGCATGCTCTCGGCCCCCCCCACCACGTAGAAGGGGCGCGCCTCGTCGTGCCGGAGCCCGGCGAGCATCATCTCCGAGGCCACGCTGATGGCCTCGGCCCCGCTTCCGCAGATGCGGGCCACGGTCAGGGCGGGCACGTCTTCGCCCAGCCCCCCGCGCCAGCGGGCGCCCTGGGCCCCGTAGATGGAATCGCGGTGGCTGTGCGCCGCCATCCCCATGACCACGTGCCCGATGAGGCCCTTGTCGACGGGGGTGTGCGCGAGCGCCGCCTTGACGGCCATACCGCCGAGCTGCGTCGTCGTGAAACGCGCGAACAGGCCCGGCGCCTTGTTGTTGTGCAGAATATCCGCTCTCGGCAGCCTGCGGCCGCCGTCGAGGATGACGATCGATTTTTCCTTCGCCATAGTCGCTTCCCCCCTACTCGTGTATGAAGGCGGCCGGGACACGCGGGCCGTTCGTTGTGAAGTTCTTGATGCCGATATCCGCATCGACCGTCGCCCGCGCCTCGGCAAACGCCCCGGCTTCGACCCGGAGCCCCTCGTCCAGGGGGAGTGCGAGCCCCCGGGTCACCGCGTCCACCAGGATGGCGTCGATGCACAGCGACCGGTGACCGAGGTCCACTTCCGGAATCGCTTCGGGAACGGGAACGGGGGCCGGGTCCACCGGCCCGAGCTTCACCTTCCCGGCCAGATGCCCGCGGATGAGGTCCCTGGCCGCCCGGCAGGGGTCCGCGACCGGTTCCCCGTACGCCCAGCCGATGGTGCACGCCTCCCCGGCGTCCACCATGCGCCCCGTGCGCATCAGTTCGAGCGCGCGCTCCACGCCGATGAGGCGCGGAAGGCGCTGCGTGGCGCCGTAGCCCGGCACGACCCCGAGGTTGACCTCGGGCTGGGCCAGGCGCAGGTTCGGGCCGACGACCCTGCCGTGGCAGGCGAGCGCGAACTCCGCCCCGCCCCCCATGACCGGGCCGTCCAGGGCGGCGACCACCGGCTTGGGCATCCCGGAGATCTTCTTGAGAACGGGATACGCCTTCAGGCAGATCCCCTCGGCCGCCTCCCGCGTCTCGAGTGAGGTGAACTCGTGGATGTCGGCCCCGGAGAGGGAGCCGTCGTAGCTCGTGAAGACGACTCCCGCGACGGCGGCGTCCGCCCCGAGCTCGTCGAAGGCGCTCCCGATCTCCTCGACCGTCCGCATGGTGAGCGCGTTCCGGGCCTCGGGCCGGAAGACCCTGACCACGCCGATATCCCCGTCGCGCTCCACCTTCACGTCGCGGCGGTAGGGGATCAAGCTCTTCCCGGCGATGCATGCGGGGACCGGAAAATCGGGGTATTTCCGCTTGAAGCCGAGGCAGAGTTCGGCGACCCGGTCGGCCCCCAGCCGGCTCCCGAGGTCCAGCATCCCCTCCGCGAAGCCGAGGGACATGCGGATCAGCCAGTTGAGCTCGGTCGGTTCGCACACCCCGTTCTCGGCCACGGCGTACGATCTCCCCAGCAGGACCGCCAGCATGCGGTCCAGGACCTCCTTCTGCTGGGCTTCGGTAAACCTGGAATCGCCCGGCGCCTTGGGATCGTGCCACGGGCTGTTCCCCTGACGGATGAGGAGTGCCGGGGGCTCAAACCACGGCGTCCCGGTTTTGGAATCGCGCATCAGTTCCTGACAGTGCGCCACCAGGAGATTGCCGCGGGTCAGGTCCATGACGTTGAACGGGCCGCCGCCGCCGACGGCGTCGTTGACGATCCGGTCGACCTGGGCGGGGGTGGCAACCCCGTCCTCGACGATGCGCACCGCCTCGCTGATGTAGTTGCAGAAGATGTCGTCCGCGGCGAAAGCCTCGACATCGGCCGTCAGGATCGGCACCTTCCCCAGGGACTTGAGCACCGACACCATCCGCTCGCTCAGCGCCGCGTCCCCGGAGGGCACGACTTCGATCGGCGTCGTGCGCCAGGCGGGGAAAAAGGGGTGGTTCACGAAACAGCGCTCCGGGCGGAGCGCCCCCGCGGCGATCCACGCCCTCGGGATCCCCGAAGTGGCGAAACCGATCAGGCAGTCGGGCCCCACGATCTTTTCGAGGTTGCCCAGAATGACCTTTTTCGTCTCGAGGTTTTCAGTGGCGGCCTCGAGCACATAGTCGCAGGTCGCCAGGTCCCCGATATCCATGGTGGGGGTCAGCATGGCGCGGATCGCTTTTGCCGCCCCCGGACTCATCTTGCCCCGCCCGAGCGCCTTCGAGACATACCCTTCGATGCGCCGGACTCCCGCGTCCAGGGCCTCCCGGTTGATGTCCAGGAGGAACACCGCCCCCCCCTCCCCCGCAGCCAGGGAAGAGAGGAACCCGTAAGCCAGGTCGGGCCCGATGGAGCCCGAACCGATCACTCCTACTCTCATTGTCAACTCCTTCCCTAAAAGGCGCCCCGAGTCTGCTTCCGTGACCTCAGACCGGCATATCCTCAGGCGCGGCTCGGCTCTCCTCGCCGCGCATCCTCAGGATAAACAACAAAATAGTCAACAGAATCGAGCAGTACGACGTGTCTGATAACGTGGCTTTGAAACCGGCGGGGAAAGGGATCCCTTCCCTGCCGTTCTATCCCCGAAAATCTCGTTAAAACCGTGCGCACGATGCCAGGCGGCCGACAGGTAGAAATTCCACAAACCTAATCAATCAATCAACATGCCGCCATCGCCCGCAGACCTTCAACCGCTGGTCAAAGCAGGTGGACACTGGACCCGTCCACTGCGGTCTACCTTCCATCAGGTGAAAGCGCCTTGTCAAGCGAAAACCCGTAGCCGCATGGAAACGTCCCGGGAAATTATTACGTTGACAGCCGAGAAGGCATTTTCTTAACATGAAACCAACTCTAATTGAGGTTTTATGATGGCAAGAACTAGTGTTAAAAAAGATGCCCCCCTGATCTGCCCCCTGTCGGGCAAGGCGTGCATCAACTGTGCCCTCTATCGGGGGAGGCATTTCAACCTGTGTTTCCAGGATCACCACCGGGGCGATGACCAGAAAGGCACCGGTCCGCTGAAGAGCATGGGATTTCCGGCCGCCGCCCGCATCGTCAAGTGCGATCAGTGCGAGACCGGGTATTGGGTGGTAGACTCCTAGCCGCAGGTGTCGGGTTTCAAGGGCTCTCCTGTTCACGATCCGCACAGCCAGCCAGGAAATCCGCCCCTTTTCGGGGAAAAGCCGGGGCTTGGCAGAATCCGGGCTCCGGCGCCGCCCCGAATTGAGAACTAGGCCTTTTTTTTCAGCAGCTTAAGGGAATTCAGCAACGAAACGGCTCTACTCCCGGGGAGGG
>JAFGSS010000095.1 GCA_016934555.1 Acidobacteriota bacterium | reverse complement strand
CCAGCGCTGCGCCCAGCTTCTTAATCATGCGGGGTTACACTTATAACTCTGGAAAAGCTGTCCAAACAACCGGAGCCACCGCTATTGACGGCGGATGGATATACGCGGCGGCTCTTCCGTTGCGTCCCCGGTTGTCATGCGGATAAGGAAAAGGGACGTTTTGATGGAGTTGATGGATTGCCGCATGGCTGTCAACTTCGATGATGGGCGTCTGCCCCCTGGTGACAAACCGCATCCTGTCAGAGGGGACTGCGGCATTTTGACCATAACTCAAATCCGGGACATCCACCCATTGTGTGGATAGGTGGATGTCCATATATGTGGTCTTATGGCCCATTATGTGGATGTCCAGGATTTTTCTTGAGGTGCGGGGGACGGGCCAGAGTGTATTCCACTCCCATAGGGACTCATGGCGGTCCGTCCCCGCGAGCCCGAGGTGGGTGCCGGGGGTTTTTCCCGCTCATTTCCCCTTATGCTTCAGCTCCTCGAACCAGTTGATGACGATGTTGATCTTGTGGGGGGCGGCGGTCGCGGCGGGGCTCGCCTCCTTCATCATGAGGAAGCGCAAGCTGCGGGGGTGGATGTCCCAGGCCTGGAGCCCCAGCGACCCGACCCAGGTGTCGGCGGCCACGTAATCGCCCCGGAAGAGGCTGCGCGCCCGGTCGTGGCGGAAGTGCGCGCCCGCGCTCACCGAGACGGCCATGATTTCGTCACCGCGCCGGTAGAACAGCTGCTTCCCGTCCGGAGCCCAGAGCGGGCTGTTCCCCCCCTTTCTGGAGATCTGCGTACGGCCCGTATCGACGGCGGGGAAGGGGCACACCCAGACCTCCTCCGCGCCCGATGCGTCCGAGGTGTAGGCCAGCCACCGCCCGTCGGGGGACAGCCGGGGCTGCAGCTCGTTGTGCTTCTCCTGCAGCAGCGGTTTCCAGTCTGTGCCCCCCTGCATGGACAGGGCGGCGATATCGAAGTTGGAGCTGCCGACCAGGTCCACCGTCACCAGGATGGTCTTCCCGTCCCCGCTCCAGCACTCCGGCATCAGGGCCATGTTGCGCCGCGCGTAAAGCCCGGTCAGGTTTCCGGGGCCGTCGACCGCGATCCTGCCCATGGACATGTCCGATTCCATCTGGTGGTGGAAGGCGATCCACCGGCCGTCGGGGGCCCAGAGGGGCGAGATGTTGACACTTTGTTCGAAAGTGCGCGGGACCAGGACCCCGCGTGCCTGGTCCCAGATATGAATATTATAGGCCGAAAGCGATCCGGCGAGGCACAGGGCCACCCTGCTCCCGTCGGGCGATATCCTCGGGTTGGTGTAGGCGTCGGGGGGCGCTCCGAGCGGCTCCTCCCTGCCGTTTTGGTCGATCCAGTGAAGGGTGCGGATGAACGAGGCCTCGCTCGAACTCCCGTGCATATACACCAGGGTCCCCGCCGCGGCCAGGGCACAGTGGGGCGCGCCCCACTTGTGGGAGACGTTTTTCACCATGGAGACCTGACCGCCCTTGATTTCCAGCGTGTCGGGGTCGAACGGGACGGCGACAAGGTTCTTCTGAAACATGTAAACGAGGTGGCCCGTCGGGCAATACCAGGCGTCGCTTCCGACGGCCAGGATCTTCCGCTCGCCCGAGACCAGCGATTGCGCGACGACAAGGTACCGGCCCGCGGCACTGCCGAGGGTGAAGATCACGTGCTTGCCGTCCGGCAGCAGGCGCGGGGAGAAGAAAGGCACCTCTTCCGACCGGATGAGGGTCTCCGGCTTCCCGCCCGCGGCCGGAATCCTCGTGATGCCCCGGGGGCCGGCGTAGAGGATCGTGTCGTCCCCGTTCCAGCTCAGATAGGATACGGGCGCGTCGTCGGTCAGCGATACGGGCGTCCCCCCGTCGACCGGGATCTTCTTCAGGAGGCCGTCCGCTTCGGACCAGTAGCCTATCCACCGCCCGTCGGGTGAAAAGAAGGGCTGCCGCGGGTTGGGCTCGACCCCCGGGACCAGTTGGGCGTCCGCCTCGTCCATGCGGTGCAGGTAAATCCCGCCGGGCGTGCAATAGGCCAGGAGCGCGCCGTCGGGCGACACCGCCAGCAGCGGCTGGGAGGTGTCGTAGGTGCCGAATTTCTGTTCCGCCGGGATTTCGTAGGTGAAACGCACGACCTCGCGCGGCTCCGGGGCCCGGATGCGCCAGACGGTCGTCCCGGTGATGAGGGCGGCAGCGGCTATGGCGGCGATCAGAGGGAGGGAGCGCAGGAGCGCCGTTATGGCCCCTGGGGGCGCGGGCCGGTGGGGGAGGGGGGGGCGCGGGCCGGACAGGATCCCCTCGATCTCGATCCGCGCGTCGGCGATGTCATGGAACCGGTTCCTGGGGTCCTTTTCGAGGCAGCGGCTCAGCACCGTGCTGTTTTCCGGGCGCAGCTTGACGGGCAGGGAGGAGAGGTCGGGCTCCCGGGTCAGCACCATGGCGATGGTGTCCGACAGGGTGTCTTCGGCAAACAGTCGTTTCCCGGAGAGCATTTCAAAGAGCACCACGCCGAAGGCCCAGATGTCCGCCCGCTTGTCGATCATCAGGCCGCGCGCCTGTTCGGGCGCCATGTAGGCGGGCGTGCCCACGATCCATCCCTGGCGGGTGGTCCCCGGGCTCCTCGTGGGGGATTGCGAGTGGTCCACGTCGGCCTGCTCCTGAGCCAGGGCCTTGGCCATCCCGAAATCGAGGACCTTTACCCTCCCGTCGGGCGTCACCTTGATATTGGCGGGCTTGAGGTCGCGGTGGATGATGCCCTTCGCATGCGCGGCCGCGAGAGCTTCGGCGATCTGCAGCGCCAGCTCCAGCGACTCCTCGAGGGGGAGCGGCCCTTGGCTGATGGCGTCCGCCAGGGTTTCCCCCTCGACCAGTTCGAGGACGATGAAGTGAACGCCGTCGGATTCCTCGAGCCCGTAGATGGCGGCGATGTTGGGGTGATTGAGGGCCGCAAGGGCTTTGGCCTCGCGCTCGAAGCGCGCGAGCCGGTCGGCATCCTCCGCGAGCTCCAGCGGCAGCACCTTGATCGCCACGTCCCGCCCGAGCCGGAGGTCGGTGGCCCGGTACACCTCCCCCATCCCGCCCTTGCCGAGCAGGGAGCCGATGGCGTAGTGTCCGAGCGTTTTCCCGATCATGGACCGTTGTCCCCCGGGAAAAGATGGGCTGCGGTGAGGAGCTACTCTATATCATCATTATAAGCAACCCCCACAGGGGGCGGAAGCAAAATCGGGGGCCCGCCGAACCGTTCGCACGGACCCGGCTGCCTGCCTGCGCGGCAGCGTGTGGTGAAGCCGGGTGCCGGCAGGGTGGAGGGCCACGAAGCCAAAACGGGGACGGACCAGAGTACAGTCCACTCCCATTCTTTGGTCGCACCCCCTTCCAGGAGCCGAGCCCCAATCATGGACATCCACCTATTATGTTTTTAGGTGGATGTCCATTTATGCGGCCCTTTGGGTCAATGAGTGGATGTCCAGGATTTGTCCAGGATTTGTTATTTCAGCAGTCCGCTAAGGGCAAAAGTCCGATCCCCCCGCAATCGGCACAGGTTTGAAATCCTGCTCGGTATTGACAATGACAGCGCGGGCAATAGCTATGGCTCGAGCCATCCTCCGCGATGGGGGGTGTCCGAATCCGCTCAAGACAGCCCAGGGAATCGAGGAATTGGGTTATTGGATACTGCTCGACCCGTATTCGGGATTTTGGACGCGATGGCGATGGGGGGGGCAATCTCCCTTCAGCTTTCTGCACCTCGTCGAATGACGCCATTCTTGCGTGGTATTCAAAATCATCCTGGGAACAAAGATGGGAGCATACCGCGATCGGGTGAAAGCCGCGCAACAGGTCCCGCGCCAGTTGATCTGCCGCTCTGATGGCGCTGAGAGGGGACACGCTCATGAGCAGCGTCTTTTTTACTCTTGAACTTTTTTCATCCGGAAACAACCGGCGGTGGGCGAGGGGAAAAGTGACGACTCCAGATAGCCAAAAACAGGCCAATAATGCAGCGAGGAGACGCCAGTGAACGGCGAGTGTTCCGGTCCAGAGAGTCGCAGGCAGGGCAATGAAAATGATGATGAATAAAAAGTTACCCAGGATCCGGGGGACGAGGCTTTCCTTGTGGAAGGCCGCGATTCTGTTCTCGAGGGCCTTCATGTCGAAGGAAGGCGCCCCGGCCCTTGAAGGATCGGCGTGGTCATCCTGGCGCCCGTTCGCTGACGCGGCCAGCAGAATGCAGGGAGAAAGGGGCGGCAGGAGGCCGGCCAGTGTGATCCCTCCCCGGTCACCCATCATGAACTGAGGGGTGTGGCGAATCTTCCAGGGTCGCCAAGGGGAACCGCGAAAGATCCAGTCTCCGGATCGAGTCCAGACAATGCAGTCTGATAAATAAATGACAAGCAGCAATAGAAACAGACCGGCTACTTCCGCCACGCTTGGCCTATTCCTGGCCGCTCACGCGGGAAGGGTTTTCCACCCCCCGACTGAAAACAGTTTTGAAAAATTTCACGATGGCGCCGCCCGCGAACAGGATCCCGGCCAGGATTATCTTCCAGAATTTTGCCAGCAACCCCGATTTGGCCGCCACCGCCCCGGCCCCCCCAGCTATCAACGCGGTCAGTCCGTAGGCCGCGAGCTTGTCCCCCTTGCGATACTCAGAATACCGAAACCCCGGATTAAAGGTATAACTTTTCAGCATTCCATCAAATGCCGCCACGGCGGAATCGATGTCCATGGGATCGGCCACAACGTCGGCATGCATCACCCCCTCGCGCCCCAGCAGTCGAATGGAGTGGTTGAGCACCTCCGCATCATCGGAGACGGCCTTTATGGACCAGGTCAGGTTGTGCGTGACCGGGTCATAATAGGGTCGATGCTGCCAGCCTTGAATATGCATGGGGGCCCAACCCTTGGACTGGCGGATCTTGTTGGCGGCTTCGGTCCCTTCCCTTATGCCGGCGAGAATGGCGTCCGCATCCAGGCTGTCTTTTTCGTCATCCTTGACATGCCCGCTTTCATCGAACTCAAAAACAACAAACCAATCCCCGTTTTGGGAAAGAATCAATCCAAGTTCTGTTCCCGAAGTCGGATTCTGATTCAGTTCCAGGAACTGAATGGTCCCTTCTTTTCCGGTGAATCCGTATCCCTCGGGAACATTTATCGTCGCAAGATTCGCGAGTTTGGCGATGCAAGGCCCTGCTTGCCAATCAATACTGTCGTAAGGAGAATCTTTTTCCGCCTCCTGGGCCCCCATGCATACAGCATCGGGCCTCGACCCCAGCAAAAGCAGAGCGACAACGCAAATCCCCGCCAATCTGAAACAGTGCATCATTGACTGCCTCCCGCGCATAATTTCCATGATTTCAGGACCTGCAAGCTCACCCGATCCCGACACAATCGCCTGGTGCAAAGTTTGCGGCATCCAAACAGGGACGGACCAGGATATGTCCTACTCCGGCAAGGATTTGTTGTGGTCCGTCCCCGGTAAATGTAAATGGACTCATGGGGCGAGGCACGCCTGGCCGATGCGCTTCCGGAGCTCGCGCGTGATCTTGTCGGCGAGGATCTGGAGCGACTGGTCGGCCGATTCGGCGAAGAGGTTGCTCGCTTCCGCTTTCCAGCGCTCCTTGCCCGCGGGGTCGATGCAGCGCACCCTTATCTTGTCGCGGCCGAAGCCGAGGCGCGCCCACTTGAGCTCGACGTCGAGGTAGAGCAGCCAGCCGGCGGCCGGCGCGCCCGGCGCCTGGAAAAACTCTTTGGGTTCGGGGGCGGCTCCGGGAGGGAAGGGGGCGTCGGCGGGCCAGGGGCGCACGCGCGCGCCCGATGAGGCGACGAGCTGCCGCACCGCCGCTTCCAGGACGGGGTAGCCGGAGCGGTTCCCCTTTTCCCTCCCCGCGAGGAGGAGGCCTGGAGT
>JAFGSS010000094.1 GCA_016934555.1 Acidobacteriota bacterium | reverse complement strand
CGCCTACGCCTGACCCGCGCGCCTTCAAAGATCTTGCGTCCCTGCCGGAATCCCCTATAATGAAGTTCAAAGGCTCGACCGGACATCCTAAAGTCCGGGATCTGACGCATTTCAGAAAGGCGGTACCATGAAAACGCCGGGATTCCTCATGATGCTGACAGTCATGATCCTTGCCGCGGGCATGAATCTCAATGCCGGGCTCGCGGCCGACTGCGTGGATTGCCACAAGAACGTCACCCCCAACATCGTCGCCGACTGGGAGCTGAGCAAGCACGGGAAGATGGGGATGGACTGCGCCGTGTGCCACGGCTCGGACCATGTCTCCGCCACCGATGTCGCCAAGACGAAGATCCCCACCCCGGACACCTGCGCCACCTGCCACGACGCCCGGGTGCAGCAGTACAAGAAGGGAAAACACGCCCTGGCCTGGGCCTCGATGAAGGCGATGCCCACCATGCACTGGCAGCCCTCCATCGTCACCGACGGGATGAAGGGGTGCGGCGGCTGCCACAAGATCGGGATCAAGACCGAGGCGGAGATCCAGGACCTGAAGAAGAACAACCCCGGCTACGGCACGGCCTCCTGCGACGCCTGTCACACGCGGCACACCTTCTCGGTCGTCGAGGCGCGGCAGCCGCAGGCGTGCCAGACCTGCCACATGGGTTTCGACCACCCCCAGTGGGAGATGTATTCCTCCTCCAAGCACGGCGTGCGCGCCCTGCTCAAACAGAACAAGGTCCTGCCGGAAGGGGCGTCCGCCCCCACCTGCCAGACCTGTCACATGCAGGAGGGGAATCACGAAGTCCGGACCGCCTGGGGTTTCCTGGGGCTGCGGCTGCCCATGCCCGGGGACATCATCTGGGCCGAGGACCGCAAAACCATTTTTCAGGCCGTCGGGGTTCTCGACCCTGCCGGCAATCCCACCCAGCGTCTCGACGCGGTCAAGAAGATCGATCTGCTGCGCACGACCCAGGAGGACTGGCAGAAGGAACGGGACAAGACCCTCAATACCTGCCGGCAGTGCCACTCGGCCAGCTTTGCCGGGTCGGAACTGCAGAAGGGGGACCAGATGATCAAGGAGGTCGATCATCTCATGGCCGAGGCGATCCGCATCGTCGCCGGGCTCTACAAGGACGGGGTCCTGAAGCAGCCCAAGTCCTACGCCTACGCCTTTCCCGATCTCCTGGCGTTCCAGGACGCCCCGACCTCGATCGAGACCAAGCTGTTCGTGATGTTCCTCGAGCACCGGAACCGGGCGTTCCAGGGGATGTTTCATGCCAGCCCCGATTACGCCTGGTGGTACGGCTACAGCGAAATGCTGCGCGACCTGACCGAGATCAAGTACATGGCGGAGGAGATGCGCAAGGCGAAGGGGAAATAGCCCCTCGTTTCCTGAATGCCGCAAGGGAAAACCGCGGGCCGCCTCCGGGCGGCCCGCTCTCTTTTTCGGGGTCTCAGTTCCTGCGCAGCGGGGTGGTGTAGAGCATGAGGATGTGGCTGGCGTTGTCCTCGTTGGAGATCACCGTCCTGGTTTCGTCCGGGATGATGCCGTCCAGACCGTAATCGTGGCACACGATCCGCGAGCCCGGCTTCAGCTTTTCCAGCTGGGGCAGGAGCCGGCGGTTCATTTCGGGGAGGAGGTAGATGGGGAGGACGGTGGCCTCGGCCAGATCGACCTTGAAGATGTCCTCCTGGATGATCTCGACCAGGCGCCCGACGCCGTTTCTGGCCACGTTCTCCCGGGATTCCCGGACGCGCACCGGGTCGATGTCGTAACCGACGGCGCGGCACCCGTGCTTCTGGGCCGCCAGTACCAGCATGCGGCCGTCGCCGCAGCCGAGGTCGTAGACCACGTCCTGCTTCCTGACGCCCGCCATCCGGAGCATGGTGGAGACCACGTCGTAAGGCGTCCCGACGTAGACCACGTCCGGGGTGCGCATCCACCCGGTGTCCCCCTCCTCGCCCGGGGCCACGGCGCCCAGGGCCAGGGAGGCTCCGATAACGGCCAGTGCCGGCAACATCCGCAGTTTTCGACGCATGATCCTTCCTCTCTTCCAGGGGTTCTAGCGAAAGATCGCCAGCATGGGAAAGCGCTGTACGATGCCGTGAACGGCCATGTCTCCGAGGGGCGTCCCCTCGGCGTAGACGATCCGGAGGTTGGGCATGGAAAGGAAGGACTGGAGGTCGCCGTCCCGGATATCGCACCGCATGATGTTGAGTTCGTTCAGCCGGGGCATCCCTTCCAGGCTGGCGATCCCCGCCCCCGTGACTTTCGTGTCGGCCAGCGCCAGGACCTCCAGCTGCCGGAGGCGGGCGACGGACTCCATGGCGCCGTCGCCGACCGGGTTCCCGCTCAGGTTCAGCACGGTCAGGGATCCGGACGCCAGGTGCTTGAGCACGGCGCCGTCCGTGCCCGTGCGCCCGAGTGCGAGGGCCTCCAGGTTCGGAAGTCCCGAAATCCAGGGAAGCGGATCCCCGCCGAGATCGATGTCGTGAATGTAGAGGCGCCGGAGCGCGGTGGAGTTTTTGAGGTGGGCCAGGCCCGAGGGGGTGACGCGGCCGCCGCCGATCTCGAGCCATTCGAGGTCGCGGAGGGCCGGCAGGTGGCCGAGCGCCTCGTCGGTGAACTGCCCCTCGGCGGCCTCGATCCAGCGCACGACACCCTCCGGGTCCCGCTGCAGGGGGATGCCGAGGCGCGTGAGGGCTTCAGCCGCGGCGGCTTCAGCGGCCCGCGGAGCGTGCGCGGTCGCGGCCTGGCCGGCGCTGGCGGCCGTGGGGGCGTACGCGGGCAACAGCAGTGCCGCGGTCAGACATATTCTGCGTATCCAAAGCTTCATTCCGGCCTCCTCTTCGGCGTTTCATAATAGCGTGGAAACCGGTCGGCGGCCATCATTAAAGTGTGCGCGCCCCGCAGTGGACCGGCCGGGGGCTCCGGCCGGGCGGCCTAGTCCAGTTTCTTGTGGAACCGGAGGGCGCTGAGAACGAAGACCGCCAGGCCGACCAGGCCGAGGGCGGCGATCTCCCGCCACAAAGCCGCCGCCCCCACCCCTTTCAGGAACAGGTCGCGGGCGATCTGCATGAAGTAGCGCAACGGGTTCAGGTAGGTCACCAGCTGCACGGCCGGGGGCATGTTGCGGATCGGGAAGGCGAAGCCGCTCAGCAGCATCGCCGGCATGAAGAAGAAGAAGGAGAGCATCATCGCCTGCTGCTGGGTGCGCGACAGGGTGGAGATCGAGAGGCCGACGCCGAGGGTCGTCAACAGGAAAAGGAGGGAACAGAGCGTCAGCAGCGGGATGCTCCCGCGCAGCGGGATGCGGAATACCGCAAGGGCGGCGATGACGATGAAGGCCAGCTCCAGGATGCCGATCAGGGCGAAGGGGAGGAGTTTCCCCATCATCAGCTCGAAGGGGCGCACCGGCGTCACCATCAGCTGTTCCATGGTTCCGAGCTCCTTCTCCCGCACGATGCTCATGGCCGTGAGCATGATGGTGACCAGCGCGATGATGTTGACGATGACTCCGGGGACGAAGTAGACGCGGCTGCGCAGATCGGGGTTGAACCAGACCCGGTCCTCCGCCGTCAGGATCGAAACGACGGCCGGGATCGGGGGTCCCAGGGCGGGTGGTGGCGGGGCCTTGGGGCGGGCGGCCCCGACGGCGGCGGCATAGGAGGCGACGATCTGGGTGGCGTAGCTGGAGACGATCGACGCGGTGTTGGAGTTGGTGCCGTCGACGAGGATCTGCACCCCGGCGGTGTTTCCCCGCATGACGTCGCGGCCGAATCCCGGGAGCAGGCGGACGACGGCGTCGACCGCTCCGCGGTCGAGGAGTTCGCGGATTTCGCGCTCGCTCTCCGGCGTGGCCGTCAGTGCGAAGTAACGCGAGTTGCGGAACGCGTCCCCGAGCTCGCGGCTTTCGGGGGTCCGGTCCGCGTCCATCCATCCCAGCCGCGCCCTTTCCACGTCCAGGTTAACGGCGTAGCCGAAGAGGATCAGCTGGATAATGGGGGGGCCGACCAGCAGCGCCAGGGATCGGGGGTCCTTGAGCGTCTGGATGAATTCCTTCCGGATGATGGCCGCGATGCGGTTCCACATGGTTTCAGGCCACCTTCTGTTTGAGTTTTCGGAGCACGATCAGGTAGATCAGCGCCGCGTAGGCGGCGAGCAGTCCTACCTCCAGGAAGAGGACTTCGATGCCGACCCCGCGCAGGAAAATGCCCTTGAGAATCGTGACGAAATAGCGGGTCGGGAAGAGATGGCTGACGATCTGGACGGGGAGCGGCATGTTTTCGATCGCGAACACGAACCCGGACAGGAGGAACGCGGGGAGGAAGGAGCTGAGCATCGCCAGCTGGTAGGCGACCAGCTGGGACCGGGTCAGCGCCGAGACCAGGATGCCCCAGAACAGGGCCCCGACCAGGAACAGGCAGCCCGAAAAGGCCAGGAACAGAATGCTCCCCCTCAGGGGCACGCCGAAGATGAGGACTCCGACTACGACTGTCAGGATCATGTCGACGATCCCGAGAACGAAATAGGCGCTCATTTTCCCGAGCGCGATCTCGGCGGGGCGCAGGGGGGTGGAGAGGAGCTGTTCCATCGTCCCCATCTCCCATTCGCGCGCCAGCGTCAGGGACGTCATGAGCGCCCCGATGATCATGAGAATCAGGGCGATCAGCCCCGGGACGATGTAGTTCCTCGATTTCAGGTCGCTGTTGTACCAGACGCGCAGCCGGGCGTCGACGACCGAGCGGGAGCCGGCCGCTTTTGCGGGCACCGGGGAGCGCAGGGAGTCCGCCAGGGGCCGGATGATGCCGGCGGCGTAGGCGAGGGCGATGGATGCGGTGTTGGAATCGCTGCCGTCGAACAGGAGCTGGACCTGGGGATTGCGGCCGGAGGCCAGGTCCCGGGCGTAGTCCCGGGGGATGACGATGCCGAGCATGCACTCGTTGCGGTCGATGGAGCGTTCGATCTCGCGGTACCCGTCCGCCTCCCCCAGGACCTGGAAATAGCGCGACAGTTCGAAGCGCGAGATCAGGTCGCGGCTGGCGGGGGTGCGGTCGGCGTCGTAAAAGAGCGCGGGGATCCGGTCGACGTCGAGCGTCAGCGCGTAGCCGAAGAGAAGGATCATCAGGATCGGAAGAGCCAGCGCCATGATAAGGCTGATCGGGTCGCGGAGGATGTGGAGAAACTCCTTGCGCGCCGCGGCACGGGTTCTTCGCAGGTTCATGCAGTCCGCCTCCCATCCCCGCATGCCGGCCGGTCCGGCATGCCCCTAATCCTGCGGCGCCGCGGTTTCGTGCGACAGCAGCGTGATGGCCCGGTTGAGCTGGTCCTTGGTCCCGCTGAGCACCAGGCGGTCACCGCCTGCGAGCTTCATGTTCGGATCGGGGTTGTTCAGTGTAAGGTTCTTCCGGATGATTCCCAGGATCAGGCTCCCCGTCTTTTCCCGGAGCCCGATTTCACTGACCCGGGCGTCGTTCCACCCCCACTGTGCGGGAGCCTGCCAGGTTTCCGTGTAAATGTCGAGCTCGTTGCTCAGCCGGATGCGGGGCACGGTGATCTTCCGGTCCCGGAAGAACCCGAAGCGCTGTTCGCGGATCGACTTTATTTCGGCCGCCACCATCGATCGGGGGGCGTTGTAGACCCGCAGGATCCGTGTCATGAGCTCCAGGGAGGCCTCGAACTCCTCGGCGATGACCTCCGTGGATCCCTGGTCCCACAGCGCGTCCATGTCCGCGACGTACTTCGTCCTGGCGAGCACCACGATTTCGGGCATCATCTCCCGGGCCAGCTTGATGCCCAGCCGGGCGGCGAAGGGGTCGGAAACGACGAAGACGATGACGCGGGAGCGGCGGATGCCCGCCAGTTCGAGGGTGTGGGCGTTGGTGCAGTCCCCGAACAGGATCGATTCAGCCTCCCGCCTGGCCTCGCGCACCCCCTGTTCGTTCAGGTCGACGATGATGTAGGGGATCCCGTTCGCCTTGAGCGCCCGGGCGATATTCTGCCCGCCCAGGCCGTTGCCGCAGATGATCACGTGGTCCCTGAGCCGCTCCAGTTCCTGTTCATTGTTCTCCGCGTGGCCGATCCTCAGCCCGGGGTCCCAGTCCCGGGCAAAACGCATGACCAGGTTGCGCGTGAGCCTGAAAAAGAGGGGGGAGACGATCATGCTGACCACGGAGCAGGCGAGCAGGATCTGGTAGGGGCCGCCGCCCACGATGCCGGCGGCCACCGCCGCCTGCAGGAGAACGAAGGAGAACTCCCCGAGTTGGGCCAGCGCCGTCCCCGCGAAAAGGGCCGGATGGAGCGGAATGCGGCTGGCGGCGACGGCGGCCGTGGTGATGAGGGTCTTGCCGAAAATGACGGCCGTGGTGATGAGAAGGACGCTCCCGGCGTTGTGCGCGATGAAGGAGGGGTCCACGAGCATCCCGAGCGAGATGAAGAAGAGGCTGTTGAGCCCGTCGCGGAAGGGGCGCACCTCGGCGAAGATGTGCTGACCGCAATCCGATTCGGACAGCACCAGCCCCGCCAGGAAGGAACCGAGCGCGAGCGAGATCCCCGCCGCGGCCGAAACCCATGCGGTCCCCAGGAAAAGGAAGGTGGCGGTGATCAGAAACAGCTCCTTGCTCTGGGTCTTCAGGATGTTCCGGAGGATCAGGGGGAAAACATAGCGCGCCACGACCAGCACGCCCAGGATGAGGAGGGCGGCTTTCGCCACCGAGAGCCCCACGGAGGAGAAGGACGTTTCCTCCGAGGCCATCAGGGGGATGGCCACCATGAAGGGGATGGTGGCCAGGTCCTGGAATATGGCGATGCCGAGACCGATGCGCCCGTGAACGGAATCGATCTCGCCGCGGTCGGACAGCATCTTCATGAAGATGGCGGTGCTGCTGAGCGCGACCAGCATGCCGTAGACGATGGCGGCCTGGAGGGAGGCCCCGGCCTGGCGGGCGATGAGGGTCACGACGAGTCCGGTCCCGAGGGTCTGCAGGGGGCCGGTCAGCAGCACGGCGATCCTGGTCTCCATCAGTTTTTTCAGGGAGTATTCCAGGCCGAGGGAGAAGAGGAGGATCATCAGCCCGACCGTCGCCAGGGTGTGGATGCTGTCCAGGTCGTGAACCAGGCTGAAGCCGTAGGGGCCGATGAGGGTCCCGGTGATCATGAACCCGACGATGGGGGACTGGTTGAGGCGGTGGAAGACGTACACGACGGCCGCCGCGCACCCGAACACCACCACCAGGTCGCCGAGCATCCCGAATTCATGCATGGGGCCGTCTCCCGCCTTCCTGTCCGCCGCTGCAAGCCCGGCCCGGTTCCCGGGCCGTTATCGATAGAGTCCCGCCCGCAGGTTCCGCCGGATGCGCCAGACTTCGCCCAGCACCTGGAGATAGGAGCGGGCGGTCACCTTGCTCCCGGGAGCGTTCCGCCAGGTGATGGGGGCCTCCGCGATCAGGCAGCCGTGGGCCTGGGCGATGGCCAGCAGCTCGATGTCGTAGCCCCAGCGCGCCATCGTCTGCCGGGGGAAGATGATGCCCGCCGCCCTGCGGGTGAACATCTTGAACCCGGCCTGCGTGTCGGTGATGCCGGGGACCGAGAAGGTCTGGATGATCCAGTTCCCCATCCGGCCGGCCAGTTCCTTGCAGCGCGCCTGGCGGACGGGGATCACCGAGTCCTCCAGGGCGCGGGACCCGATGACCACGTCGTACCCCTTGTCGAAATAGGGCCAGAAGCGCTCCACGTGCTCGAGGGTGGTCGAATTGTCCGCATCCATGAACAGGAGGTGGGTTCCGCCCGCGGCCAGCATCCCCAGCCGGACGGAAGCCCCCTTGCCGTGGTTGAGCCCGTCGGGGTGTGCCAGGAGCCTGACCGGGACCGGGCCGGAATCGTGCCCCCGCGCGATATCGGCGGTCCGGTCCGACGACCCGTCGTCCACCACGAGGATCTCCGAGCCGTAGGCCCGGGAGCGCAGATAGTCCAGCGACTGTGCCAGGGTTCCGGGCAGGCGCAGCTCCTCGTTGAAAGCCGGAATCACGACGGAAAGGCGGAGAGTCGGATCGCTCGTCATAGGGCTCGGGGCGCTTCCTAGGCTATCGTTACTTCCCTGCAGAGGTAGACGTCCTGGATGGCGTGGAGCAGCGCGATCCCCTCCTCCATCGGGCGCTGGAACGCCTTGCGGCCCGAAATCAGGCCCATTCCCCCGGCCCGCTTGTTGATCACGGCCGTCTTCACCGCCTGGGCCAGGTCTCCGGCGCCGGAGCTGGCGCCGCCCGAGTTGATCAGTCCGGCGCGCCCCAGGTAGCAGTTGATGACCTGGTAGCGGGTGAGGTCGATCGGGTGGTCCGAGGTCAGGTCGGAGTAGACCTTTTTGTGCGTCTTGCCGAATTTGAGCGCGTTGTAGCCGCCGTTGCACTCCGGGAGCTTCTGCTTGATGATGTCGGCCTCGATGGTGACGCCGAGATGGTTGGCCTGGCCCGTCAGGTCGGCGGCGACATGGTAATCGGGTCCCCCTTCCCCGGTCTTGCTGAAGGCGGAGTTGCGCAGGTAGCACCAGAGGATGGTGGCCATCCCCAGCTGGTGCGCCTCGTGGAACGCCTCGGAGACCTCCTGGATCTGCCGGCGGGATTCGTCGGACCCGAAATAGATGGTGGCGCCGATGGCGGTGGCCCCCATTTCGAACGCCTGCTGGACGTTGGCGAACAGGATCTGGTCGTAGGCGTTCGGGTAGGAGAGGAATTCGTTGTGGTTGATCTTCACAATGAAGGGGATCTTGTGGGCGTACCTGCGGCAGACGGAGCCAAGGACGCCGAGCGTGGACGCCACGGCGTTGCACCCCCCCTCGATGGCCAGCCGGACGATGTTCTCGCCGTCGAAATAGATCGGGTTGGGGGCGAAGGAGGCCCCGCCGGAGTGCTCGATCCCCTGGTCGACCGGGAGGATCGAGAGATAGCCCGTTCCCGCGAGCCGCCCGTGGTCCAAGAGCGACTGCAGGCTGCGCAGAACCGGCGCCGGCCGGTCGCTCGCGAGCCAGGCCCGGTCGATGAAGTCCGGTCCCGGCAGGTGCAGCCGGTCCTTGCTCAATGTCCTGCTCTGGTGGTCGAGAAAATACGAAGCTTCCGGCCCCAGCAATCCCGTTATTTTGTCGATGGAGTCTGCGGATCCGGCACTGAATGATTCAGGCATGGCATACGCCCCCTTTCCATAAGGCAAGGCTTGATTTTATGACGAACGGACCGGCCCCATCCATGGGATACCGCCCGGTCCCGCTATTTCCGCTCGAGAGCGCCCAGTTCCCGGGACCGCCGGGTGGCCGCTTCCACGGCCTCCATCAGGGTCGACCGGAAGTTGCACTTCTCCAGCATTTTCAGCCCGGCAAAGGTGGTCCCGCCGGGGGTGGCGACGATGTCCTTGAGCTCGCTCGGGTGCTTCCCGGTCTCCAGGAGCATTTTGGCCGCCCCGTAGACGGTCTGGGCCGCAAGCAGGGACGCCTCCTTCCGGGAGATTCCCAGCTGCACGCCGGCGTCGCTGAGCGATTCGATGAACATGAACACGTAGGCGGGGCCGCTCCCGCTCAGGCCGGTGACCACGTCCATCAGCGCTTCATTCGGCAGGACCACGGTCTTGCCGATGCATCCGAAAATGGCCTCCGCCCGCCCGAGGTCCTCGGGGGACACGTTCCGGCCCGGGCAGAGGGCGGTGATGCCGGCCTGGACGGAAGCGGGGGCGTTCGGCATGGCGCGGATGACGCCCGACTGGCGGTGCATCTTTTCCGCCAGCCTTTCGGTCGTCACCCCGGCCACGATCGAGACGAAAACATGGTTTTCGTGGCTCGATCCGGCCAGTTCGTCGAGCAGCGGGCCGACGTTCTGCGGCTTGACGGCGAGGATGACGATGGAGGCCTTCTGCACCAGTTCCAGGTTGGACGTCGTCGTCCGGATTCCGTAGGCCTTCTCCACGGCGGCGAGGCGCTCCCGGTTGACGTCGCTCGAGAGGATGTCCGATTTCTTCATCCGGCCCGAATGGACCAGACCCCGGATCAGAACCTCCCCCATGTTGCCCGCGCCTATGATGCCGACTACCTTCCCCCCGAGCATTCCGTCCTCCCTGGTTTCCGATTATGCGTGGTTTCCGCGGCGCCCGGAAGGGCCCCCCGCAGGGTCCCCGGCAGGGGGCCCT
>JAFGSS010000093.1 GCA_016934555.1 Acidobacteriota bacterium | reverse complement strand
TCGGCGCGATCACGAGCCAGGTGCATATAAGGAAAGGGCTCTGGATCGTCCCCGGCGACAACGGCGATTTCATCGTGGAAGGCGTCTCCGGCGTGCGGCGGTTCGGCAATATCGACGACGCGGACCGGTTCGTCAGGGAGGAGCTGACGGCCATCGTCCACCGGAAGGCGGGCGAAGCCGGGACCGGCAGCCGGAGCCTGACGTTCGAGACGCGTGACCTCAGGCCCCTGGCTGCCAGCGGGGAGGCGGTTTTCCTCAGGCGCACCATATCCGCGAGCCTTGAGGGGCGTCCCGACCCGGGCTCCCGGCCGGAGCGGGAAGAGGCCGAATAGGCGCCGGCCGCGGCCGGGGGAGGCGCGCCGGTCAAGTTATGGCTTGTGATGCGGCCGCATCCTCCTATAAAGTGAAGGCGGGCGGCCCGGGGGGCGGGCGGCCAGCCGGATGAAGACGGGCATGGGGCCGCGGAAGCCATGATTTCAGGGATTCCCAATACCAACACCGATGAATCAGGAGACTTTCGATCATGAATTTAAAAGAGATGTTCCTATCCGCCCTGCGGAATGAGAAGCCCATAAAATGGATGGGGTACGGGTTCGAGGCTTTTCCGAAGATCAAGTTCCACTGCGTCATGGATCCCATTTCCATATGGGACATCCTCCAGTTCACGGGGGAGGCGGCCATCGACAACTGGGGCGGGACCCTTCGCTTCCTCCCCGGCGACCCCGGCTGGATCCCGATCGTCAACGAGCAGAACAAGGTCATCAAGGACGTCACGAAATGGCGCGACTACGTCAAGTTCCCGGCCATCCCGGACCTGGACTGGAGCGACGCCAAAAAGACGATCGAAGGGATCGACAGGGAAACCACGCTGGTTATGGTCCCGAGCTTCCGCGGCCTGTTCGAGCGCGCGCACTGCCTGATGCCGTTCGAAGAGGTGCTCGTCAACATGTACGAGGAGCCCGAGTCGATGTACGAGTTCTTCGACGCGTACGCCGACTGGAAGCTCCAGGTCTTCGAGCACCTCATCGACAACCTGAAGCCCGACATCCTGCACAGCCACGACGACTGGGGCTCCAAGACCTCCCTCTTCTTCTCCCCGCAGAAGTTCCGTGAACTGCTGAAGCCCCATTACCAGCGCCTGTACGACTACGTCAAGAAGCGCGGGGTCCTGGTCCAGCATCATTCCGACTGCTACATCCAGGGGATCGAAAAGGACATGGTCGACCTGGGGATCGACATGTGGCAGGGGGCCCTCCCCTCCAACGACCTCCTCGCGATCCGGGAGAACACCCAGGGAAAGATGCTGATGCTGGGAGGCATCGACCAGGGCGTGATCGACCGGGCGGACGCGACCGAGGACGAAATCCGCGGCGAGGTCCGCAGGGCCATCGACACCTACGCCGCCGGGGGGGCGTTTCTCCCCTGCATCGGCAGCCTCGAGTGCATCAACGAGTGGGTGACCCCGGTCGTCATCGATGAATGCAACCGCTACGGCGCGGAGTGGCTCAAAAAGCAGCAGGCCTAGGCCGCAACCGGGCCTTCCCCGGGCCGGCGGGCCCGGGGGGGCTTTCGGGGCTCGAGGCCCCGTCATGAAGGGGGGATTTATTGGCTAAAGTCGAATTCATGCCGGTGGGAAGGCGCGGCACCTGTTCCGAGGAGACATCCCTCCTGGAGTGCGCGCGGCTGCTCGACGTGGACCTGGTCGGCCTCTGCGGAGGGATCGGGGTGTGCCGACGCTGCCGGGTGCAGGTCGTTGCCGGGGCCGTGTCGGAGCCGACGGAGGAGGACCAGGGCGCCTTCGCGGAGGGGGAACTCGGCCAGGGGCACCGACTCGCCTGCATGACGTACCCCCGGGGTGACGTCCGGGTGCACGTGCCGCCGGAGTCGCTGTCGGCCCCCCAGCGCACGCAGGTGGAGGGGCTCGAGGTGCAGGTCCAGCCGGACCCCCTGGCACGCGCCTTCGAGGTCCGGATGACGCCTCCCTCGCTGGGCCGCCCGGTGCCGGATGACCGGAACCTTTGGGACGCCCTCCGCCGTGATCACGGCCTGGCCATGGGAACCATCGATCTCGCCGTGCAGCAGGTGCTCTCCACACGGCTGCGCGAACTGGGGTTCGAGGCGGGCGTCGTGGTGCGTGAAGGGGAGGTCATCGCCGTCGACGCCCCGGCAACGCGCTGGATCGGCCTGGCCGTCGATATCGGCACCACCAAGATCGCGGTGTACCTGGTGGACATGCAAAGCGGCGCCATCGCGGCCTCCGCGGGGCTGATGAACCCCCAGATCTCCTACGGTGAGGATATCGTTTCCCGCATCCATCACGCGGGCGAATCCGCGGAAAACGCCGCGAAAATGCAGGCGCTGCTCGTGGACGCCCTCAACGGCAGCGTCGCCTCCCTGTGCGCGGAGATCGGCGCCGACCCCGCGCACATCGTCGATGCGGTCCTGGTCGCCAATACCGCCGTGCACCACCTCTTTCTGCGCCTTCCGGTGCGGCAGCTGGGTTTGGTCCCCTACGTGCCGGGCATCGGCGGCGCCGAGGACTTCAAGGCCCGCGAAATCGGCCTGAAAACGGCACCGGGAGCCTGGGTCCACATGCTGCCGAACATCGCGGGCTATGTGGGCGCGGACCACGTGGCGATGCTGCTGGCGACCGGGGTGAGCGGGAGGGAGGGGGTGACGCTGGCCATCGACATCGGCACCAACACCGAAATCTGCCTCAACTGCAGCGGCAGGATGAAGAGCGTGTCGTGCGCCTCCGGGCCGGCGTTCGAGGGCGCGCAGATCCGGTTCGGCATGCGGGCGGCCGCGGGGGCGATCGAGCACGTGCGCCTCGACGGGGAGCGGCCCGAAATCCAGACGATCGGGGGGGGCTCCCCGGTCGGCATCTGCGGCTCGGGCCTGCTCGACGCCGTCGCCCAGATGCTCCAGGGCGGCGTGATCGACGCCACGGGCCGGATGCTGGACCACCCGCTCGTGCGCCGGCGCGACGGAGTGCGGGAATTCATCCTGGCCGAGCGTCCGGGGCAGGAGGATATCACCTTATCGCAGAAGGACATCCGGGCGTTGCAGGCGGCCAAGACCGCCATCCGCCTCGGCATCCAGGCGCTGGTCGAGGACGCGGGGATCAAGGACGAGGATATCGACCGGGTGATCATCGCCGGGGCGTTCGGCACCTTCATCGACGTGGAGAGCGCCATCGCCATCGGCATGCTCCCGGAGCTCCCCCTCGGGCGTTTCGAGCAGGTGGGGAACGCCGCGGGGACCGGGGCGCGCCTGGCGCTGGTTTCGCGGGAGAAGCGCCGGGAGGCGCTCGCCATCGCCGAGCTGGACGGGTATCTCGAACTGGCCCGCATCCCCGATTTCAACGAGAAATTCGCCGCCGCCACCCCGATGGGCGCACCCGTTTCATGAATTCAGGGCGTCGGCGATCTCCCTGAGGCGGTCCCATTCGGCGTCGACCGGGACATGGTCCGCGACCCCCACGATGGTCCGGCCGTCGGTCTGTGCGAACTCCCGGGCCGCGGCGATCGATTCCCGCAGCAGCGAACGGTCCACCATCGGCATGACGTAGTCCTGGGGGATGCCGCCCCACAGGGTCATGCCCGGGCCCGAAGCCTGCCTCGCCTCGGCAAGGCTCGCGTCGCTCTGCGGCGGTCCCGCCACGCCCGCCACCCCGTCGATGCCGGAATCGGCCATGGGCCCGAGCAGGTGTCGGCACATCCCCCCGATGTGCACCCACAGCCGACCCCCGCTCCGGCGCAGCAGCCCGCCGGTGTCGAGGTAACTGGCCCGGAGGTGCCCGGCGAAGGCGGCCGGGGTGACGAATTGGCCGTCCAGGTTGTCCGGCGCCCAGAAGAGGGAAGAGGGGAAACGGGAAGCCAGCTCCCGGACCAGTCCGTTCCTTTTTTCCTCCATGACCCCGAGCAGCGCCGTGAGCCGCTCCTCCTCGGTCATCATGAGCATCAGCCCGTCGCTCCAGCCGAGCAGGGTATGGAGCAGGTCGGAGTATGGCGTCCTGGGGAGCCCGATGGCCTCGATCCCCCCGGGATCCACGGCGGCTTCGGGCGTTCCGGACAGCTCCAGCCGGTACCGCATCCCGGCGACGATCTCCTCCGCCGCGTCCAGGTCCTCCTCGTCCTTGACCGGGTATTCCTTCTGCCACCAGTCGCCGTCGGGGCCCAGGGCCCATTTTTCGGTCAGAACCCCGCCCCGGGTGCGGTAGCGGACGACCCGCTCGGTCGCGGACTTTTCGCGCGTCACCTCGACCCCTTCATATTCGAGCCGCCAGGGCGACCGGACGGTCCACGCCGGGCAGTTCAGGGAGGCGGCCGCCTCGGCCGGCGTCTCCCCGCACCCTTCCGGCAGCGTCCCCCGGCGGCTGTGCCAGGCGAACCACAGGCCCAGGTCGGGCATGAACAGGGGGCGGGCCGGGGCCTCCCCCCCGATCGAGTCCGCCAGGATTCTCTTGAAGTCCATCTCCGTTTCCTCCGAAGGGCGCGGGACCGCCGCTACGGCCGGATCCGCTCCGGGTCCAGGCCGAAATGCTCCCGCGCCAGGGCACTGAATTCCGATGCGTCCGCGACGGGCCTTTCCGAAACCTCGCCGCTGTGCACGACCTTGAAGCGGTCGTCGGTGAGCGTGACCCTCCCGTCCGGGGTGGGCCGGGTGCACATGCGCATGGTCAGGAAAAAGGAGCCGGGGAAGGTGGACGTGAAATGGTTCGCCATGAGGAAATCGTCCGGGAAGCACTCCTCGAGGGTGAAGGCGTAGAGCGGGCGGAAGCGGTCTCCCTCCTTCTTCTGGAGCAGGCGGCCGAGGGGGGTGTGGTTCGTGAGGCGGTAGGCGTGGGAGAACTGCGGCTGCTCCGTCCCCTCCTCCAGGAGCAGCGGGGCGACGATGCCGTCGTTGCCGAAGCCCACGTCCGCCAGGTACTGCCGGCCCCCCGCCTCCACCAGGATCACCTGGTGGGTTTTAGTCGTGTGCCGGTTGTCGTCGAGGATCACCCGCGCCAGCAGGTCCCTGACCCTGAACCCCATCTTCCGCAGGACGAGGGAAAAGAGGCCGTTCATCTCGAAGCAGTACCCCCCCCGCCGCTCCCCCACCAGTTTCCTGAAAAGGGAGGCCCCGTCCAGCAGGACCTGCCTGCCGTAGAACACGTCCAGGTTTTCGAAGGGCACGCTGAGGGTGTGGGCGATGTGAAGCTCCCGGAGAGTTTCTTCCCCGGCACCCGTGCCGCCGCGGTAGTTCACTCTCTCGAAATAGGCGTCCAGGTCGAAAACAGCGTCGCTCATCCAAATACTCCTCACCCGTCCAAATCCACAGCATTACCATACCAGAGACGGCATCCCATTTTTTTGGAAAAAGGGGTACTCTTTTCCGCCGTTTTTCCTTACAGTGAATCAGCCGGAACCGGAGGCGCCGATGCCGCAGGATCCGGACCACGGCGGCCGACGTTTTTCGGATTAACGACACACGATCGAGGGAGGGGACCGGATGCTCACGAAAAGACAGAATATGGTGGAGACCGTGAAGGGGGGGCGCCCCGACCGCTTCGTCAAGGGCTACGAGGCGCTCGCGCTGGTGATGACGCCCTTCGCCCTGAGCAACGTGCGCCCCATCAAGGGCGCCCCCCCCCTGAAAAACCGATGGGGCGTGACCACCTGCTTCCCGGCCAACGCCCCCGGACCCTTCCCGGTGCACGACGCCGAGCATATCGTTATCAAGGACATCGAACGCTGGCGCGACTACGTCACGGTCCCCGATCCCGTCATGCCTGAGGAGGCGTGGGAGGAGACGATCCGGCAGGTCGAGGCGATCGACCGCAACGAGTATTTCGTGGCGCCCTTCGTGGCCCCCGGGGTGTTCGAACAGAGCCACTACCTCCTCGAGATCACCAACTGCCTGACCGCCTTCTACACCAACCCCGACGAGCTTCACGAGATTTTCGACATGATCACCGAGTTCGAGCTCCGGCTGGCCGAGGACATCTGCCGGCGGATCCAACCGGACGCCCTGTTCCACCACGACGACTGGGGCAGCCAAAAATCCTCCTTCATTTCCCCGGCCATGTTCGAGGAGTTCCTCCTCCCCTGCTACAAGCAGATCTACGGCTATTACAAGGCCCACGGCGTCGAGTGCATCGTCCACCACTCCGACTCCTACGGGGAAAACCTCGTGCCCTACATGGTCGAGATGGGGATGGACGTCTGGCAGGGAACGATGTCGACCAACAACATCCCGAAGATCCTGGCCGAGTACGGGGGAAAGCTGACGCTCATGGGCGGCATCGACAACGGCAAGGTCGACCGCGAGGACTGGACGCCCGAGCTGATCCACGAGGAGACCTTCCGGGCCTGCCGGGAGTACGGCACGAAATACTACATTCCTTGCACCACGATGGGGGACCCCGCCAGCATCTACCCCGGCGTCTACGAGGCCGTCATGGAGGAGATCGACCGGGCCTCCGCGGAGATGTTCCCGGCCGGGGCGGGAGCGTAACGGCCGCGGCTATGGAGCGCTGGATCCAAAAGGCTCTCGAAGCCGGTTTCGACGAGGCGGGTGAGCTCGAAGCCTCCGCCCTCGTCGCGCGGCCCGAGGTCCGGGACGCCTGCCGCACGAACAGCTGCCGGCGTTACGGTACCAGCTGGTCCTGCCCCCCCGGGTGCGGGACGCTCGAGGAGTGCGCCGCCCGCATCCGCCGCTATTCGAAGGGGCTGATCGTCCAGACCGTCGGGCGGCTGGAGGACGAGTTCGACGGCGAGGGGATGATGGCGGCGGCCGAGCGCCACGCGCAGACTTTCCGCCGCCTGGCCGCCGAACTGCGGCGGGAGTTCCCGGGGATGCTGCCCATGGGGACCGAGAGCTGCTCCCGCTGCGACCGCTGCACCTACCCGGACGCCCCCTGCCGCGACCCCTTCGGGGCGAGCCCCCCCATGGAGGCGTACGGGATCCTGGTTGCCGACGCCTGCCGCGCGAGCGGCATCCCCTACTACCACGGCAAGGGGACCATCACCTACACCGCCTGCTTCCTGCTGCAGTAGCCCCCTCGCGGTCCGCTGGCCGTCAAAATTCTCTACGAATCCGAGCCCGGGGGGAGGCTGGTATCTCGAGAATCCATCTTTCGTCAGCCGGGCGCAGATGGCAGGGTTCCCCTGGGAGCCATCGCGGCAGCGCGAGCGTGGGTGGGTTATCGGTTAGTGGAGGAATACATTACAGTGTACTGCGGTATCGTATTAAAATAGAAAAATGAATTGCGACAGGATCAGGCAGATCATCGGGGACCATCGCGCGGAACTGGTCCGGAAATATGGCGTGCGAACCCTTCATGTTTTCGGGTCGGTCGCTCGTGGCGAGGCGGATGCTTCCAGCGACGTGGATCTGCTGGTCGAATTCCACCGCCCCGTGGGCTATTTTGGCCTGTTTGCCTTGCAGGACCACCTGGAGTCCTTATTGGGTTGCAGGGTCGATCTGGGGACGCCCGGCAGCCTCAAGCCCCGGATCCGGGAACGGGTCATGGAGGAATGCATCCGTGTCGCCTAGAGACTGGGAAGAACGCCTTCAGGATATCCTCGAGGCCATCGGCGAAATTCACACATTCACTCGAGGCATGGATTCCGGAAGCTTCGGTGCCGACCCCAAAACCATGAAGGCGGTGGAACTGGATTTGATCGTCATCGGAGAAGCGGCCAATCAAATTCCGGACCAGGTGCAGGAACAGCATCCTCAAATTCCATGGGCACTAATGCGCGCAATGCGCAATCGTCTGGTTCATGTGTACTTTTCTGTGGATGCCGATCTTTTGTGGGAAACCATCCAGGGAGATCTGCCGGTACTCGAGGCCTCCCTCAAATCCATTGTCAAGGAATTGCAGGAACTGCACTAACGACTTTCCAGCCTCCCCAGCCGAGGCAGATGGCTTGTTTTCTTCCCTGAGTTTGTAGCATGATGTCTTCCGGGCATGAAAGCGATTACTCTGCATGTTTCCTCCGGCTTTACCTGAACGCGCTGAAAAAACGTCGGTTCGTCGTAATTTCGGCATCCCCATCATGCGGTTTGTATCCACAGCGCCACGCCGGTGCCCTGAGCGGTCTATGCGCATACGCGCCGGAAACCTTGTGAGGCCGGCATCGGTTGGGCAGCTTACGTTTCATGGGGGAGAGGTAGAAATTTGGGCAGAGGGTGCGATGCGGGAGAGCCCCGCTGGGTGGTGGAATCGTGGAATCCCTCCCTGGATCCGGAGATCCGGGCCCTTTCGCACAGCTTCCTCGCGGCCGAGCGCCGGTTATCCGAAACCTTGGGTCTCGAAATCGCGTGACCGCAGGATCTGTCCAGCTTTCTGCGCAGGCCCGGGGAAGGCCTGACGCGCCTGATCCACGGCCGCCTGTTCGAGCTGATTCAGGGGAGGATTCCGGGGAGGATTTCCCGAGGCTGGCGGCGGGCGATCTTGCCGCCGGCGCCGCGGCGATGTTCCGGCTCGGGTACGAAGCCTGGGCCGGGCTGGCCATGATCCTCCTGCTGGAACCTGACGGGATATGGGCTATCGCCCTCGATGGAGACGGCAGGCCGTTGACGGCGGAGATGGAAGTGATCGCCTTCGGGCGCCAATTCCATCACCCGGCCAGGCGCATCCCGGAATCCATCCTTCATTCGAGGAAACGGGGCGGTCATGTAGCCTTCAAGATGCCGTTGGCCGGAGAGGTGAACGCGTACCGTGTTCCGGTGGAAATGCCCACCCGACGGCTGTTGCGCCATCGCAACGGGGACTCCTCGTCCGTGCTGGGCTGCAGGATGATCTTTCTGTCGGTTGTCAGGGATTTGAAGGACCTGCCTGTCTTTGCGGATCTCCACCAAAGGACGGTTCACGGTCCGGATCTCAGTGTCGAATGCGTGACAGGCCGGAGACTCCCGCGACGGCCCGTAGTATGAACGTCCTCTGGGCGGGACTCGAGCCGTCCGGTTTCCAACCCCTGATCGATGTATTGGTTTAGCAATGGCGGGCATTCCGCTTCAAGAGGGGAACCGGGGAGTGGCTACGACAGTGTCCACGACGGGCTTTCTTCATGACAGGAGGCAGGAGCAACCATGGCGGATCTGACGGGAATCAACGGACAGAGGGAAGATTTCAGGGTGGTCGGGAGGACAGACCTCCCGGGCAAACTGTCATGGGCCGTCGCCTCGGGCCTCGCCAAATTCGGAGTCGACTATGTCGTTCCCCATATGCTCGAAGCCAAATTTCTGCGCAGCCCGCATGCGCATGCGAGGATCAAGGGGTACAACCTGGAAAAGGCCGGAGCCGTTGCCGGAGTCGTGGACATCGTCACCTGGAAGGACGAGGATCTGAAAAAACTCACCCGCGGCGGCATCGGCGGTCCGCCCCAGCCTTTCCTGTCCGATGTCGCCGAGGAAGAGAATGTGGAGGTGGGCTTCATCGTCGTCGCGGAAAACGGGGATATCTGTGATGAAGCCCTGAAAGCGCTCGAGGTGGAATGGGAAATCCTGCCGCATATCGTGGATATCAAGGCGGGAAGGGAGGCCGACGCCCCCGTCATCCGTCCCCAGGACCGGGGGGGCGTCGTCAACCCGTTCGGAGGGGGGAG
>JAFGSS010000092.1 GCA_016934555.1 Acidobacteriota bacterium | reverse complement strand
GGCGAAGGATGGTGCCGGGGGGCGGAATTGAACCGTCGACACACGGATTTTCAGTCCGTTGCTCTACCGACTGAGCTACCCCGGCATACCCTGCTGCTCAGGTGCTGAAATAAAGCGGGTGCTTTTATACCATTTGAAACGGGAAAAATCCACACAGATATTGGGGAATTGAGTGCCGGTATCCCTTTGCTGTCATAAGCCAAGGGGAATCAACGACATTGGCGCGGAAGGCGGGGCCTAATCCCGGAAGCGGTCGGGGTAGGCGGCCTTGAGGAGGGGGGGGACGGCGGGGGGGGCGCCGTCGAGTTCTTCCACAATTTCCAGGGCGTTGACCAGGGCCTGACCGTGGAAGTGGTTGTTGGTCACCGCGTAGGTCTCTTCGGTGGTCTGCCCGATCTTGCGGATGCTCCCGGCGAGCTGGCGGACCTCCTCGCGGCTGTAGAGGTAGTTGTAGCGGGCGTCGCGCCCGGCTCCCTCGCGGAACCAGTCGGCGTAGTTGCGCCCGTGCAGCCGGATGTAGCCCAGCGGCGCGGTGGTACGGTCCCCCGGCTTGAGCGACTGTCCGATCACCGGCTGGTCGATGTTGCAGAACGCCACCTTCTGTTCCTGCAGGAAATCGTAGAAGGAGTCGGTGTCCCAGCCGGCGTGGCGGACCTCGACCACGAGCGGGAAGTCGGCGAGGTGCCGGAAGACCCGGTCGAGGTACTCCACGTTTTCGGGGGTATGGCGGAAGCTCCAGGGGAACTGGACGAGGAGGGCGCCGAGGACTCCCGCTTCCGCGAGCGGGGCCAGGCTGCGGCGGACGGCGTCGCAGTCGGCCTCGAGCGCCGCGGGCTCTTCCGGCTGGCGCTCGTGCGAAATCCGCTGCCAGGCCTTGGCCGTGAAGCGGAAATTCCGGTTGTGGGCCACGCGCCGGGCCCACGAGGCCGCGTCCCGGGGGCGCGGCGGGGCGTAGAAGGAGCTGTTGATCTCTATCGTGTCGACGTAGTCGGCCAGGAAGGCGAGGGTATCCACCGATTTCCCTGCCGGGTAGACGATGTTTTCCCAGTCCCTGTAGTTCCATCCCGCCGGCCCCACCCGCAGGGGGGTGCCGCGCCGGGGGGGGGCGAAGAGGGAGTCCTGGGTCGGGGTCATGGCCGTCCGCCGCCTGCTACTCGAGGATGACGCCGATGGGAAAGCCGGGCTTCATGTTGAGCCGCTCCGCGGCGGAGCCGTTCTTGACCGCGATTTCGAGATAGCCGGTCGAGCCGGCCACGATGAAGAATTCGCCCGCCGCCCCCTCGCCGTAGGTGGCGCACCTGCGGATGATCTCCTGCTTGCCCGCCATGATCCGGAAGGCGCGCGGCACGTCCTCCGGCCGGAGGTTGGTGACGAGGTTGCCGAAATGGTCCACGGCCAGGACCACCCCCTGGATCAGCGCGTCCTGCACCCGCTTGATGGCCGGCAGCTGCAGCTTCACCGGGTCCGGCAGGGCGGGCCCGAGCTGGGGGAGCGGGATCCCCCGGCTGATCCAGGCCGCGATAGGAGCGAAGATGTCCCGGCCCTGGAAGGTGGCGGAAACCGGCTTGCGGTAATAATGCTCGGCGGTGATTTCGTACGCGGCCGAATCTTCAGCGGAGGAAAAGACATAGCTCAGGATGCCGTTGTCCGGGGCGACGAAGAACTGGCCCCCGGCCGAAGCGGCCAGGGCCTTGCGCGCTCCCCCCACGCCGGGGTCGACGACGGCGAGGTGGACGGTGCCGGGGGGGTAGAGGTGCCAGGTCTGGCCGAGGGTGAAGGCGGCGGAAAAGACGTCCTGGGGGGGGATCTCGTGGCTGATATCCACGAAGGTGAGCTCGGGGTTGAGCCCGAGCATGACGCCTTTCATGGACGCCACGAAGTGGTCCCGCAGTCCGAAGTCGCTGAGCAGTGTGACAATCGCCATGAAGCCTCCCTTGGATTCGATCCTGTCGGATCCGGTGCTGTGCTATTCTAAGCCAATATGAAGGAAAGAATCTATCTCGATAACAGCGCCACGACCCCCGTGGATGCCGCGGTGCTGGAGGCGATGCTCCCGGCGCTGGGCGACATTTTCGGGAACGCCAGCTCCATCCACCTCTTCGGCCAGGAGGCGCGCACCGTGGTGGAGGAGGCGCGCGGCGCGGTGGCCCTCCTCATCGGCGCCGACACCCGGGAGGTGGTCTTCACCTCGGGGGGGACCGAATCGGACAACTGGGCGCTCTGGGGGGTGCTGCGGGGGGGACGGCGCCCCGGCAACCACGTGGTCACGACCCGGATCGAACACCCGGCGGTGCTCGCCACCTGTGAAGCCATGGAAAAGGCGGGGGCGGACGTCACCCCGGTCCCCGTGGACGCCTCGGGCCGGGTGGACCCAGGCGCCGTCGCCGCCGCCGTCCGTGAGGAGACCGTCCTGATTTCGGTGATGCACTCCAACAACGAGACGGGGATCGTCCAGCCGGTTGCGGAGATCGCGGAGATCGCCCGGAAGCGGGGGGTGCCGCTGCACACCGACGCGGTGCAGTCGGCCGGGAAGATCCCGGTCGACGTCCGGGAACTCGGGGTCGATCTTCTTTCCCTCTCCGCGCACAAGATCCACGGACCCAAGGGGGTGGGCGCCCTCTGGATCCGAAAGGGGACTCCGATCGCTCCGTTTCTTACGGGCGGGGCGCAGGAGCGCAGGCGCCGGGCCGGGACGGAGAACGTCCCGGCGATCGCGGGCTTTGGAGTTGCCGCGCGCCTGGCGGCCGAGCGGCTCCCCGAGATGGGGGGGAGGGTGGCCGCCCTGCGCGACCGTTTCGAGCAGGGGGCGCTCGAACGCATCGCCGGGGGGCGCGTCAACGGCCTGGGGCCGCGGCTTCCCAATATCACGAACCTGTCCTTCGAGCGCCTGGAGGGGGAGGCGGCCGTGATCGCGCTCGATCTCGAGGGGGTGGCCGCGTCCACCGGGTCGGCCTGCTCCTCCGGGTCGCTCGAGCCCTCGCACGTGCTCCGGGGGATGGGGCTCCGGCCCGAGGTGGTCCAGGGGTCGCTCCGCTTCAGCCTCAGCCGGCAGAATACGGAGGAGGAGATCGACCGGGCGCTCGACATCCTCGGGAAGGTTGTGGGGAGGCTGCGGACGCTTTCCCGGGGTTCCCGCGGGTAGGCGGTCCCGGGCGCCGGCGCAATTGCTCATTCCCATCGGGCGTCCCGTTCTGGTAGAGTGTGGGCGCTATGAATGTTCCGTCAGTTGATGAGTCGACCCCCCACACCCCGCCGCCGTACACCCTGGTGTCCACTTCCGGGGACTTCCAGGCCATGATGGAGAGGGTGCGCTCCGCCCCCCGCCTGGCCATCGACATGGAGGCCGACAGCCTCTACCATTACTTCGAGAAGGTGTGCCTGATCCAGATTTCCTCGGACCGGGATACTTTCATCCTCGATCCGCTGGCGCTCGATGAGATCCCGCAACTGGGCCCCATCATCGCCGACCCGGGGGTCGAGAAGGTGTTTCACGCCGCGGGATACGATACCTTCTGCCTCCGGCGCGATTACGGCTTCGCGTTCGCCAATCTCTTCGACACCCATATCGCCGCGCAGCTCGCGGGGTACGAGTTCCTCGGCCTCGGCGCCCTGATGGAGAAGATCCTGGGGATTTACCACTCCAAGCGCCGGCAGCGCGACGACTGGTCGCGGCGCCCGCTGGTGGACGAGCAGCTCGAGTACGCGGCCATGGACACCCACCACCTGCTCCGGCTGCGCGACGTCCTCGAGGAGGAGTTGAGGGGCATGGGGCGCCTCGGTTGGGCGCGGGAGGAGTTCGCGGCCGCCGCCGCCAACGAGAAGCCGGAAAAGGAATTCGACAGCGAGGCCTTCCGCCGGATCAAGGGGTACCGTGACCTCCAGCCGCAGGAGCAGGTGGCCCTGCGCGCGCTCTTCCTGCTGCGCGACGACGCCGCGCGCCGGCTCGACGTCCCCTCGTTCAAGGTGATCAACAACTCCGTGCTGGTGGACCTGGCGCGCCGTCCGCCGAAAGCCGCGCAGGAACTGTTCGGCCGCCCCGGAGTCTCCTACCGGGTCGCCCGCCGCTTCGGGCCCGCCATCATCGACACCCTGGCTGCCGCGGGCGAACAGGCCCCTTCCATCCTGGCGCTTCCCCCGCGTACCGGGGGCAAGCCCCCCAGCCGCGCCGCCAAACAGCGTTTCGAACGGCTCAAGCAGTGGCGGGTCGGGAAGGCGGCCGAGCTCAAGCTGAACGTGGGGGTCGTTTTCCCCGCCAACCTGCTGGAGGCCCTGGCCGCGGAGCCTCCCGCCGACCTGGAAGCGTTTCGCAACATTCCCGGAATGCTGCAGTGGCGCGTCAGCGAGTTCGGTGCCGAAATCCTCCACGTACTCCACGACGGGAACGAGGAGCCGGCGACCGTGGTTCCGCCGGAATAGACCCCCGAAGGCAGGGCGGCCATGATCAAGAATATCCGCCTGAAGACCCGCTGGCTCTATCACCCTGTCACCGTATTCCTGCTGCTGCAGGCCCTCTGGGTCCTGGTGATGGTGGTCTGGATCCGGTGGTACATCGAGAAGCACGCCCAGCTGCGTGAGATGGCGGAGCGGCTCCGGACCCAGATGGAGGTCGAGGGGATGGGGTGGGGGCCGATGCTCGAGGGGGCCCTGCTCCTCACGCTGATCCTCGCCGGCGCGACCGTGATCTTCATCTTCTGGATCAAGCAGCGGCGGCTCAACGAAATGCAGCGCGCGTTCGTGTCCAACGTCACCCACGAGCTCAAGTCCCCCGTCGCCTCCATCCAACTGGCGCTCGAAACCCTCGCCCTCAGGGAGATGCCCGAGGAGAAGAAGCGGGAGTACATCGCCATGATGCTGAGGGACACCGAGCGGCTGACGACCCTGATCGACCGGATCCTGGGGGCGGCGCGGATCGGGAAAACTCCGGGCCGCTACCGGATGGAGCCGGTCAGCATCCGGCGCTTCATCGAGGATATCCTGGAGGAGGACCGCCACCTGTACGAGAAGGAGGGGCGCAGGATAGAATTCGACGAGGGGCGCGACGTGCACGCGGTCATCGACAGGTCGGCCATGCGCGTGGTCATCGGCAACCTGCTGGAGAACGCCGCCCGCTACTCCCCCCCCGATACCCGGGTCCGGATCCGGGTGCACCGGGAAATGCGCAGCTGCCGCATCGACGTCGTCGACGGGGGGAACGGGATCCCGGGCAAGGATCTCAAAAACGTTTTCAAGATGTTCTGGCGCGGCTCGGAGGAGGAGACGCGGCACCTGCGCGGGACCGGGCTCGGCCTCTACATCGTGCGCACTATCGTGCAGAACCACGGCGGCAGGGTCTGGGCCAGCAGCCCCGGCATCGGCCGCGGGGCCACCTTCAGCGTGCGCCTCCCCCGGGTCCGGAAATACTGGAGCCTGACGGCGCGGCGCCCCCCCGGTCCGGGAGCGGAGGACAAGGTCTGACATGGTGAGAAAAGAGCGCCCTCCCCGGATCCTGCTGGTGGAAGACGAGGTGCATATCGCCCGCCCGCTCGAATTCAACCTCGAGCAGGAGGGGTACGAGGTGAGCGCCACCGGGAGCGGGCGCGAGGCGCTCGCCCGGTACGAGCGCCGGCCGTTCGACCTGATCATCCTGGACATCATGCTCGAGGACCTGGACGGTTTCGAGGTCGCGCGCCGGATCCGGCAGCGCGACCCGAAGGTCCCCGTGATCATGCTCACCGCCCGGGCGGCGCCCGAGGACCGGGTCCGCGGGCTGGAACTGCGCGCCGACGACTACGTGGTCAAGCCCTTTCACCTGCGCGAACTGCTGCTGCGCGTGAGGCGGATGCTGGAGCGCGCCGCGTGGTACGCCGGAGAGGGGGGAGTGGCGCCAAAGACGGCCGTGGGGGCCTGGCCGGTGGACCTCGAGGAGCTCCGGGGGGAGGGGCCGCGGGGGGGGGTCCAGCTGACGGCGCTCGAGGCCCGGCTGCTCCAGACGCTGACCTCGGCCCCCAACCGGGTGTTCTCGCGCCGTGAGCTGCTCGAAAAGGTGTGGGACTATCATTCCGGGGTGGAGACCCGCACCGTCGACAACTTCATCGTCCGGTTGCGCAAGCATTTCGAGGAGGAGCCTGAGCGGCCGCGCCATTTCGTCAGCCTGCGCGGCCGGGGCTACAAGTACGTTCCCTGATTCCGGCCGCGGCGTGACGCGGCCTGCGGCGCCGGATCAGCGTGATGCAGAACGTAGGTGTCGAGCGCCAGGCCGAGGACGTAACCCGCCCGGCGCAGGCGGCGGCAGTAGCCGTCGCCGGTTTCGCCGGTGCCGTTGGCCAGGGGGCCGACGGTGTCGAGGGTGCGCCGCTTGAGGAGGACGCAGAAGAAGTCGAGGGGGCCTTCGACCAGGATTCCGGCCCGGTGGAAATGGTATTTCAGGATACGGTTGCGCTCGTGAAGGTCTTCGGTCCGGAAGACGGGGATCTGCCGGGCCAACCGCTCGCGCACACGATCCACCCCCTGCCGGTCGTCGGCGCCCGAACCGAGGGGGGCGACGGCCCCGATGCGCGGGTGGGTGTCGAGGAAGGCCAGGAGGTTTCCGAGCCATCCCGTGGAGACCTCCACCCCGCCCTGCATCAGCACGACGTTGGGGTTGCGCCCGGACTCGATCGCCTGGTCGGCCGCGCCGCTCCAGCCTCGGTCGCGGCGGTTTCGAATGACGGTGATGTCCCGGGTGTAGATCTTGTCGAGGTCGGCGGTCTCGTCCCCGGAGGCGTTGTCGACGACGAAGAGATGAAACGGAAGGTCGGTGTGGCGGTAGACGGCCTCGAGCAGGGTGCGGGTCGAGCGGTACCCGTTGCATACCGGTATGATGATGTCCGTCCCGTTTTCTTCCGTACCCATGTCGCCGCCCCGCCGATGCGTTGGTTCGCTCTCGGAATACATATCGGCCGGGGGGCCGAAACCTGAATGTTTTTGCCTTCCTTTGTCGGGCTGCGCCCGGCTATCGGCCCAGCCGGAACACGACCCCGGCCGAGAAGCGGAAGTTGTTCTGGCGTTCGTCCGGGTAGCCCCCGACGTCGTAGCGCGTCATGAGGTAATCGACCTGGAAAGGGCGCACCGCCAGGTGCCGGCCGATGGGGAGGTCCAGCCCCGCGCCGACCACGGCGGCCAGGGCGGAATCGGACCGGCTCACCCCGTACTCTTCGGTGGAGGCGACATTGGCCCCGATGAGGAAATGGGCGAAGGGTTCGGCCCTCGGCCCGCGCATGGTTATTTTCGGTCCCGCGAGCAGCGAGTGCGACCGGATCTGGACCCCGTCGATCGGAACGCCGGACCAGGTCGGCCTCCCGTAATGCCCGCTGAAGTCCCCCTCGATGCCGAACCATTCGGTCAGGTTGCCCGTCACCGAGGCGTTCCACCCGTTCAGGTTGAATCCTTCCGGGTTGGCCCGGAAGTAGGAATAGCCCCCGAATAATTCCACTGCCGGGACTTCCGGCTGCGCCCAGGCGGCCAGCGGGGCCAGGAGCGCCCATACGGCCAGGATGATCGTTTTCTTCATGATGTCCTCCTGCGGATCGGTTGACGGATCGGGAACCGCGCGGGACCCGTAATGGATTGGATTCCTCGCGGCGCGGCAGGGTTCACCGGGGCGCGCTATTGTTCCCCGGCCCCTCATAAACTAGAATCTGCTGATGGAAACGAGAGTTACGGTCATAGGCGGGGGCTTGGCGGGGACCGAGGCGGCGTGGCAGGCCGCACGGCGCGGGGTCGCGGTGCGCCTGGTGGAGATGCGGCCGGAGGTCATGACCCCCGCCCACTCGACCGGGCGGCTGGGGGAACTCGTCTGCAGCAACTCGCTCAAATCGGATGCGCCCGGAACGGCCCCCTACCTGCTCAAGGAGGAGCTGCGGCGCCTCGACAGCCTCCTCATGCGGGTGGCGGACGAGGTGAGGGTCCCCGCCGGGCACGCCCTGGCCGTCGACCGGGAGGCGTTCAGCCGCCGGCTGACGGAAGAGATCGCGGCCGCGGGCGGCATCGACCTCGTCCGGGAGGAGGTCCGGGAGCTTCCCGCGGACGGAATCGTCGTGGTGGCCAGCGGCCCCCTGACCTCCGACCCCCTTGCGGAATCGATCGCGCGCTTCGCCGGGAGCCGGAACCTCTATTTTCACGACGCCATCTCCCCTATCGTGGACGCCGCCACCCTGGACCGCGCGCGCCTCTCGGCCGCCTCCCGCTACGGCAAGGGGGGGGAGGACTATCTCAACGCCTTCCTGTCCAGGGAGGAGTACCTCGCTTTTTACGAGGCCCTGGTCGGGGCGGAATCGGCCCCCCTGCGCTCCTTCGAGGAGGCGTGCTTTTTCGAGGGGTGCCTCCCGATCGAGGAACTGGCCCGGCGCGGAGTGGACACGCTCCGCTTCGGTCCCATGAAACCGGTGGGGCTCGTGGACCCGCGCACGGGGCGCAGGCCTTACGCCGCCGTGCAGATGCGGCTGGAAAACCTCATGGCCGACAGCTACAACCTGGTGGGGTTCCAGAACCACCTGAAATTCCCGGAGCAGCAACGGGTATTCCGGATGATCCCCGGGCTCGAACAGGCGGAGTTCCTCCGCTTCGGCCAGATCCACCGCAATTCCTACATCAATGCCCCCCGGCTGCTCCACCCGACGCTGCAGAGCAAAAGCAGGCCGGGGCTCATTTTTGCAGGGCAGCTGTGCGGCGTGGAGGGGTATATTGAATCGATCGCCACGGGGCTTCTGGCCGGGATCAACGCGGCCCGGCTGGCCGGGGGGCTGGGGTGCGTCACCCCCCCGCCGGCGACCGCCTGCGGCAGCCTGGTCCGTTACCTGGCCTTCGGGGACGGGGAGCGCTTCCAGCCGGCCAACATCACCTTCGGCCTGCTCCGGGATTCCGGGGCGGACTCCGACATCCGCGACCGGAAAGAGCGCCGCCTGCGGCAGGTCGAGCGGGCGCTTGCCGAGATGGACCGGTGGATCACGTCATTATCCGACGGGGCCGCCGCCAACTGAACGAGGACCTCATGGCCGAAACCCTGGCCTCCTGGATCGGACAATACCTGGAGTACCTGCGCGTCCAGAAGAACGCCTCCCCGCACACCCTGCGCAACTACGCCTCGGACCTCATGCAGTTCCACGCCTGGCTGACGACGTCCCCGGCGGGGGATCCCCGTCCGGCCCCGGAACCGGACGAGATCGACAACCTCACCGTGCGCGAGTTCCTGGGCGTTCTCTACGAAAAGCGGAACCGGAGATCGTCCGTGGCGCGGAAGCTGGCGGCGCTGCGCTCCTTCATGAAATTCCTGACTGCCCGGGGGGTGGTCCGGGCCAACGCGGCCCGGGCCGTCGCTTCCCCGAAGCAGGAGATCCGGCTTCCGGGCTACCTGAGCGTCGATGCGGCCCGGGCCCTGGTGGAAGCGCCCGATGCGTCGACCGATGCGGGCCGGCGGGACCGGGCGATTCTGGAGCTGCTCTACGGCTCCGGGTTGCGTGCGGGCGAACTGGTCGGGCTGGACCTGGGCGACCTCAGCCTCGAAGAAGGGCTGGTCCAGGTGCTCGGGAAAGGGGAGAAGGAGCGCATCGTCCCTTTCGGCGCGCTCGCGGCCGCGGCGCTGCAGTCCTACCTGGAGGTGCGCCCGCGCTTCGGCCGGCCGCAGGCCCCCGCGCCGCGCGGGAGGGAGGCGGTGTTCCTCAACCTGCGCGGCGGCCGGCTGAGCAGCCGGAGCGTCGGGAACATCGTGGACCGCTACGTCGTCCGGCTCGCGGAGAGGCTGAAGGTGCATCCCCACACCCTGCGCCACACCTTTGCCACCCACATGCTCAGCGCGGGCGCCGACCTGCGCGCGATCCAGGAGATGCTGGGGCACAGCAGCCTCTCGACCACACAGAAGTACACCCACGTTTCGGTCGAGCAGCTCGTCCGGGTCTACCGGAACTGCCACCCCAGGGCCGGAAAGAAGGGGAGCGGCAACACCACAGCATAGGAAAGGGAATCCCATGAGCCCCAAGCGATTTTTCCTGGTCGATGGCATGTCCCACATCTACCGGGCTTATTACGCCATCCGCGGCCTCGGCAACTCCCGGGGGATCCCGACCAACGCCGTATACGGTTTCACCTCGATGCTGCGCAAGCTCGTCGAGGAGCAGAAACCGGACTACATCGGCGTCGCCTTCGACCTGGAGGGGCCGACGGTGCGGCACGAGCGGTACGGGGCCTACAAGGCCACGCGCAAGCCGATGCCGGCGGACCTCGTGGAGCAGATCCCCTATATCCGCAGGGTGTGCGAGGCGTTCCACATCCCCGTGATCGGGTGCCAGGGGTACGAAGCCGACGACGTGATCGGCACCCTGGCGCGGCAGGCCGCGGAGCGCGACCTCGAGTCCGTGATCGTGACGAGCGACAAGGACATGCTGCAGCTGGTGAGTGACCGGGTCGTCGTTTTCGACGCGATGAAGGACCGCTTTCTCGGGCCGCCCGAGGTGGAGGAGAAGCTGGGGGTCCTCCCGGAGCAGGTGCCGGACCTGCTGGGTCTCTGGGGGGACGCTTCGGACAACGTCCCCGGCGCGCCCGGGATCGGGGAGAAGGGGGCGCGGGAGCTGATCCGGGATTTCGGCAGTATCGAGAACCTGCTCAGGAACAGGGACCGGGTGAAGAAGAAGGCGCACCAGGCGAGCCTCAGGGACCACGAGGAGCAGATCCTCATGAGCCGCGAACTGGTCACCATCCACCTCGATCTCCCGATCGAGCTCGACCTCGAGTCGCTGGCGCTGCGGCCGCCCGACCGCCAGGCCGCCTTTGCCCTCTTTTCCGAGCTGGAGTTCAAGGCGCTCATGGAGGAGTTCCTCGACGAGGAGGTGCGCGGGCCGCTCGCCGGGGGATGGCTCGATGCCTCCGGGGCCGGTGCTTTCCTGGCATCGATGCGGAAGCACCAGACCCTTTTCGTCGAGCAGAACGTCGCGGGGGGGGCGACGGTCACCGCCGTCGTCGTCCAGGGCGGGACGGACGACGCCGTGCTCCTCGACCTCGAGGACCCGGGCCAGGCCGCCCTCTGGCGCGAACTGGCCGAAACCCCGTCGGTCGGGCTGGTCTGCTGGGATTCCAAGCCCTTCCTCTCCCTGCAGGAAAAGATGGGGGTCCGTCCCGGCAAGCCCCCGGTCGACGTCATGCTGATGGCGTTTCTCACTTCGCCCAACACGGGCGATTACGCCCTGAAGCGATGGGCCCTGGACCGGCTGCACCTGGCGCTCGAGGAGGAAAAGGGACCGCGGCAGGGGTCACTGCTGCCCGAGGAACCGGGCGCGCTCGAAGAAACCCTCTGCCGGCGGCTGGACGCCGTGCGCCGCCTTTACGAAGCCCTCGATCCGGAGCTCGACCGGCTGGGGCTGCGCAGGCTGTACGAGGAGATCGACCTGCCGCTCGTGCCGGTGCTCGTCGAGATGGAGCGCACGGGGATCAGGGTGGACCGCGAAACGCTCAGGAAGATGTCGTCCGAAATGGAGCGGCGCCTGTCCGGGCTGACCGCCAGGATCCACGAGGCGGCCGGCGTGGAGTTCAACATCAACTCCCCCAAGCAACTGGGGGAGGTCCTGTTCGAGAAGCTCAACCTGCCGAGTTTGAAGAAGACCCGGAAGACCGGCGGCTACAGCACCGACCAGGGGGTGCTGGAGGAACTGGCGGAGACCTACGACATCCCCCGCCTGATCCTCGAATACCGCCAGGTGGCCAAGCTCAAGTCCACCTACGTCGACGCGATCCCGGTCCTGATCCACCCCGGGACGGGGCGCGTCCACACCTCCTTCAACCAGACCGGGGCCGCGACGGGGCGGCTGTCGAGTTCCGACCCGAACCTGCAGAATATCCCGGTCCGGACCGAAATGGGGCGCCTGATCCGGGGCGCCTTCGTCGCGGAACCGGGGAACCTGCTGATCTCGGCCGACTACTCGCAGGTGGAGCTGCGGGTGCTGGCGCACCTTTCCGGCGACGAAGTCCTGGTCTCCGCCTTCCGGGCCGGGGAGGACATCCACGACCGGACGGCGCGCGAGGTCTTCACCGCGGAGCAGCTCGAGAACCGCAAGGAGTGCCGCCGGCGCGCCAAGGCGATCAATTTCGGCATCGTCTACGGCCAGTCCGCCTTCGGCCTCGCCAAGGGGCTCGGGATCTCGCGGGAGGAGGCGCAGGAGTTCATCGACGCCTACTTCCGCCGCTACAGCGGGGTGCGCGCCTGGCTCGACCGGACCGTCGAGGAGGCCAGGGAGCAGGGGGTGGTCCGGACCATCTACGGCCGCATCCGCCCGGTTCCCGAAATGAAGAGCAAGGACCACAACGTGCGCAACTTCGGGGAGCGGATCGCCGTCAACAGCCCCATCCAGGGGACGGCGGCCGACATCGTCAAGATCGCCATGATCCGCGTCCACCGGGCGCTGGCGGAGCGCGGGGCGCGGGCCCGGATCCTGCTGCAGGTGCACGACGAGCTGGTGCTGGAGGCGCCGGAGGCGGAGGCGGACGAGGTGGGCAGGCTGGTGCGCGGGGAGATGGAGGGGGCGGCCGAACTCGCCGTCCCTCTCAAGGTCGACCTATGCGCGGCCGACAACTGGATGGATATGAAGTGACCCCCGGGAGGCCGGAAAAAGGAGGGAAAATTCGGGAACCCGCGGGGCATGGTATCGTGTATGTACGATGGGTATAGGAGACGTGCGGCTGTGGCGACGGATAGCGCGAGGACGGACGGTCCCGGCAGGGCGACCGCAGCCGCCTGGAGGTTAACGATTGACTTCTCAATCCCGGGAAGAAGCCATCAAGATCGATAATTGGGAGTTAGCGAGCCAGGGCGGCCCCGTCACCGACAACAGTCTGGTCAGAGACTTCATTGCCGGCAACGACGCCGCCTTCACCGAGCTGGTGGGCCGCTACAAGGATTCGATCACCAATTACGTCAACATGATGGTCGGGGATTACGACATCGCCGTCGACCTGTCCCAGGAGACGTTCCTGCGCGTGTACCAGAACATCCACCGCTACAGCAACCTCTACCAGTTCTCCACCTGGATCTACCGGATCGCGACCAACCTCGCCATCGACGAGATGCGCTACCGCAAGAGGCGCGGGCAGGTGTTCTACCGCAATGTCTGGGGGAACCGGCAGGCGGAGGATCCGGACGGCCCGGAATTCGAACTGCGGGACACCCGGCGAAGTCCGCGGGACGAAGTCCTGCGCAAGGAGAGCGGACAGGTCCTCGAGGAGGCCATCCGCTCGCTGCCGAAGAAATACCGGACCGCCTTCGTGATGAAGGAGGTCCAGGAACTGCCGTACGAGGAGATCGCGAAAATTCTGAAATGCTCGCCCGGGACCATCAAGTCGAGGCTCCACCGGGCGAGGGAACTGCTGCAGCGCAAGCTGGAGCATTACGTATAACGGATCGCCATGAACTGTCGCACGTTTCACCGCAACCTGGAAGATTACCTCGAAGGGGGGCTCGATTTCCCCGGCCGCTTCGGCATGGAGCGGCACGCCGGGGAGTGCATCCGGTGCGGAAAGGCGCTGGCCGACGCCCGGCGTCTCGGCCGCATGGCGGCCGGCCTCGCCCGGGTGAGGGCGCCCGAAGGCTTCGAGGCGGCCGTGTGCGGGAAGATCGCCGCGCGGAAATCGCGCTGGTTCCTCACCCGGCTGCGCGGCATCGGGACTTATGGATTCGGGCTCCCCTCTCCCGGCACCCTGGCTCTGGCGGCCTCCGGCGTTCTTGCCCTGGGCCTCGGCGCCTTTTACGCGTTCCACCCCTCTCCCGGGCCCGGCTCCCGGGCCGCCGTGACGGCGGAACAGGCAGGGCCGGAAGCCCCGGGGGCGGATGCGGTTCGGGTGGAACAGGCCCGGGCCGAACCGGTGCAGGCCCAGGCAACTCAGGTAGAAGCCGTTCGGATCGCAACGGTTCCGGTCGTGGAAAGGAAGTTGCCGGCAGCTCCCCCGGAGAGAGAGGCGGCCCGGGAACCCGTTGCGGAGTCTGTTGCGCCGCCTCCCGACCTGGCCGTGGCGGTCCCGGTGGACGTGGCCGCTTCCCCGCGGACGTTGCAGGTGCGCTTTCCGCGGGAACGGCAATATAACGGGATGGAAGTCGTGGATTACCTGCTGGTGGGGCCCGAGAGCCACGCGCTGCCCGACCGGTTGCCCCGGAAGCTCTATGTGAAGTACGGGCAGGCTTCCGAGGAATATTTCATCCGCAACGTGAGTCACTGAGCGCCATGACCCGAGTCCTTCATCGCAGGTTCGGCCGCTGCGCCGGGGCGCTGCTCCTGGGAGCCCTCCTCTCCGGGGCCGGCTTCGGGCTGGAAGGATACCCGGACGAAGTCGCCGGGGGGGCCGGCCTGGTGCGGGTGAACATCATCAGCGAGATGCCGGGCGCCAAGGGGATGTTCCTGCTCAACGGGCAGATCCTGGAGGATTACAGCCCCATCATCGTGCGCGATTTCCCCTCCACGGGGGTGGTGATCGACCGGGAGGGGCACATCCTGGCCTTCCTGGGCTATCGCTGGGTCGATGTCCAGGCGCACGAAGCCAGGATCGAAATCACGACCGGCGACGGGGCGAAGTGGCAGGGGAAACTGATCGGCGTCGACCAGAGCAACGGCGCCGCCGTTGTCCGCCTCCTCAGGGGGAGGCTCCGGGAAACCCCCGTCTGCCGGGACTGCCAGGTGCAGGACGGGGCGGTGATCATGGCCCCGGCGGCCGGGGGTGCGGACCGATCGGGTTTCCGGGAGGCCCGGGTCCTTTCGGTGGGGACCGGTCCCGGCCTGCCGGCCGGGGGCAACTGGATGCTCCGGATGAACCTCCCCGCCCCCGACATCAGCCAGCCGATCCTGACCCGGGACCACCGCGTGCTGGGATTCGTGGCCGACCGGGACCCGCTGGGGATGGAAATGATCGTGTACCCCATCTCCCCGCTCCTGGCTTCCGCCGAAAAGATCATCGCCACGGGAGGGGACATTCGGGCCGGATGGCTGGGTCTCTATCTCGAGGATGCGCCCGGGGGGGTCCTTGTCGAGGAACTGGACCCCGAAAGCCCGGCGCTGGAAGCGGGCGTGCGCCCGCGCGATTTCCTCGTCCGCTACAACGGAGCTGCAATCCGGGACGTCCGGCAGTTCATCCAACTGGTCCAGGATTCCGCCGTCGGCTCCCGGGTGAAACTCGGGATCGTGCGCGGGGGGAAACCGGTGGAACTCGCCGCCATGGTGGGGGTGCGCAAGCCGCAGCTGTTCCAGCGCCAGGTATCCCTGAACCTTCCCAAGCCCGCCATCGGGCTCGACACCGTCGTGATGACGCCCGACCTGGCCGACGCCATGCGGATACCGGGGCAGACGGGACTCCTGGTCGTCGACGTGGTGAAGGAGACGCCGGCCGAAAGGGCGGGGGTCCTCGCCGGCGACGTGGTCGTCGCCATGGACGGGCAGCCGATTTTCGACGCCGCCAGCTTCGCCTCCTACTGGCAGACCCACGGGCTGGGGGAGCGCCTGGTCCTGAGCGTGCTCCGCAAGGGGGCCGAACGCACCATCACCGTCGAGGTCCGGCCCGGCACCCGCCGGTCGCCGTAAAATCTCCAGTTACCATTTCCGGCCGGTTCCGCTACCCTTTTCTTAAGGGAGGTATGGCCATGAACCGCAATTTCCGATCCGCTGCATTCAAGCCTGTCTTAGCCGTGGTTCTCACGCTCATTCTTTCAGTCGCCGCCTTCGGGCAGAGGACGGCGCTCAAGCCGGGATGGAACCTCTTCTCGCCCGCGCAGGACGTGGAACTCGGGCGGCAGGTGGCCCAGGACGCCGAACGGCAGCTGCCGATGCTGAACCAGCGCCGGGTGGACGACTACCTCGACCGGCTGGGGAAGCGCCTGGCCGGTTACGCGCCGGGGGAGAAGTACCCCTACCAGTTCAAATGTGTCAACGACGCGAGCATCAACGCCTTCGCCCTCCCCGGGGGGTTCCTCTACATCCACCGCGGGCTGATCGAGGCCGCGGACAACGAGGCGGAACTGGCCGGGGTGATCGGGCACGAGATCGGCCATGTCGCGCTGCGCCACGGGACGAACCAGGCCAGCAAGCAGCAGCTCTACCAGGCCCCGCTCGCCATCTTCGGGGGCATCATGGGGAACGACTCCATGGCGGGGGCGCTGGCGCAGATCGGCGCCGCCTTTACGGTCAATTCGATCCTGCTCAAGTACTCGCGCGACGACGAGCGGGAGGCCGACCTCATCGGCTCGCAGATCCTTTACGACGCCGGCTACGACCCGCGCTCCATGGCTACCTTTTTCGAGAAGCTGGAAACGGGGAACCGGGGGACCGATTTCTTCAGCAGCCACCCCAATCCCGACAACCGGATCCGGGGAATCCAGCAGGAGATCGCGCGCCTCGGCCCGCTCCCCGCACGGGCGGCGGTCGATTCGAGGGATTTTCAGAACATCAGGCGGCTGCTGCAATCGCTCCCCCCCGCGCCCCAGGGCACGGCTGCGCAGCAGTCCCAGCCGGGCGCTTCCACGGTCCCGGCGGCATCGCGTCCCGAGCCCCCCTCCAGCCGGTTGAGGAGCTACGACAGCGGCTACGTCCGGCTGCAGCACCCGGACAACTGGCGCGTCTACGGGGAGGAGCGTGATTTCGCCCTGGCTCCCGACGGCGGCATCGTGACGGTCGGGAACGAGGGGGCGCTGGCTTACGGGGGGATGATGGCGGTCTATGAGCCGGTCACGCGCCGCGGCGCCGCCGTCAGCCTGAAGGACGCCACCGACCAGCTCGTCGCGCGGCTGCAGCGCTCCAACCCCGGGATGCGCCTCATGCGCGACCGGGGGCAGATCCGCGTCGGCGGCCAGGTGGCCCTCTCGATGGAATTCGTCAACGGCTCCCCGTCAGGGGGGCAGGAGACCGACTGGCTCGTCACGCTGGTCCGCCCGGAGGGGCTGGTCTACTTCATCTTCGTCGCCCCGGAGGAGGAGTACGCCTCCTACCGCAACATGTTCCAGCGGATCGTCCAGTCGGTCCGCTTCTGATCCTGCGCGGGGGGACGGCCGTGCGGCCGCCCCCCCGCTTCGGCTAGAGCGTCCGGTCCACACTCAGCTTTTCAATCAGCTCCAGGAGTCGCTGCTCGGCCGCCGCGCGCCCGGTCTCCAGCTTTTCCCCCTCCGTTTTCATGGCCGCGATCCGGTTCTCCTGGCCGTCGAGCTGGCGGATGTAGCGCAGGCGCAGGGCGGCTTCGTCCGGGCCCTGGCCGAGGCGCTCGAGGTTGCCCCGCACCCGCTCCTGGTCCCTGAAGATGTCGTTCCGCTCCCGTTCGAGCGCGGCGAGCCGTGCGCCGAACGAGGCGATTTCGGCCTGCAGGGCGGCGATGGCTCGCAGCTGGCGCTCGGTCTCGGGATCGATGGAACGGTCGCGGACCCAGACGGCGACCTGGTCGGCCGTGACGGAGGAAAGGGCGAACACCGACTCGAGCGGAGACTCCTCCTCCACCACGAACGTGGCCGTTGCCTTCGGCCCGGCCGCCACCGTGAAGCGATGGAAGCTGGCGCTCGTCTCGGCCGGTTTCGCCCCGACCAGGGTCCAGCCCGCCCGCACCGGGTGTTCCAGGACCACCGCGCGCGCCGCATCGTTGTTGTTCCGGATCCGGTAGGTCGTGGTTTCGGCCATTTTGGCGACGAGGCGCATCGTCCCCTGCCGGATCACCACCCGCTCCACGCGCCGGCGTTCGCTCGCCTGCGCGGTCGAGACGACGGTCCCGAGGTCCACGGCGTAATCGAGCAACCGGTTTTCCCCCGGCTGGATCGTCTCGAACAACCCCTCGCCCGCGAAGGCGTTGCCGTCGATCAGGGTCACGGGTCCCCCGTCGAGCGTCAGGCCGCTCGAATTGCGGAGCCAGAAGGCCAGGCGCGGGTGCTGTTCGTTCCCGTTTTGACGGAACACCGAGACCTTCTCCCCCTCCACGTCCGACTGGAGAATGGGAAGGAGGGCCGATTCGTTGCGCCGGATGGTCACCGGCCGGCGCAGCCGGTATTCGAACTGATCCCCCACCGCCCCCGCCTGCGCGGCGGGCGCGGCCTGGCGCCGCATCGCCTCGGAGATCCGCGCCGGAGCCGGCGGCGGGGGGGCGGCCGACATCATCCCGCCGGCGATTTCCCCCAGCGCGCTTCTGGCCATCGATTTCAGCGCACGCTCTTCGGGGTAGGCCACCTCCGGCGCCTCCTCCTCCGCTCTATCCAGCTCCAGGGTGGCTTCATAGGTCTGCGGCCGGACCTGGACCCCCTGGGCCACGGGGATCACCGGCCTCCGCCCGTAGATCGGCTGGGCCAGGTCCTGGATGAAGCTGACGGGGGCCCCCGCGACCAGGGCGAGGGAGACATCGGTCCAGTCCATGGGGGTGGTGTTGTCCACGATGGCCCACCCCTGCAGGAGCGGTTTTTTCCCCGGATCGAGGACGATACGGTAGGTCGTCTTCCAGATGGGGGTCTCGGAGGTGTAGCCGACGTAGAGTTCGCGCTCCCCGCTCCCGGCGGTGCTGATGCGGAGCGTGCGCATATCGCGCCGGTGGCCGCTCGCGAGGACCTCCAGTTGGCGCCCCAGGTCGCCCGCCAGCGCGGCGTCGCTGATCCCGAGCGCGCCCGCCGATTCCAGCCCGGCCAGCCGGACCTGGCCGTCGGCCGTAAGGAGGCTGAGGAGGATTTCCTGGAATGTCTCCCCGTTCCCCGCCGTCCGGGTCCTCGTCTCTGCTCCCATCAGCCTGCCGGCGACCGGGCCGGAGGGGGTGCGGATCTCGACCGCGGCGCCGCGCAGCTGGTTGAGGAAGGGGACGAGGCCGGGGTTGGAACCGAGGTCGATCGGCATCTCCGCGAGCCGCTTTTCGAGCGGGGCGACCGAATCGTAGTTGACGCCCGTGATCTGGCCGCTTCCCAGGTCGAGGACCGTGAGCGATTTGAGCACGTCGTTCAGCTGGGCGCCGGGCAGGGTGATCTCCACGGTCTGATTCCCCCGCACCGCTCCCCGGTGCTCGAAAAACCCCATCCCGTTCTTGTAGAGCTCGACGTTGCGCACCGGCAGCGGCACGGGTTCCTCCCCGCGCAGGGAAGGGAGGCATAGGGCGACG
>JAFGSS010000091.1 GCA_016934555.1 Acidobacteriota bacterium | reverse complement strand
CGCCGACGGGAGCACCCGCTCCATCTCCTCCGGATGCTCCTCCTGCAGCGCCTCGAGCTGCGCCGGCTGCAAGGGGCACTGACCCCCCGTCAGGGGTCGGCGGTGGTGATTTCGCGGAAGCCGACGCGGGTGAGGGGGAAGAGGCTGAGGGCCATCCTTACCGCCGCCGGGTGGGCCGCGATCCGGGTCTTCCCGCCGATCGCCACCCACGGGGTTCCGAAAACCACCCCCGCCGCCGTCGGGGTGAGGTTCGCGACGATGAAGCCCCCCTCGATGCCGCTCCCGGGGCCGGAAAGATCCACCCTCCCCTCCCCCAGGACCAGGACCAGGCCGGCCCAGGCGATCGGGCCGGAGCAGTCGAGCGCCCCGGTCACGACGAGGATCCCTCCCCCGGAAAGGCCTTCCGGAGCGGAGAGGTCCCCCCGGACCAGGGTGATTCTGGGCGCCTGCCCCGGGGCGTTCCACGGTTCGGCACTATTGTACACGCCCAGATCGGGGGCCGCGCCCCCACTCCATGTTTGCGGGCCGTCGAGCACCAGGTCGGCCATCCGCGGCGCCCGGACCTGGATGAAGTCCTCGAGGGCCCGGGGGTCCAGCAGCCGCCCGCGGTCCCGGTCCGAAGCGATGGAGGCCGTGATGTCCCCCACCGAGGGGGTCTCCAGCCCCCCGCCCGCAACGGTCCCGGCGGCCCCCGCGGCCGTCCGGAGGAGGTGCGCGGGGTCGACACCGTCCCCCGCGTCGGTGTCGACCGCGCCGATCCCCGGCGCGCCCAGCCCTTCGATCACGGGGTCTCCCGCAAAGAGGGCGTCCACGGCAGAACCGATGACGGTCAGGGCCGGGCCGGGGTCCCAGAGCCGCTCCCGCCTGAGCCGGGTTTCGAAGACCGCCACCGAGTTGCGGCGCACGAGGGCCCCGGTGAACTCGGTGAAGGTGCGGGCCACCCCGAGGGAGCGGACGATGACGATCCCGTCCCCGTCGGTGAAGGGGTCGTCCCCGGGGTCGGCCCCGAGTTCGGAAGGGTTGCCGTTGTTGTCGGTCACCTTGACGAAATAGCGGCCGAGAACCCGTTCGGGTTCGGCGCCGGCGGCGGACAGGGGCAGCCCCGAGACAGGGATGAGGGGGAGCCCCGCGGCGCCGGCGAAGGCCCCGGTGCTCAGGACCCCGTCATCGGGGAGCGCGGCCGTCGCCGTCTCAGGAGCCGCGAGGTCCAGTGCCTGGGCCGTCAGCGGCGGCAAAGGCATGCGCGCTCGCGCGGTGCGGGCCGCGGCGACCGAGGCGGGGGAGCCGTCCCAGGCGCCGTCCGGCCCCCGGAGCACCGCGTCGATATCGAGGCCGCCCAGGAGCGCGGCCGCGTGGTCCAGTCCGGCCAGGGCGGCGTAGGTCGCTTTGGCATGAGACTCGAAATTGTCGCTGATCCTCACCCCGGTCACGGCGTCGAGGCTCATGAAAAGCCCCAGGACCGAGAAGAGGACCAGCGCGAAAAGCGTCATCGGCAGGGCCACCCCCCCCTCCCGATCCTCCTTTTCCCGCATGGGCCGTTCCTCCCCCGTCATTGTTTCGCTCCCCCCGCCCATATCTCCCGAATTCCACCCTCCGCTTTCGGGAAAGGGGTGTTATACTTCCGGTTTTCGACAACCCTCGTCCGGGAGTGGCAAGATGAAGAAGTGCGGGATGAAAGGGAGCGCGGGCGGTCGCCGTGCCGGCGCTCGCACCGGCCTGCTGATGCTCGCGGCGGCGGCCCTGTTGCTGTCGCCGCTGCTGACGGGGTGCGCGAAGAAGGGGAGGGTGCCGGTCGCCGACGCCGGCCCGGTGCGCATCGTGGTCCTCCCTTTCAGCGTACCCGAGGACGACCCGGAGCTGCGGTGGGCGGCCATGGCCGGCCCCCTGCTCATGGCCAGGGCGAGCCAGCAGTATCCTGATTTCGTCGTCATCCCGCTGTGGGAAACGATGCCGACGGCCATCGCGTCCGCGGGCGCCGCCCGCAGTTTCAACGATGAGGCCGCCGCCTCGGCCGCGAACTGGCTGGGGGCCAAATGGGCCGTCATGGGATCCGTAACCCACCGCAAGGGAAGCGCCTATACCCTGATGATCGATTTCATCCCGACCGGAAGCTCTGATGTCCCCTACCGATACATCAAGACCAGGCGGATGGAATCGATGGGGCCCGCCTTCCTCGCCTCCATCCGGCAGTTCCTGCGCTTTGCGACCGGCAGGATCCTCCCCCTGCCGAAGGTGAAGCTCCCGGGACTCGACCGGATGAAACCGGCGGCGGAAGCCCTGGACCGCGAGTACGGATGGTTCGTCGAGGCGGACCCCGGGAGCGCGGGCGCGATCGTGGAAGATATGGCGCCCGCCGAGAAGGGGCTGGCGCGGCTGCTGTTCAACCCGGCCCTCTACCCGGCTCTGGCCGAATGACGGGCCGGGACCGGAAGGGGTCCCGATCCTACATCTCCACCCATTTCCCCTCCCCCTCCCAGATCCTGAGGGTGAAGGGAAAGGGGATGAGTTCGGCCAGGCGCCGCTTGACCGCCTCGCAGATGTTCTCGACCGAAGGATATTCGATCAGGTCGTTGAGCATCCGGTGGTCGAAGTCGCCCAACCCCTCCTTGATCGATTTCTTCAGCTCGGAGAAGTCGATGATCATCCCCGACCGGTTCTCCCCCTCGATCACGACCTCGACCTTGTAGGTGTGGCCGTGCGGTTGCCCGCATTTTCCGTGACCGGGGATGAAGTGGGCGCAATCGATGTAGTCTATGACCCCAAGTTTCATGGCACCTTCCCTTTCGATAAACAGATTCTACCACGCCCGTCCCCGGGCCGGGGGGGCCGCCGCCGCGGGCGGACGCGTTTTCTGAAAAACAGTTTCATAAACCCGCCCGGCTTCCATTGACAGAGTACCCCGCCTTTGTTACATTGCGAGTTTGGTTGAAGACTCGCCCTTGCTTTTGCCTCTCCGGCTGCGGTAATCATATGACCCGGACATACGACGGACAACTGCGAAAGTGGCGGAATTGGCAGACGCGCTGGACTTAGGATCCAGTCCCGCAAGGGGTGGGGGTTCAACTCCCCCCTTT
>JAFGSS010000090.1 GCA_016934555.1 Acidobacteriota bacterium | reverse complement strand
CACTCCAGGCGTTTCGCGGCTTTCGAGAATTTCGATTTCAGTCTGCATTTGAAGTCTCCACTTGGTTTTGAGTGAGCCAATGATTCTGTTTCACCACCGGCTACAGCCAAAGAATCGCACTTGCCATAGCTACCCTCCTTCTCAAACTTGGGAGCGGCAATTGACAATCTCCGATTAAAAGCACAAACACACCCCCCTTGGCTTTGAGACCAAAAGGTCTGCGTTTGCAACACAATGAGGTCAAACACAGGATGGTTCAGCGCCCATGCCGCCGACCGGAAAAAACTGCTAATGCTTCCGTCCGGTCTGCCGATAAACGCGAACAGGATCTATCGGCAAAAAACACAACCTGCAAGGCAGAGCCTTTATCGACCTCAGGTTAGCGCTCTTGCTCAGATTGGTAGTAGCACCGGGTTCCGCTTGAACTTTCTGTCAATGGACCAAGCGCTCTTCAAGGTGAGAGAGCTATTCGAGAAACTTAACTTTTCCCACGGATCCGCCAAACCCGGAAGCCAATTAGCGCCCATGCCATAACTTCCGGCAGCGTCTCCGCTTACGACAAACTCACTAATGATGCCAATCTAGCAGCACTTTTCAAGCACTGTCAACCATATTCCGTGCCGTTTATTTAATTTTTTATTGGGGCTTCCGAGCCGGAAATCTTGGCTTCAGAGGATCTTGGGGACGTGTCCGGCGGGTGGGGAATTCAGGGGAGGTATTCCCAGAACTCGGTTCGGATCCAACGCACGGCCCGGCGGAAGGCGATGGCGAAGACGGTGCGTTTCCCGCAGAGGATTTTTCCGACCCCCGTCATCCCCGATTTCAGGGTGCCGTCGGTGTTGGTCAGCTCTCCGTGGACGAGCACCGTGCGGTCCGTTCCGGTGGTGGCGGCCACCGGCGCAATGCTTTTGACATGGGCCTCATACCAGCGGCCGGGGTACCCCCGTACCTTGAGGCTGATTGGCATCCCGACGCTCACCTCGCCGATCTCCTTTTCGGGGACCGGTATCTCGATGAGCATGCTCCCTTCGCTGACGATGTCGCAGAAGGGGTCCCCCTTCTCGAGGTAATCCCCGATCCGGTTCTGCAGGTGGGCGGTGGCGACGATCCCCTCTATGGGGCTGCGTACCTTCAGCTTTTCCCTCTGCTGTTCGAAGATGGCGAGCTTTTCCTCCAGCTTCGATACCTGGGATTCACTCGCCCGGACCGATTCAGCGCGCGCGCCCGCCAGCAGGATATTGAGCTGGCTCTCGGCCTGGGCCAGCTCCTTGCGCTTGATGTCCCGGTTGCGGTCCGTCTGCTCTTCCAGGATGCTCAGCTGCCCCCTGGCTTCCGCCAGTTCCTTCTGCTGGACCTCGAAGGCGGTCCGGTCGCGGTCGGCCTCGATTCTGGCTATGAGGCCTGAGTTCAGGAGGCTCAGGGTCCTTTCGTAATTCAGCTGGGCGTTTTTCAGTTCCGACTCCCGCTTGGCGATGGTCTCCCGGAGCAGGGCCCGTTCCTGATCGACCCGTGAGGCGTTGTACAGCTCGGCCCGCTTGGTTTCCACCTGCCGCCGGGCGTTTTCGATCTCCTCCGGGCGGCTCCCCGCCTTGAGCAGGTCGAGCGACGCGCGCTGCGATGCCAGCTCTCCCCGGGTTTCCTCGTAGCTGTTGGATAACTCCAGATTTTCAATTTCCGCAAGCAGTTGTCCCGCCTGCACGCGGTCCCCCTGGTCCACGTGGATGCGCATCAGGTTCCCGTCCACCTGGGGGGATACCGAAACCTTCTGCGCCGCCGTGATGGCGAACTCGCCCGATATCTTGAGCTGCCAGGGGAGGAAGCCCACCAGCAGCGCGATCAGCAGCAGGCCCATGTAGACCAGCGGCTTCTTCCTGATTCGGATGATCATGCCCGTCAACAGTTTGCGCGATGTCTCGACGTTCTCTTTCCTGGTGATCGGGATGGTGGCCAGAAAAAGGCCCGAGGTCGCGAGGATGCCCCAGAAGCGGTATTCCTGGATGATCCATCCCCCTATGCGGTGGAGCATGACGGCGACGAGGACGACCGTGAACAGGGAGGAGGCCAGGCCGTACCAGACCAGGATCCGGCGTTCTCTCCGGTTCGGTCCGTCCCCCGCCGCCGGCGTCCCGGTGACGAATCCCACCACCCGGTTTTTCAGGTAGGCGAGGGCTTTGGGCCTCAGGTTGGGGACCTGGACGTAGTCGCTCAACATGTAGTAGCCGTCGAGCCGGATCAGCGGGTTGAAGTTGAAGAGGGTCTGAATCCCCGAAAAGGCGATGATGATGAGGCACGCCTGGCTGGCCAGGGTCTCGGGCGCCAGGATCCTCCAGGCGATGGTGGCCATGGCCCATATGAAGATCTGGATGTAGCCTCCCGCCACCGAGACCAGGAGCCGTTCGCGCTTCCCCAGCATCCAGGCGTCGCTGACGTTGCAGTAGAACGCCGGGATGAAGTAGAGGAGCATGACGCCCATTTCCTCCACCCTGCCGCCGTGGTGTTTGAGCGTGAGCCCGTGCCCGAACTCGTGGATGGTGACGACGGTGAAGACCACCAGGAGGATCAGGGGGATGGAGTAGAGCGAAAAGAGCGACCCCATGGAGATGAAGAGCGAGCGGGCGTGCACGATCGAAAGGATGCCGGCGACGACGACGGCGACCCAGAAGAGGGCCGAAAATGCTGGGCTGAAGAAGAAACGGAGCCTCTTCTCCAGCAGGGTCAGCGTCCGGTCCGGGTTGAAGGCGTGGAGCTTGATCGACAGCAGGTTTTTGAAGCTCCCCTTCGGGCCACGGGCCATGCCTTCGAGCCGTGTCCAGCAATAGGGGTGATCCAGCAGCAGCAGGTGGCGCAATTTCCCGACGAAGTCCTCCAGCTGGTCCTCCAGGACTTCGGTCCGGTGTTTTTCCGAAGCGGCGGCGGCGATGGCGGCCAGGTCCCGGCTGCCGTCCAGAAGCCCGAGCACCGATGCCTGGACGGGGGTGAAGCGGTAGAAGCGGCGGGTGAGGGGGTCTTTGACGATGACGCCGGAGGAGCCTTCGGGCGAGATCTCGAGATCCGTTCGCAATTTCTCCAGCGCTGTTGCCATCGAGAGCCTCGGCGAGCTGTTGGACATTGCGGTGACATTATCCCGCCTGGCTGCGAATCATATTAAATGCGCGGCTGCGATTGCAACAGTTATGTAACCTTTTAGTGCAATTGACTGGCAAATGGAGGTATTGTATAAAACGCGGTTCAGGCTGGTAAAAGCGTAATCATGGAGGAATGGATGATGTTGAAGAAAGCTCTGATGGTCCTTGCCGCACTGATTCTGATGTATGGGCTCGTCGCCTGCGGGAAGAAGGAGGTCGCGCAGCAGGAAGAGGCGGCCGTGGAACCGGCGGCGCCCGAAGTCGTGCCCGGGGAGATGGTCCTCATCCCGGAAGGGGAGTTCATCCTGGGGACGAACGACAAGGAATCGATCGCCTATCCCGAGCAGAAGGTCAACCTGCCCGCGTTCTGGATCGACAAGTACGAAGTCACCAACATGGAGTTCCTGGAGTTCTCCATCAAGAACAGCTACGCCGGTGAAGGGGCCAAGGAAGGGCGCGACTGGAGACTTTTCTTCACGGCTGAAAAGGGGATGTTTCCCGTGGTCTATATCACATGGAAGGACGCGGACGCCTACTGCAAGGCCCAGGGGAAGAGGCTGCCGACCGAGGAAGAGTGGGAAAAGGCCGCCCGGGGCACCGAGGGGTTCATCTACCCCTGGGGGAACGAGTGGCAGGACGGCATGAGCAACACGTACGAATCCGGGCCGGCCAAGCCCGAGGCCATCGGGCAGTACAACGACGTCAGCCCCTTCGGGGTGCGTGACATGCTGGGCAACGTCCAGGAATGGACCTCCTCGTGGTACACCACCTATAAGGGAAACCCGAAGAGGGATCCGAAATCGGGCAAGACTCTGCGCGTGGTCCGCGGCCTCGCCTCCCGCTACCGCGGGAAGATGGGGCATCTGTACGACCGGGCGGCTCAGCCGCCGAGCGCGCTCTATGATTTCGGCTGCCGTTGCGCCAGGGACGCCACCCCCGAGGATGTCGCCAAGGCCGCCCAGGCCCGATAGGCCGGGGAGAGAAGACAGGCCCGTTCAGGCGCCGGGAGGGTATGGGCGCCTGAACGGGCTGCTGCGTTACAATGCCCGCAGGATGAAGCACTTCAGGTAATACGTCTCAGGCATCCCCGCTAGGCTAGGGTGGTCGGCCGCCTGTCCCCGTTTTTCGATCAGCTGCAGGGGGCGCCGGCAATCGTTCGCCGCCTCCGAGATCAGGTCGAAGAAATCGGCTTCGGACATGTGGTAGGAACAGCTCGAGGTGATGAGCACCCCCTCGGGCCGCAAAAGCTTCAGCGCGCGCAGATTGATTTCCTTGTAACCGCTCCGGGCGCCCGCGATCGACCTTCGGTTTTTGGCGAAGGCGGGGGGGTCGAGGCAGATGGTGTCGAACGCCTCCCCCGTGCGTTCGAGTTCTCGCAGCAGATCGAAAACGTTCGCCTCGCGGAAATCGGTGTTGTCGAACCCGTTCAGGGCGCTGTTGCGCCCGGCCATGGCGGCCGATTCCGGGGAGGCGTCCACCCCGAGCACGCTCCGGCAGCGTGAGGCGAAATGGAGCGCGAAGGCGCCGGTGTGGGTGAAGCAATCGAGCGCGCGCCCGGAGGCGTATATCTTCGCCGCAATCCGGTTGTCGCTCTGATCCAGGAAAAACCCGGTCTTCTGCCCCCGGCGCAGATCGACGAGGAAGCGGACCCCGTCCTCGGCGATTTCGATCTCCCCGGGGATCTCCCCGCGCAGAACGCCCGAGACCTCCTCGAGTCCCTCGAGCCTGCGCGCCTTGACGTCGTTGCGTTCGAGGATCCCCGCGGGGTGGAGCGTTTCCTCGAGGATGTCGGCGATCAGGGGCTTGAGGGCGTCGGCCCCCCGGGACAGGGTCTGCAGCACGAGCCGGTCCGCATAACGGTCCACGATGATGCCCGGGAGGAGGTCCCCCTCCCCGAACACCAGGCGGCAGGCGGAGGAAGGGGCGCTCCGGTCCCGTCTCCGACCGACGGCGGACTCGATGCGCGCGCGGAGCACTTCCGGCGAGGCGACCTCGGGGCTGCGGGTGAACAGGCGCAGGCGGATCTGGGACTGCGGGCTGTAGAAGGCCGTGCCGAGTTCGTTGCCCGCGCCGTCGGCGACCCGGACGAACACCGGATCCCCCTCCGGCCCGCGCTGGAGGTCCCCCGAGTAGACCCACAGGTGCCCCCTGCGGATGCGGCGCACCGCGGCGGCGTTCACCTGGACTGTCTGGTCGAGCGAAAATGGGTTCAATCGATGCCTCGAATCTGTGAATGGGGTTTTAAGTGTCTCCGTGCCGCTCCCGGAGGTACCGCAGCGCCTCGTCCCTCGTCGAGAGGGCGCCTTCGAACTGGAGGTCCCGGACCGTTTCGAGGATCTCCCGGAACGCCGGCCCGGGCTCGAGGCCCAGGGCCACGAGGTCGGATCCGTCGACGAGGGGGCGCAGGGGGGGGGACTCCCGGAATTCCCGCAGGCGGTGGCGCCACCCCGCGTAAAGCGAAGGAGTCCCGGAGCCGGCGGCCACGGCCGCCCCGAGCAGGCGCAGGTGGCTTTCGATCTCCTCCCGGGCGGCCATCCGCATCCACTCGCCCCGGCTCATCTCCCGGAGCCGGAAAAATTCGCGGTGGGTTTCGACCAGGTCGCGGACGGCCCGGATATCCCCGTTGGACATTTTCAGGCGGCGGCAGATCCGCTCGACCGCCTCCCCCCTTTGCGCGCCGCCGCCCTTGTCTCCCGCCGCCGGGTGTCCCGGTCGCGTGCCGACGTCCTTGAGCAGCGCGGCGAAGGCCAGGACCGTGGACCGGCCGCGGAGACCGGAAAGGACGGCCGAAGCGTGGGCCAGGAGGTCGCCGGAGCGGGGGTGGGGCGCCTGCTCGAGGGCCGCGACCTCCGGCAGCAGCTCGGCGAGCAGGCGGCTCCGGTGGAGCAGCTCGAGAGCGCGTCCCGGGTCGGGGCCGGTGAACATCTCCGCCAGTTCCTCCCGGATCCGCTCCCAGCTGACTTCGGTGATGCGGGGCGCCAGGGCCCCGATGGCGTCCCAGGTCTCCGGGACGATGTCGAACCCGAGGCTGCAGGCGAAACGCAACGCGCGCAGGAGGCGGAGCTTGTCTTCCCGGAACCGTTCCCGGGGGTCTCCGATGGTCCGGACGAGGCGGCGTACGATATCCTCACGGCCGCCGACGTAATCGATGAGGCGGCCGCCGGCGGGGTCGTAGAACAGGCCGTTGATGGTGAAATCCCTGCGCCGGGCGTCCTCCGCGGGGCCGGAAAAGACCACGGAGGAAGGGCGGCGCCCGTCGACGTACTCCCGGTCGCTCCGGAAGGTGGCGACTTCGAACGCGCGCCCGTACATCGACACCTGGACCACCCCGAAATGGGCACCGATCGCCCGCGAACGGGGGAAGAGGCGCCGCACCTCGTCGGGCGGGGCGCTCGTGGCGATGTCGATGTCCCTCGGTTTTCTCCGGAGCAGGAAATCGCGCACCCACCCCCCGGCGAAGTAGGCCTCGTACCCGCCGAGACGCAGCCTGTCGACGATGCGTCGCGCGGCTCTGATCATGGCTCCTTCCCGGCCCGGGTCCTAGGACAGCTTGTCGAGCTGCTTGTTCCAGTTGTCGTCCTTGTAGAGCTTCCGGAACAGGGACCGGTAACGGGCGAAGGCTTTTCGGTCCCCCAGCTTGTGGCAGGCGAGGGCCATGCGGACGTAAAAGAGATCGTCGTTGGGAAATCTTCTGGCCAGCTTGAGGGTGGCCTCCCCCTCCTCCACCGCCTCCTTGTAGCGCCCCAGCTCGTAGTAATTGTCGGTCAGGAAGCTGCGGGCCTCCGCCTTCTCCAGGACGTCCTGCGGATTGCGGTGCAGCGTCTCCAGCGCGATCAGGAGCGATTTTTCAAAGGAATTGGTGCGGAAATGGCATTCGGCCATTTTCAGGTAGATCCAGATGAGGTCTTTGCTCCTGGAGGTCAGCTGCTTCAGCTTGAGGATCTTCTCGTAGGTCTCGATCGCCATGGTGTAGTTGGCCAGCTTCCGGTAGCATTCGGCCAGCTTCGCGTGGATTTCGTCCCGCCGCTCGAAGCGGGGATCCAGCTCCAGCACCTTGGAGTAGTGCTTGATGGCCTCCTGGTGCTGCCCGAGCCCCATGTAGTTGTTGGCCATGCTTTCGTAGAGGTAGGCGAGCCCCGGGTCGTTGTCGCTCAGCACCTGGATGGCTTTCTGGGAATACCGGATGGCCTCGCCATGTTTCCCCATCGCCTCGTAGTTCCGGCTGAGCCCCGCGTAGAGCATCCACTGGGTGTCCTTCTCCTGGCTGTCGATCTGCTCCTCGCACCTCTTCCGGGCCTCGAGCGACTTGGCCGTCTTCCCGTGGTATTCGTAGAGCGACCCGAGGTGGAAGAAGATGAACCCGTACATGTCCTGCATGAATTCGGGCTTCTGGGGGTCGAAAAGCCGGGCCGATTTCAGCAGGTACTCGAAAGCCTTCTTGTCCTCCCCGTCGTTGAAGTGGCAGATCCCGACCTGGCCGGCGAAATAGGCTTTGATGTTCTTCTGCCTGACGATGCCGAGCGCCTCGGCGTAGACCCGGGCGGCTTCCGAGTAGTTTCCCTTGTTGAAGAGCTCTTCGGCGTAGGCGTCGTGGAGCGAGATCCTCTCCGCGTCGGAACCGGCTTTTTTCAGTCTGGCGTTGAACTGTTGTTTGTTCACTCGATGCCCCCTGGAAACGATGTTTCAGACAAACGGTAATATACAATATTTCAGGGAAAGATGGAGATTTTCCCGAAAGGGGGCTACTGGTGGGCGACGAGGCGCCCCGGTTCGAGGTCGACCCGTTCGATTCCGTAGGGGAGGGTGGAGGACTCGGTGGGGTTGAAGGGAGGGGTCTGCCGCATCCCCACGGCCGCGATGATCTCGTTGACCAGCCCGTTCGGCAGGGTGCGGCCGTCGAAGCGCGCCTGCTCCAGCTCGTACCGTCCCCGGCCGTCGCCGGTGTGGAGCTTCCCGTCCGCGTCGAGGGTGCGGGTGCCGGAGAACATGAGGGCGAGCAGGCTGCGGAAAACACCCGTCGTTGAGGTCCGCAGGCGGTCGAAGTCGATCACCGCGCGGGTGTGGAGCCGGTCCTGCCCGAGCCTGACCTGGAGAGTGCGCAGCGACGGGTGGTAGCGGGGTTTCAGGACCAGCTGAAGATAGGAGTTGATCTCCTCCTCGGTGAACGGGGTCGACAGGCTTTTCCCCGATGCCTTCTCGGGGATGAAGCGTTCCATCTCCTTGATTTTTTCGGTGCAGCGCTCCGCGGCCGCCCTGGACGGGGCCGGTTCGGCACTCCAGAGCGGGAGGAGTCCGCCGGAGGCCAGGAGGATCATAAGCCCCCACGTGAAGGCGCGGCTAGCGGATGACCCTTCCCGTCCGTTCCCACCGCGTTTTCGTGAAGAAGTTGAGGAAGACATCGCCAAACTGTTTCATCCTGTCCGAAGCGCTGGTTTGAAGATATTCGTCCCTGGGGGTTTCGAAGGACCAGTAGATCACGAGCGCTTTCCCGAGCAGGTAGTCGCGCGGCACGCACCCCCAGAAGCGGCTGTCCTGGCTGTTGTCCCGGTTGTCCCCCATGGCGAAATACTGGTTCTCGGGGACCTCGTACGGGCCGTAATGGCGGTAGACGCTGTCGGCGTCGATGTACTGCGTGTAGTCCTCCTCGAGCGCCTCGCCGTTGATGAAGATCTGCCGCCCGACCATCTCGACCTTGTCCCCCGGCATCCCTATCAGTCTTTTGACGTAGGCGACCTCGGGATTGTTCGGATATTTGAACACGATGACGTCCCCCCGCCGGGGCGTCCGGTACGGGAGCAGTCTGGTCAGGAAGCCAGGGGTGATGCCGTAGGCGAGCTTGTTGACGAGGAGGTGGTCGCCGATGAGGAGGTTCGATTCCATGGAGCCGGTCGGGATCTTGAACGCCTGGACCACGAAGGTGGTGGCGAAGAGCGCGATGATGGCGGTGATGACGATCGATTCGAAATATTCGCGTACGGTCGATTTATGGAATTCCAAGATTCCCTCCAGCCTGCCGTGACTCGTAACGACTGGTGACGAATCATGGCAAAGGCCAAAAGTCTAACATAGCCCCGGCGTCCAGACAATCGCCCGGGGCCGGGCGGGGGTGGAATTTACCGGTTGGAATCATGGGTTAAGTCGCGTAATATCACCTCACAACGGGCGGTTAGCTCAGCGGCAGAGCATCGGTCTTACACACCGGGGGCCACTGGTTCAAATCCAGTACCGCCCACCACTTGCAACCAGGAAAATTCAGGTCCAGGCTTTCGGGCCCTTTGTCGCCCGGGCGGGAGGCGGGGGCTCAGTGGACGAGGGGGTCGTCGCCGACGCTCTCCGGCTCGAGGTCGTGGTGCAGCGCGATGGCCTTCATCGCCTCCTGGTACTCCGCCTCGGAAATGACGTTACGCTCCCGGAGCCAGTCGAACTTGTCCATTTCGCTGTCGGGGTCGTTGTCGAGGTCGACTTCCGCGTACCACTGGCGCCACTGGGCCATCCGGCGCCGGTCCAGCTGGTCCATCACCTCGTCGTGGCGGGCGTCCTTGAGGACGAAGATGCGGCCCATTTCGGTGGGGATGACGGTGAAGCGCGCTCTCAGGACGCGGTAGGCGACAAGGGCAAGGATCCCGATCGGGAGCCAGACCAGAGCCGCGGGCGGCTGCCCGAGCGCGAGTTGCACCCCCGTCAGGAGCAGGCCGAGCGCGCCCAGGAAAATCCCCGCGTCCCGCAGCCAGGGGGCCCGTTCCTCCAGCTCGCCGACGTCGGTCGGGATGTAGCCGTATTCGATCGTGAAGGAGCGGCTGCCGCTCGCGTCGCTGATGGTGTAGGCCAGCCGTGCTTCGCCGAACCCGAAGGCGGCCCGGTTTGAAAAGCGCTTCTGAATGATCTCCATGGTCCTCTTCCCTTAACCCCGGGCCCGAACGGCCCACGGAACGATTCTACCACCGAAAAAGGGGGACGTCCCGCACGTTTTCCATTTTCCCGAACGGGGCGGTCCCATCGGGCAACGGCGGAGACGCTCCGACGTTCACGGTTTGCAGCGGCCGCAGGGGCGGAAGCCCGCGGCCAGGGCCTCCTCCCTCGACCCGAACCGGCGGGTGCAGTTGGGGCAGTCGTAGTGCGGGCAGGCGGGGGAATGAAACACCCGGCTCCTGACATTGCCGTGGTAGGCGGCGGGGGATGAGGGAACGGTCCTCGAGTCCTTCCGGGGCGACCCTTTGGTGGCGGGGGCCGGAGCGGGCGAGGGGGGCGTCCCCCACATGCCGGCCCCTTCGGCCCGGGCCTGCCGCTCGAGCGAGGCCAGCAGCCAGTCCGAATTGTACTTCCGGTAGTGGGTGGCCAGCCCCGCCTTCAGCAGTTCGGCCGAAAGGTCCCGCCCGTCGACGAACACCCTGGCGGCCGTGCGCCCGTAGGCGTCCTTCTCCTTTGCGATCACGTCCACCATCTTCCCCTCGACGAGGAGGGCCGTCAGCGCCATGGCCTCCTCGGCGAACGGCTGGTTTCTTTCGGGGCAGTCGATCCCTTCGAGGCGGATCCGGACGGTTTCGCCGGCACGGGAAACGTCGATGGTGTCCCCGTCCACGATCCGGGTGCATTCGGCGCGGAAGGCGGGGGGGAGGGCGGCCGCGACCGGGAGCAGGAGAAGGAGCAGCAAGGGGAGGGACCACCGCACCCGGCTGGGATGGAGGAGATGAGGAACGGATGTTTTCTGCATGGAAGTGGCCCCGTGGAAAGCGGGAGTGCGCCCGTCGTCCTTTTCCGTCTGAAGAGCGGTCCCGGTTCACCCTATCGGCATCGCGCGGGCGCGCCCTTACCGAACACTGCCGAAACCCCGGGAGCCCTCTGGTCGCGCCCCCGGATCTGGACTATAATGCATCCCCGGGGCGGCGGGGTGCCGCTTCCGGTTGACTGGAGACCCCTAACCGGCCCGAATCCGCGCGGCAGGAGCCGTCGCCGAATCCGCCATCCTTCTGCGGGAGCCGCGCGCTTCCCCCTGTTTCCATGAACCATCGAGAGACCCTGGATTACCTTGCCGGCAAGGGGAACGAGGTGCAGATGATGCACCTCGGGCTGCACCGCACCCTGGCCATGATGCAGCTGCTGGGCAACCCCCACGAGAAATACCCCGTGATCCATATCGCCGGGACCAACGGCAAGGGGAGCGTGGCCGCCATGGCCGAATCGGTCCTGCGCCACGCGGGGAGGAGAACGGGGCTCTACACCTCGCCCCACCTGGTGCGGGTCGAGGAGCGGATCCGCGTCGACCGGGAGCCGATCGCGGCGGCCGCCTTCGCCCGCCTGTCCACCCGCATCCGCAAGGCGGAGGAGGATCTCGAGGCGCGGAAGGTCATCGACCGCCCCCTGACCACCTTCGAGTTTCTCACCTGCGCCGCCTTCCTGCATTTCGCCGTGCGGAAGGTGGAGGTTGCCGTCATGGAGGTGGGGCTGGGGGGGCTGCTCGACGCCACCAACGTCGTGCGTCCCGTCGTCAGCGTGGTCACGGGAGTGGCGCTCGACCACCAGAACTATCTCGGCCGCACCGTCGGCAGGATCGCGCGCGAAAAGGCCGGCATCATCAAGGAGGGGGTGCCGGCGATTTCGGGCTGCCTCGACCCCGCGGCGCAGAAGGTGGTGCGCGCCCGGGCGGAAGCGGTCGGCGCCCCGCTTCTGGAACTCGGCCGCGATTTTGCGATCCGGAAGCTCGAGGGGAGAGGGGGGCGTTTTCGTTTCGATCTCGAAACCCCGGGCGGGAAGATCCCCGCGCTGGCCCCCGGACTTCATGGAGAGCACCAGGCGCACAACGCGGCCCTGGCCGTCGTGGCGCTGCGGACCCAGCAGGCGTTTTCCCTCGGGATCGGGGTGATCCGCAAGGGACTCGGGCGGACGCGATGGGAGGGGCGGCTCGACGAGTACCGGGCCGTGCGCCGCACGCTCCTCGACGGGGCCCACAACCCCGAGGCGGCGGCCCTGCTCCGCAAGGCGCTCGCGGCGAGGCCGGAGCGGGAGATTCACATGGTTTTCGGCGCGGTGCGGGACAAGAACATCCGCGAGGTCGGCCGGATCCTCTTTCCCTCCGCCACCCGCCTCTATCTCACCCCGCTGGTCAATACCCGCTCGGCCGACCCGGCCGACATCGCCGCGATGCACCCCCGGCACCGGCCGCGCATGGAGGTCCACGCCGACTATCACCAGGCGCTCGCCGCGGCCTGGGCCTCCTGTCCCCCGGAGGGACTCGTGGTCGTCACCGGTTCGCTCTACCTGGTGGGGGAGCTCCTGCCGGCGGTCAAGGCCTCGGCCCGGAGACAGGCAGGCTCCTAGGCCTTTCCGGCCGAGGCCACCTTTTCCCAATCCTTCAGAAAGCGCGCGAGCCCGATGTCGGTCAGCGGGTGCCGGAGCAGCTGCTCGAGCACGCTGTAGGGCATGGTGGCCACGTGGGCGCCCAGCAGGGCGGCCTCGCGGATGTGCAGCGGATTGCGGCAACTGGCCACCAGGATCTGCGTTTCGAAGTCGTAGTTGGAGAAGATCTGCGCGATGTCGGCGACCATTTCCATCCCCACCTGGCTGATGTCGTCGAAGCGGCCGACGAAGGGGGAGACGTAGGTGGCGCCGAGCCTGGCCGCCACGAGCGCCTGGTTGGAGCTGAAGACGAGGGTGACGTTGGTCCGGATCCCGTCCGCGGAGAGCTGCTTGAGCGCCTTCATCCCCTCCTTGATCATCGGGATCTTGATCACGATGTTCTCGTGGATCTTCGCCAGGTCATAAGCCTCGCGCAGCATCCCCCCGGCGTCGGTGCTGACGACCTCGGCGCTGATGGGGCCGTCGACGATGCCGGCGATTTCCGTGATGATGTCCTTGAAGCTGCGCCCCTCCTTGCTGACGAGCGAGGGGTTGGTCGTGACCCCGTCGATCAGGCCGTATTCGGCCGCCTCGCGGATTTCATCGATATTGGCGGTATCCAGGAAAAATTTCATACGTTCGACTCCTCATCAGGAAAAGATTCCAATGCACGGGTGCCCCATGAGCCTACCAGATATCGCCCGCGGAGGGAACCCGGGGGGAGAAACTCGCGGCCCGGGCCGCCGGGCTCTCGTTCGCGCGGGCGTCGACCGCCCGGACGGCATACTCGTACCACCTCCCCCCCGCCCCGCTGTCGCGGTAGGCGGGCACGAGGACCAGTTCCCCGGTGACGGGCGCGAACGTGTCCCCTTCCGCGCGGCGCAGGACGCGATAGCCGGCCACGTCGGGGGAAGGGGAGGGGGTCCAGAGCAGCACGACATCCTCCCCCTCGTCGAGGACGCTGAGATTCTCCGGGGGGAGCGGCGGGAAGGTATCCCGGGTAGCGACCGCCGCCGCCTCAGAGGGGGCCCCCAGGGCGGCCGGCCCCCCGGGGATCGCCAGCGCGCGCACGACATAGTGGTAGGTGCGGCCGAACTCGAATTGCCGGTCGGCGAAGACCGTGGGATCCTCCGGGACCGCGCCGAGGGGGACTTCGGGGAATCGCTCGGGGTCCTCAGACCGGTAGATGTGGTACCCGGCGATCCGGGGGGGGCGGGATCCGTCCATGTTCCGCGGCGGGGGCGCCCACCGGACCAGGACCGCGCTCTCGGTTGTTTCCGCCGATACCCCGGGCGGCGCATCCGGAACCGCGACCGGCTGAATCCGGACCTGGTTGCTGAGCCCGGCGGCCCGTCCGCCGTCATTGACGAAGGCGACGGCGTACCGGAGGGGGGGATAACCGGCCGGGTCCGCAGGGACCGGGTCGCGCAGCACCAGCTTCCCGCCGGCCGTATGCCGCTCGAACCGCTCCTTCGGGAGGGAAAGGACGCGCGACGCCTGCCGCAGGAACTCCTTCCCCGGAAGGGGGTGCGGGTCAGGGGCCGTCCCGGTGATCCGGAACACGTCCGCCCGCGCCGTCGTCAAGGCGGCCGACCCGTCGGTGTTGCGCTCCGGCACGGTGAGTTCGAGCACCACCTCCATCCCCGCCTGGCGCGCCGCGAGGTCCGAGGCGGCGGACGGAATGCGCACCAGCGGCGGTTGCGGGTCGGCGATCCGGGCGCACCCGATGAAGGGGAGGGCCAGGAGGGCGGCGGCCGCCGCCCTGGTCCGCATGTAATGGCCTCCGCATCGGGTTCGCATGGGGGTCAGAGGATGTACCGGTTGAGGTCCCGGTCCCGGGCTATGTTCTCCAGCTTCCGGCGGACGTAGCCCGCCGTGATCCGGACGCTCTTCGGTTTGCGCTGTTTCCCTGAGAAGGAATAATCCTCGAGCAGGGCTTCCATGATGGTGTGCAGGCGGCGCGCCCCGATGTTTTCGGTGTTCTCGTTCACGGTGCAGGCCAGGCGCGCGATTTCGCCGAGCGCGTCGTCGGCGAAGCTGAGCCTCAGCCCCTCGGTGCCGAGCAGGGCGATGTACTGTTTGACCAGGGAGTTTCTGGGCTCCTTCAGGATGCGGATGAAATCGTCCTCCCCGAGGGCCGAGAGCTCCACCCGGATGGGGAAGCGTCCCTGGAGCTCCGGGATGAGGTCGGTCGGTTTGGATATGTGAAAAGCGCCCGCGGCGATGAAGAGGATGTGGTCGGTCCGGACCATGCCGTAGCGCGTGCTGACCGTCGTTCCCTCGACGAGGGGGAGGATGTCGCGCTGCACCCCTTCGCGGCTCACGTCGGGGCCGTGGCCCGCCTCCCGGCCGGCGATCTTGTCGATTTCATCGAGGAAGAGGATCCCGTTCTGCTCCGCCCGGTCGAGCGCCTGCCGGGCGACCTGCTCCATGTCGACCAGCTTCTGCTCCTCCTCCTGCATGATGTACTCGGCCGCTTCCTCCACGGGCATGCGGCGCTTTCGGGCCTTCTGTTCGGCCAGGCCCGAGAGAAGATCCCTCATGTTGAACTGGAGCTCCTCCAGGCTGGAGCCCTCGAGGAACTGGAAGGCGACGGGGCTGACGGGGTGTTCGCGCACCTCCAGTTCGACGATGCGCTGGTCCAGTTTTCCGGACCGCAGCTGACGCCGCAGCCTTTCGCGCGCCTTCTCCAGCCGGGCCAGGTCCCTGCCGTCGCCGAGGGGGCTCTTCTCCCCCGGGACGTTCTGCAGGGTCTCGAGCAGGAGATCGAGCAGGCGTTCCTCGGTGTTCTGTTCCGCCTTCCCCTCGATTTCGTCGATCTTCTCCCCGCGGACCATGTCCACCGCGATCTCCACCAGGTCGCGCACCATCGATTCCACGTCGCGCCCGACATACCCCAGTTCGGTGAATTTGGTCGCCTCCACCTTCAGGAAGGGGGAGTTGGCCAGCCGCGCGAGGCGGCGGGCGATCTCGGTCTTGCCCACCCCGGTCGGACCGATCATGATGATGTTCTTGGGCATCACCTCCTCGGCCATCTCCTCGTCCAGCTTCTGCCGGCGGACCCGGTTGCGCAGGGCGATGGCCACGGCCTTCTTGGCCGCCTCCTGCCCGACGACGTAGCGGTCGAGGGCGCTCACTATTTCCCTGGGCGACATTTCGTCCAGGCCGCGTGAAGGCCGTTTGCGGCCCGTCGACCTCTTCTGCATGGAATCCCGTTTCCCGAATATGCCCGACAATGGAGGATGAGGGCGGCCCGGCGTTCAGCCGCCGGCTACATTTCCTCGACGATGATTTCACTGTTGGTGAACACGCATATCTCGCTCGCGATCCTGAGCGCTTCCCCGGCGATCTGGACGACGGGCAGCTTGCTGTGGCGCAGCAGGGCGCGCGCCGCTGCCAGGGCGTAAACGCCGCCCGAACCGACGGCGAGGATACCGTCGTCCGGTTCGATGACGTCCCCCGTTCCCGAAATCAGGAAAACGGCCTTGCCGTCGGTCGCCAGGAGGAAGGCTTCCAGGTGGCGCAGCGCCCGGTCGGTGCGCCACTCCTGGGCCAGTTCCACCGCCGCGCGGCTGAGATTGCCCTGGAACTGTTCGAGTTTGGCCTCGAGCCGGGAGAAGAGGGCGAAGGCGTCGGCCGTGGCGCCCGCGAAACCGACCAGGACGCGGTCGTTGTAGACGCGGCGGATCTTGCGCGCGCTCTTCTTGACGACGGTGTCCCCCAGGGTGACCTGGCCGTCCCCGGCGATCACCGTGCGGTTCCCCTTCCGGATCAGCAGAATGGTGGTTCCGTGAAATGAGCTGTTTCCCGGCATCATAGACGGGCAGTATAGCAGCCCCGGGTGAAAGTACAAGCGGGCGGGGTTCATTTGCGCCTCCCCGTGCGCCTTCCCAGCGGCTCGAGTCCGAGCACCCGCCAGTCCTCGCTGAAATCGGGCGACCCGAGATTCAGCCGGTTTACCCGCAGCACCAGGGTTTCGAACTCCTGGCGGGTCAGGGGGGCCAGCCGGAAATCCTCGTCCCCGATCCTGATGGAGGCGCCGTAGAGCTCGACCTCCCGGCCGAAGTCCCCCTCCAGGCGGATCCCGAAGGAGGAGCGCGGGTGCATGGTCAGGGCGGGAACCAGCATGGGCTGCTGGAAGTCGCCCCCTTCCACGGCCAGGAGGCGGCAGGCGGCCTTCCGGTTTCCGACCTCGAGGCGCACGTTCCGGGCCAGGAGGCGCGCGTCCCCTTCGGCCATCGACACGAAGTTCAGCAGGGGGATCCCCGGCTTCACCATTTCCACGGTGAAGATGTATTCCCGGTCGGCGAAGGCGAAGAAGGCGCTCCGCTCCGCCCCCCCGGAGCCGGGCGGGGGCGGAGCGGAGGCCAGTTGAAACAGAAGCAGGATCCAGGGCATCATCGGTCCCTCCGTTTCTCCGGCTGCGCGCCCGCGCCCGGGCCGGGACCCCGGCGGAAGGAGGCCACCCGCAGGAGCGCCCGGTCCTGGACCTCCTCGGCCGTCTTGACAGGAGCCAGGAAGTTTCCGGCGATCATGGAAAAGGCGAACATCTCGCCGTCGGCGCTCCGCACGTACCCGCTCAGGGCGGAAACGCCCGAGAGGGTGCCCGTCTTGGCGCGGACGTTGTTTGCCGCCGGGGTCCCCCGCAGCCGGGTCTCCAGGGTGCCGTCGACGCCGGCGACGGCCAGGGCGTCGTAAAAGATCGGAAACCGGGGATGAGCGTGCATGCACCCCAGGACCCGCACCAGGGTGCGGGGGCTCGCCAGGTTCATCCGGGAGAGCCCGGACCCGTCCACGTAGGCGAAGTCCTTCTTCGGGATCCCGGCCGCTTCGAGGGTGTCCTCCACGATCTCGACCCCCCTGGCGGCGGACGCCTCCCCCCCGATCTCCATGCCGAGCGCGCGCAGGAGGGTCTCGCTCGGGAGGTTCAGACTCTGCTTCAGAATCGGGGGGAGGAGTTCGGACAGGGGGGGCGAATGGTGGGTCCAGAGCGTACGGGAGGGGACGCCCCCCTCCCTGACGGCGCAGAGGGAGACATCGATAGCCTCCCGGCCGAGCGCGTACCGAAGGGCCGAGAGGTAGTAGCGCACCGGGCGCTTTACGGAAGCGGTGCGCTCCAGGGGGGCGCCGCCGAGCGGGATCGTGCCGCGCACGGTGATCGCGTCCCCCGCGTCGCCGTCGGCGATTTCCATGCGCGGACGGGCTGCCCGGGGGGCCGTGACCATTTCGGTGAAGACGGCCGGATAGCCGAAATAGGGGTCCACGGCTACCGAGGGGGGGGATCCGACGGCGGGCCCGGGGGACACGCGGATCGCCACCATGTTTTCGTTGAACTGCAGCGCGCTCACCCCGGCCGCGTACCCCATCTTCAGGTCGTCCCACGCCCATCCGCTTCCGTGGGCGGGTGCGGGGAGGGGGGCCCCCCCCGACACGATGTCTCCGCCGATGGCCCGGATCCCCAGTTCGCGGAGCTTCGCGGCCCACAGGCGGAAGGGGTGAAAGGGGTCTCCGGGCGGAATCCGCGAGGAACTGGAGGGGTCGCCGGACCCCGCCACGATCAGATTCCCCTCCAGGCGGCCGTTGCGGACCGGGCCATCGGTCGAGAGGTCGGTCCTGAAGCGGTAGTCGGGACCCAGCCTCAGCAGGGCCGCGGCGGCGGTCAGGATCTTCACGTTGGAGGCGGGGACCTGCAGCTTGTGCGCGTTCTTCCCGTAGACCGTTTCGCCGCGGTCGAGCGAAACGATCTCCACCCCCCACTGCCCCTCGCGGAGACGGGGATCGGAGAAAATGGCCTCCAGTTCCGCCCGCAGCAGTTCGACCCCTTCCGCCGCGGCGGCGGGGGGGGCGAGCAGCGCCGCGGCCAAGACGAGACAGGACCATAAACGGGACAGGCGCGGCCGGCATCTCATAGGCTGATTGTAGCATGGGGACGGTCACCGGTGTCCCCCTCGTACCACAAACGACCGGCCAATAAATGCTTGCATGCCCCCGGAACTGGTGCAAAACTCATGCGTCTCCCGGTAAGGCTTACGCCGGACGGGATCGTGGAAGGGAAGGTGCGGGATGGTCCGCCAGGCGGGAATCGACGAGCAGAGTGGTGGAAGGGCCGATCCCCTGACTTCGATCCGGGAGACGCTGGAGTCGATCGTCCCCGTGGTCCTCGCCGCCGGAGATTCCACGAGAATGGGGTATCCCAAGGCCCTCCTCCCGCTGGGCGGGGAGACCTTCCTGGCGCATGTCCTGGGGACCTTGCGGCAGGTGGGGCTCGCGCGCCCCGTCGTCGTCCTCGGCGGCGCGGCCGCCGAGATCGAGTCAACCATTCGCGAGTGGTCCGTGGAGATCCTCCGGAACCCCGACCCGGGCCGGGGCCAGCTCTCCTCGATCCAGCTGGCGCTGGGACGCCTCGACCCGGGCTGCCTCGGCGCCATGATCTGGCCGGTCGATCAGCCCGCGGTGTCGGCGCACCTGGTGCGCCGCCTGGCCGAGCGGTTTCTGGCCACCGGGGCCCCGGTCACCTGCCCCCTGTACGGCGAGCGGCGGGGGCACCCGGCCATATTCCACCGCGCGCTCTTCGGGGAATTCATGGAAGCCCCGCTTGAGAAGGGGCCCAAGGGCATCATCCTCCGGCACCGCGGGACCATGGCCCTGGTGCCGACCGGGGAAGCGGCCGCCGTCGAGGATGTCGACACCCCGGAGGACTACCGGGCCCTGACCGGCAAGGACCTGGAGGCGGCCGTCGCCGCGGCGACGGGGCGCTAGTCGATGCCGGTCACGCGGCTCGACCCGAGCGAGCCGATCAGGCGTTCGAACGCTTCCCCCAGCACGGAACGCTTGAGGCTCTGGGCGATGGCCCACAGCCCCATGTAAAGGTAGCCGAACTGGAAGAGGAAGAGGAACGGGATGACGGCGTAGATGCCGGAATTCCAGGCGTAGACGATCACGAAGGTGAACCAGGCGCCGAAGAGGATCTCCACCAGGGTCAGGACCCCGATATCGCAGCGGTATTTCTTGCTCATCCACTCGCCCCCGCGGGCGTCCACGGAAAACTTGGGGGTGCGCACGAAGGGGGACTGGATCCCCAGCGCCCCCTCGAGGACCGCCTTGGATCCCGGGATGGTCATGCCGATCCCCACCGCCAT
>JAFGSS010000011.1 GCA_016934555.1 Acidobacteriota bacterium | reverse complement strand
GGGCGAACTCGCCGGCGGCCTCCTCGGCCAGGGGAAAGAGCGGATCGGACACGGGATACTTGCCAGTCAATTCCAACCTCCAGGTTTAAGGACCGCAAACACGCGATTCTACTACCAGAAGGGGGGATAGCCACTCCAATTCGCGAATGCCGATGAGGATTCCGGGAAATTGACCTGGATCAAGGATCAGATCCCCGCGCGGTGTAATATCGATGTAGTATGATGCGGAACCGGAGCCGGTCCGGCCGCGGTGGAAGCGAGGAGCGACGATCATGCATATGTTCTGTTACCAGTGCCAGGAAACCTCCATGGAGCGCGGCTGCACCTATTTCGGCGCCTGCGGCAAGAGCGACGAGACCGCGAACCTCCAGGACCTGCTCATCCACCTCCTGCGCGGCGTCGCCTTCTGGGCGGAGCGCGCGGGGGAGGGGGAGAAGCGCGAAGCGGGGCTCTTCATCTCCGAATCCCTCTTCATGACGGTGACGAACACCAATTTCGATCCCGACCGCTTCGTCTCCAGGATCCGGGAGGGGCTGGCCCTGCGCGACCGCCTGCGCGCCGCGGGTCCCGATCCCGACGCGGAGGTCCCCGACCCGGCGGTCTGGGAGCCGGAGGACGAGGACGCCATCCGGCGCAAATCGCTCTCGGTCGACATCCGCAGCATCAAGGACCCCGATCTCCGCTCCCTGCAGGAGCTGTCCGTATACGGGTTGAAGGGGGCGGGGGCCTACGCCTTCCACGCGGCCGCGCTGGGGTTCCACGACGACGCCCTCCTCGATTCCATGATCCGGTCCCTGGCGGCGATGAATATTCCCCGGACCGAAAGCGAGCTGGAGGCGGCGGCCGTCGAAACGGGGAGGATCATGATCGCGGCGATGGCGCTCCTCGACCGGGCCCATGCCGCGGTCTACGGCACACCCGAAATCGTCCGGGTCCCCCTGGGGGTGCGCCGGAGTCCGGGCATCCTGATCACGGGGCACGACCTCAGGGACCTGGAGGAACTGCTCGAGCAGACCGAGGGGACCGGGGTGGACGTCTACACCCACAGCGAGATGTGGGCCGCGCACCAGTATCCCCGTTTGAGGGCATTCGGCCACCTGGCGGGGAATTACGGAAACGCCTGGTGGATGCAGGACCTGGAGTTTGCGAGCTTCCAGGGGCCGATCCTGGTGACCACCAACTGCATCGTCCCCGTGGCGCCCGCCTACAAGGACAGGATCTTCACCACCGGGGTGGCCGGCTACCCCGGCGTCCCCCACATCGGGGCCCCCGCCGGGGAGGGGCCCAAGGACTTCTCGCGCCTGATCGAGCTGGCCCGCAACTGCCCGCCCCCCGACCCGATCGACGAGGGGGAGGTCACGGCCGGGTTTTCCCATCACGCCGCGGCGCCGCTCCTCGACAAGATCGTCGGGGCGGTCCGGGCGGGGAGGATCCGGAAGTTCGTCGTCATGGGGGGGTGCGACGGGCGCGACCCGAGGCGCGTCTACTATACCCGCCTGGCGCGCGCGCTGCCTCCCGACACCGTCATTCTCTCGGCCGGGTGCGCCAAGTACCGTTTCATCAAGCTGGACCTGGGGGCCATCGACGGCATCCCGCGCGTGCTCGACGCCGGGCAGTGCAACGACTGCTACAGCCTGGTGCGGATCGCCCTCGCGCTGCAGGAGGCCACCGGGGCCGGCGACATCAACGACCTCCCGCTCGCCCTGGACATCGCCTGGTACGACCAGAAGGCGGTGGGCATCATCCTGGCGCTCGCGGCCCTCGGGGTGCGCGGCATCCGCATCGGGCCGACGCTCCCCGCCTTCCTGCAGACCGAATCGGGGAAGCGGTTCATGGCCAAGTACGACATCTTCCAGATCAAGAGCGTGGAGGAGGACCTCGCGGCGATCGCGGGTTAGAGGATGCCGCCCCCCAGGATCAGCCGGATCACCCCCAGGACCACGGCGATGGCGCACAGCACCACGCCCGCGATGGCGCCCCCCCTCTTTTCCGGGACCGCCCTCAGGAGGGCGAGGATGCCGACGATGAGCCCGATCCCGGCGAAGGGGATGTTGAGCCAGTTGAGCGAGCCGAGGCAGGGGATGAAGCCGATGCCGAGGCCGACGAGGGCCAGGATGCCCCAGATGAGACTGAGAACGGTCATGGTGAGTGTGCCTCCATGCGGTCCCTGGCCGACCATGCCAGGGGCGGGAACAGGGCCAGGTTGATGATGGAAAAGAGGTAGAGCGGTACCGCTCCCCGGTGGTTCCGGGCGGCCGCCCCCCAGCGCCCGCGCGAGATGTCGAGGTAGGCCGTCGTCATGCCGCACAGGGGGCAGGGGGGCTCCCCGCGCTCCCGCGCCGTGCATTCGGGGACGAGGGGGAGGAGCCGCTCGTGGGGCACCACGAGCGGCAGGAGCGCCAGGGCCCCCAGGATCAGCGTGATCACTCCGTAAACCCCCAGGAGAGCGAGCACGACCTCCCTCCTCGGAGGCATCGGCGGCCGCCGCGGGCGCCTAATCACGAAGGCGCTGACCCTGGGCATCTTTGTCGATCGACCCCGTTAAAATCATGATGCCTTCGATCAGGCCCCAGAGCCACGACGCGAGGGACGTTATCCCGCAGGTGAATATGCCGCCCAGGCCGAGCGCCAGCTGCGCGATCCCGATGCCGTTATACCCGAGATAGAACCGGTGGATGCCCAATCCCCCCAGGAGAATTCCCAGCAGGCCCGCCGCCAGGCGGGACTTGGCGCCGGCTTCCGCGGTCCGCTGCCCTGCCAGGGAAACCCCGCACTGGACGCAGACCTGGGCGACGGGCTGGCTCTCGGCCCCGCAATTCCAGCAGAACCGGTTCCCCGAGCGGGGATCCGAGCCGCATCCCACGCAGAAGACGGCGGCGCCTGCAATCTCCTTCCCGCAATTCCGGCAGTGCATGTCCTGGAACCTCCCGAGATCTTGTGCTGTCAGGATCAGCGGAAACCGCAACGCAATAATCATTCCAGTATAGTACAAAGCCCCCCGGGGCGGAGAAAAATTCTCTCTCCCTTTGCAATGGGGTAGGCACCTGTCTTAGACTACGAAGGTTCAGCTTGTCCGGCACCAATCATTCGAACAGGGAGGCGGGTCGTGAAACGTAACGGAGGATCGGGAACATTCCATCGGTGTTGTGGTCTGGTGATGCTCTTTCTGGCCGGCGCGGCCGTCGCCGGCTTCGCCCAGGCGCCGCCCGCGGGGGTGGAGAGCGCGCCGGTGCCCGCGGCCGTGGCCATCGCGCGCCCCTCGGCGGCGGAGGTCCAGGCGGCCGAGCGCGCGCTGGCCCGGTTCCTCGAAAGCGCCGGCCCCGAGATCCGGGAGCTCGACCGGAAGTACCCGGGGCTCGTCTCGGTGCGCGTCCCCCCTCCCAACTCCGCCACGGTCCCCTACCTGGCCCCCTTCTTCCAGCAGAAACACCAGGCCAACCTCGAGGTGGCCCGCAAGGGGGAGAGCGACGTCCTCTTCATGGGGGACTCCATCACCGACTTCTGGCGCAACGCGGACGGGATGTTCGCGGGCAAGCCGGTGCTCGATAAATATTTCGGCGACCTCAAGGTGGCCAATTTCGGCATCGCGGGGGACACCACGCAGGGGGTGCTCCACCGGCTGCAGAACGGCGAAGGACAGGGCTTCAAGCCCCGGGCGGTGATGCTGATGATCGGTACCAACAACACCGGGCGCAACAGCGCCGCCGAGATCGCCGAGGGAGTGGGCGCCGTGGTGCTCCAGCTCCGGAAGGACTTCCCGGAGGCCAGGATCCTGCTCCTCGGCATCTTTCCGCGCGGAGCGGCCGACGACCCCGTGCGCGGGACGATCGCCGAAATCAACGGCATCATCTCCCGGCTCCACGACGGGGAGCGCGTCCACTACCTCGACATCGGGGCGAAATTCCTCGACGCCGAAGGGAACATACCGAAGGACGTGATGAGCGACGCCCTGCACCCGACGACCAAGGGGTACGAGATCTGGGCCGAGGCGGTCAACGAGACGCTCAGGAAGCTGATGCAATAGAGAAGCCGGGTCCGGGCCTGCCCCCGCGGGCGTGGGCGCGGCGCAACCACAGGATGGGAAAACGGCAAAATGGCAGCGGAAGAGAGCGGTAACGACCTCCGGTACATCATCGGCGTCATGCGCCCCAGGTTCCTCCTCCTGGCCGTCGCCTGCGTCTTTCTCGGGCTGGCGGCCGCCGTGTGGGCCGGGTTTCCCATCAACCCCTGGCACGCCCTCCTCTGCTTCGCCGGGGGGGTGCTGGCCCACGGCGGCGTCAACGCCTTCAACGAGTACGAGGACATCAGGAGCGGGCTCGATTTCAGGACCGAGCGCACCCCCTTCAGCGGGGGGAGCGGCACCCTGGTCCCGGTGCCTCACAAGCTTCCGATCGCGCTCTGGACGGGGATCGTGACGGCCGCCGTCTGCGTCGCCATCGGGGTGTACTTCTACCTCCTCCACGGGTGGCCGATCCTGGCCATCGGGGCGCTGGGCCTGTTCGTCATCGTGGTCTACACCCCCTGGCTGAACCGGGTCCCGCTCCTGTGTCTCATAGCCCCCGGGCTCGGCTTCGGCACCCTGATGGTCAACGGCACCTACTTCGCCCTCACCGGCGCCTTTTCCTGGACGGCGCTGGTCGTGTCCTTCGTCCCCTTCTTCCTGGTGAGCAACCTGCTGCTGCTGAACCAGTTCCCCGACGTGGAGGCGGACCGGACCGTCGGGCGCAAGCACCTGCCGATCGCCATCGGCCGGAAGGGGAGCGCCCGTATCTTCGCCTTCTTCGTCGCCGCCACCTACCTGACCATCCTCCTCGGGGTCGCGCTCGGGCTGACCCCGCCCTGGACCCTGATCAGCCTGGTCTCCCTCGTCTTCGCCTTCCCCGCGGCCCGGGGGGCCCTGGCGCACCCGGACAACCTGGCCAAACTCGGCCCTTCCCTGGGGCAGAACGTGCTGGCCAACCTCGCGGCCCCGGTCCTGGTGGGGATCGGCCTCCTCCTCGGCTGAAACCGGGAGCGTCAATTTCGTCCTTCCCCCCGGCCGAAAGTGATACAATCCTGCGTTCGCGCACCGGTCGAGGGGGAGGAGGTCCCCCGGCGCCATGAAGCAGGCCGACACCCGCACGCAGTCCCGCGTC
>JAFGSS010000089.1 GCA_016934555.1 Acidobacteriota bacterium | reverse complement strand
GGCGATGGCGCTCGGCGCGACGGGGGACGAGCGGCTGGCCCGGGAGCAGGGCCGGGTCACGGCCCGCGAGTCCCGGGCCCTGGGGGTTCACTGGATCTTCGCACCCGTGGTGGACGTCAACAGCAACCCCGAGAACCCCGTCATCAATATCCGGTCGTTCGGGGAGGACCCGGAAACAGTCGCCCGCCTGGGCGCCGCCTTCATCCGGGGGGCGCGCGAGGGGGGCGTGCTGACCACGGCCAAGCATTTTCCGGGGCATGGCGACACGGCCGTCGATTCGCACATCGGCCTGCCGGTGATCCGGGCTGATGCCCGCCGGCTGCACTCGCTGGAATTCGTCCCCTTCAAAAGCGCCATCGCGGCGGGGGTGGACTCCATCATGACGGCCCATGTCGCCGTCCCGGCGATGACGGGAGATCCCGGGATCCCGGCCACCCTCTCCGGGAAGGTTCTCACCGACGCCCTGCGGGGTGAACTGGGATTCAGGGGCCTGGTCGTCACCGACGCCCTGGAAATGGCGGGAGTGACGGGGCACACATGGGGCGGCCGGGCGGCCGTCGCCGCCATCGCGGCGGGGGCCGATGTCCTGCTCCTGCCCACCGACGCGCTCGTGGCCATCAACGAGGTCGAGCGCGCCGTCCGGCGCGGGGAAATTTCCGAAGCCCGCATCGACGCATCGGCCCGCAGGATCCTCGAGGCCAAAAGCCGGATGCGGCTCCATCTCCACCGGCGGGTCGAAGTTCCCCCGATCGGCGAAAAGGTGGCCGCCCCGGAGAGCCTGGCCCTGGCCCAGGAAATCGCCGACCGCGCCGTCACCGTCCTCAGGGACGACGCACGGCTGCTGCCCCTCGACCCGCTCGAGGAGAAAAGGATCTACAGTCTCGTGCTGACGCCCGAACTGGACTCCGCCCCCGCCTCCGTTTTCCAGGCCGAGCTGCGCCGCCGCTTCAGTTCCGCAACCACGGCATGGGCCAACGCCCGGATTCCCGCCGAGCAGGAGGCGTCGATCCTGCAGAGCGCGGAGCGCGCGGATGTCGTCCTCTGCTCCATCGTGGTCCGACTGGCGTCGGGCAAGCCGAGCCGGTCGATCCCCGCGGCGCAGCGCCGGATCCTGACCAGGCTGGCCGCCTCCCCCCGGCCCGTGATCTGGATCGCGCTGGGCAACCCCTACGTGCTCGAACTGGCCCCCCCGTCGGCGACGTCCCTGTGCACCTTCAGCTATTCCGATTCCTCGCAGATCGCCGCCGCACGGGCGCTTTCGGGCGCCGTCCGCGTCGCGGGCAAAATGCCCGTTTCGATCCCGGGTCATGCCGACGCCGGCTCCGGGGTCGAGATCCCGAAGCTGGAGATGGTGCTCGAACGGGCCGATGCGGCGTCGACGGGACTCCCCCCGGGCGCCTTCGACTCCACCCGGAGCCTGCTCCGCGACCTGACCGGGTCCGGGGTGCTGCCCGGAGTCGAGCTCGTCGTCGGGCACCGCGGGAGGGTGCTCTTCGAGGTCTCCATGGGAAAGACGGGGTCCGCGCCCGACGCGCCGGCCGTCGGGCCGGACACGGTCTTCTACCTGGACGCCCTGTCGCGCCCGGTAGCGGCCACCATGGCGGCCGCGCCGGCGATGGAGGAAAGGGCGTTCGACCTCCGCTCCGCCGTCGCCGATTACGTCCCCGAGGCCCGGGATACGGCGCCCGGGAAAGGGGAGATCCGGGATCTCTTCGCCTCCCAGGGCGGCCCCGAAACCGCCGGGGCGGAACTCTTCGCGGAGGCGGTTTCCCGCTCACTGGGGGTCCCCTGGAGCCGCTTCGTCGCCGAAAACCTCCTCGCGCCGCTCGGGATGAAGCGGACGTCCCCCGTGCCCCCGCCCCGCCTCGAAGGAAGGCGCCCCCCGCTGCCGCTCGATCTGTACAGCACCGCCCGCAACCTGGCCTGCTGGGCCCAGATGCTGCTCAACCGCGGCCTCTACGCCCACCGCCGGTACGCCCGTGCGGATACGATCGCGACCCTTACCGGATCGCGGGGCCCCTGGTCGAAACCCTCCGGGGCGGACTGGACCGCTCCGCTGGGCCGCGCGGCCTTCGGGCACAACGCTCCGAACGGCTCCTTTTTCTGGGCCGACCCTTCGCGCAGGGCGTTTGTCATTCTGCTCGCCAACGGGCGGAAGGGGGAGGCGGCCGTGCTCGAGGCCCAGGCCGCGATAGGGGAGTCGGTCCTCGCGGCGCTCCCGGATTGAGGCCCGGCGCGCGCGTCATGGAAACCCCCTCGGAACCGCTCCCCATCGACCCCCACCTCCCGGACATCGGGGCGGCTCTCACGTCCGCCGGCGCCCTGGTGCTGACGGCGCCGCCGGGAGCGGGAAAGACGACGCATATTCCGCCTTTCCTCTACCGGGAAGGGTTCGCCGCCGGGGGCGAAATCCTGGTCCTGCAGCCAAGGCGGCTGGCGGCCCGCATGGGCGCGCTGAGGGTCGCCCGCGAACTCGGGGAAAAGCCGGGGGAAACCACGGGCTACGCAATCCGCTTTGAGACCGTCGGCGGACCGCGCACCAGGATCCGCTTCCTGACCGAGGCGATCCTGGTGCGGCGCATGACGGAGGATCCCCGCCTCGAGGGGGTCTCCCTCGTCATCCTGGACGAGTTCCACGAGAGGAGCCTCGCGACCGACCTCGCCCTCGCTTTTCTCCGCCGGCTGCGCCGGCTCGAACGGCGCCCGAGGATCCTCGTCATGTCAGCGACCATGGACCCCCGGCCGGTCGCGGAGTTCCTGGATGGCGCCCCCGTCATCTCGCTTGCGGAAACGCGCTACGACCTCGACATCGCCTACGAGGAGACGATCGACCGCCGGCCGCTCGAGGAAAGGGTGGCCGGCGCGGTCCTGCGGCTTTTCCGCTCCGGCCTGGAGGGCGACATCCTGGTCTTTCTCCCCGGCGCCGCCGAAATCCGCCGCGCCGAGGAGGCGCTCCGCCCGGCCGCCGGCCGCCTCGGTTTCCGCATCCAGCCGCTGCACGGGGACCTCCCGGCCGGGGAGCAGACACGGGCGCTCGAACCGGGGGAGGGGCCCAGGGTGATTCTGTCCACCAACGTGGCCGAGACATCGATCACCATTCCCGGCATCGGCGCCGTCGTCGACAGCGGGCTCGCCCGTGTCTCCACCCATTCCGCCTGGAGCGGCCGGCCCACGATCGCCACCGCCAGAATCGGCAAATTCAGCGCCGCGCAGCGCGCCGGGCGGGCGGGCCGCACCCGCTCCGGACGGGTCCGCCGCCTTTACACCCGGCACGATTTCAGCATGCGGCCCGACGCGGACCCCCCCGAAATCCGCCGCGCCGATCTCTCGGAAACCCTCCTCGTGCTCCATGGCTCCGGCGTCTGCGACACGGGCACCTTCCCCTGGCTGGAGCCCCCGCCCCCGGCGGCGCTCGAGGCCGCGCGCACCCTGCTCGGCCGACTGGGTGCGGTCGATCCGTCCGGCCGCATCACCGCCGCCGGGCGCCGGATGCTGCGCTTCCCGGTCCACCCCAGGATCGCCCGGATGATGGTGGAGGGGGAAGCGCTGGGGGTGGCCGACGACGCGGCGCTGCTCGCCGCCCTCCTCGGAGAAAGGGACATCCGCCTGGATGCCCGCGCCCGCTTCGGCGCCCCGGGCGCGTCGCAGAGGGGCGTCGAAGCGGGCGTATCCGACCTTCTGGAACTGACGGACCTCTACCGGGAGGCGGAAGCCGCCCGTTTCGCCCCGGAACGGCTCCGGGCGCTCGGCCTGGACCCGCGCGCCGTCGCCACCGTCCGGCTCTCCCACCGGCAGCTCGCGAGGCTCTCCTCCCGTGCCCCGGCGCCCGGCTCCCCCGCCAGGGAACCTGGCACCGCTGCCAGGGAACCTGGCACTCCCGGCGAGCGGGAGGAAGCGCTTCTGGTCGCCGTGCTCCGCGCCTTCCCCGACCGGGTGGCCCGGCGGCGCCGCCCCCACTCGCACGAACTCCTGCTGGCCTCGGGAGGAGGGGCGCGGCTGTCGGACCGGAGCGTGGTGCGCGAACGTCCGTTCCTGGTCGCGGTGGATATCGAGGACCGCCGGGACCCCTCCGACCCCGGAGCGACGCTGCCCCTCGTCCGGCTGGCCTCCTCTGTCGAGATCGAATGGCTGGCCGCGCTCTTCCCCGATGCGCTGGTCGAGAAGACCGAACGGGTGTGGAACACTACCGCCGGGAGGGTGGACGAGGTGCGGAGGACGATGTACGAACGGATCGCCCTCGAGGAGTCGGTCCGGCCCGCCCCCCCTTCGGAGGAAGCTGCGCGCCTGCTCGCCGCGGCCGCCGCCGAGCGCGGTATCGGGCTCTTTCCCGATCACGAGTCGGTCCCCGGGCTCGAAGTCCGCGCGGCCCTCCTGGCCCGCTGCTTCCCCGACTCGGGCTTCCCCCCGCTCGGCGCCGACGCCGTCGCGGCGGCTCTCGCGAGGGTGTGCCTCGACCGTCGCACCCTCGCCGAACTCGCCTCCGTTTCGTTCGTTGCCGCGCTCCTGGAGCCGCTCTCCGGGCGACAGCGCGCCCTGCTCGAGCGGGAAACGCCCGAACGGATCCGGCTCGCGCGGGGGCGCACGGTGCGGGTTCATTACGAACCGGGGCGCCCCCCCTGGACCGCATCGCGCCTTCAGGATTTCTTCGGCATGACGGCAGCGCCGACGATCTGCGGCGGGCGGGTGGCCCTGACGGTGCACCTGCTGGCCCCCAACGGGCGCGCGGTCCAGGTCACGCAGGACCTCGCCGGTTTCTGGAAGAACCACTACCCCGCCATCCGCCGGGAACTCGGCCGGCGCTACCCGAAACACCCCTGGCCTGAGCGGCCCGCGTGACGTGGGAACCTAGAGCGGCCGGACGTCGGAGGCGTCAATGTCGACGGCGACGGCCTGGCGGATCAGGTCCACCTGGAGCACGAACCGGAAGCGCCCCCGTTTTTCGACCAGGACGCCGACGACGCCCTTGAGCGGACCCGCCGTGACCTCCACCCGCGTGCCCACCCGCGCGTAGGGGTAGGGATCGGCGGAGATGCTGGCTTCCAAAAAACGGCGGATGGCGACGATCTGCCCGTCGGGAACCGGCTCGGCACGCCCCTCGAATCCCACGAAACGGACCGCGCCCGGAAGGTTCAGGACGCGGTAGCGGTTTTCCGCGGTGTCCTCGTGGCGGACGAACACGTAACCCGGGAAGAGCGGCAGCCAGACCTTCTTCTTGCGGTCCTTCCAGCGCCTCGTCACCTCGCGCATCGGCAGGAACACCTCGACCCCCCGCTCCGACAGCGCGGCCAGCATCTTCTTTTCAAAACGGCTCCGGGTATAGAGGGCATACCACCGCGGCTGCGAAGACGGATCGAAGGAGAGTGTGTCTTGAGGTCGGGTCATAGATCCTGAATACCGTGGAAACCATACGCGCCTCCTGCAGGAGGAATGCTTGAATATAGCCGCTCTGCCGGGGCGTGTCAACCGCCCCCCCGGGGGACGGGCGGGGCGCGCCCCGCGCCGCCGGGGAAAAAGCCCGCATTCAGATTTCGTAATTTGATTTTTGGATATTTCGTATATCATGGGGCAGTCATGAATATCACATCCAACCGAGCCGGGACTCCCCCGCGCCCCAAGGCGGGAAGGGCCCGGAGCCTTACGCCCATTGCCCGAAACAGGAGGATTCGATGCATCTGCCGAAACGGTTTCACCGCCATAATTCCCTCGCCGCCCTGGTCCTGTGCGCTGCGCTCTTTGCAGTCGGGTCCCCGGCGCAGGACGTCGCCCCGACTGCCGACCGCGTTCTCTACGAAGCCCTGAAGGCGTTCGATCTCCAGGGGAAAGCGGCCGTGAGCGGCCTCACGCTCAAAAAAGACCGCGCCGAAATAGTCTTCACCGGCGATTTCTATTTCGCCGCCCCGGTCAACGGCCGGGTCACCGGCGCGGTCTTCATCGGGAGCGGGAGTTTCAAGGCGCCCGCGCCCCCCATCTCCTATGAAAAAGAGGCCATGGTGCGCTTCATCAACACCGATACGGCCGAGAGCGATTTCCGCACCGCCGTGCTGCGCTTCAGCGACGACACCTTCGAGCAGATCGGGAAGGGGATGGAGGCGGGGGCCGCGGCGCCCGACGACGCCCGGAAGCTGGCGGCCGAACTCGGGCCGAGGCTGCTCAAGGAGACGGGGGCCAACATCTCCGCGCGCCTCCTGGTTTCCCTGGCCAACGCCGAATCCCCGGGTGTTTTCCTCGGGCAGTTCGACAAGGGGAGCCGCGGGCGGTTCACCTACCTCGTCGACCCGCAGACGCGTCTTCCCGGCTCGGCCTTCGGCATCAACGGGGGGGAAAAGATCCTCCTGTTCGCCTACGCCCCCTACGCGTATACCAACGACATGTGGATCGCCACCTACTCCGAGGAGAATTTCGCCAAGAACCAGGCCAGCTATTCCGACAGCTTCGACCTGGTCGCCCCGCTCCACTACGACATGGAGATCGACGTGCGCGACGCGCGCAAGGTCCTGCGCACCCGGATGCGGATCGATTTCCAGTCGCTGGCCGACGGACTGCGGGCGATCCCGATGGACGTCAACGAGGGCCTGACGGAGTTCGACAACGTCCGGCTCGACGAGGCGATGCGGGTGACGTCCGCCCGCTACGAAGGCAAGGACATCCCCTGTCTCCAGGAGGCCTGGGAGTCGGGGCTGACGATCCTGCTGCCGAAGGCGATGAAGAAGGGGGAGGCCTTCAGCGTCGAGGTGGCGCTCGAAGGCGATTTCATCGACAACCAGGACGCGTTTTTGAACTGCTACTACCCCCAGGACAACAACGGCTGGTACCCGAAGTACGGCTACCTCAAACGCTCCACCTTCAACGCCCTGTTCCGCCACGACAAGAACGACCGCGTGGCCAGCATCGGCAAGCTGGTGCGCGAAGGGACGTGGCCCGATTCCGGCGACGGCCTGACCGAATTCCGGATGGAAACCCCGGTATCCTTCATCTCCTTCGCGGCCGGGAAACTTGTCCGCCACACCGATCACCGCAAGCTGCAGTTCGGGGAGATCGATCTCGATTTCTATTCGGTTCCCTCCTCGGTCAGCAACGTCAAGGAGGAATTCATCCTCGCCGAGATGGGGAACGTCCTGAACTATTTCAGCGAATACTTCGGGGCGTACCCCTACCCCTCCTTCAAGGCCACCATCCACCCCTTCAACTTCGGCCAGGGGTTCCCCACCCTGCTGATGATCCCCAGGGCGGACGAGGCCAACTACGCGGTCTTTTCCTTCATCGCGCATGAAACCGCGCACCAGTGGTGGGGCAACATCGTCGCCTGGCGCTCCTACCGCGACCAGTGGCTGAGCGAGGGGTTCGCCGAATACTCCGGCATGCTCTACACCGGGTTCCGCGACAGCATGAAAAACCAGCGGCAGCTGATCGACGACGCCCGCTACGTGCTCCCCTTCCCCCCGAAAACCGACCGGGGGATCGGCAAGGAGAAGCTGGCCGAAATCGGCCCCCTCATCCTGGGACAGCGGCTGAGCACCCGGAACACGATGAACGTCTACAGCGACCTGATCTACAACAAGGGGGCGATGGTGCTGCGCATGCTCCACTTCCTGCTCTCGGACCCCAACACCGGGTCGGGCCAGCCGTTCTTCGACATGATGTCCGATTTCGTCAAGCAGTACCAGAACCGGGCGGCCTCCACCGAGGACTTCATGCGGGTGGCCGGCGCGCACTTCGCCAACGCCCCGATCGGGAAGATGTTCGGGCTGAAGGATCTCGGCTGGTTCTTCCAGCAGTGGGTGTACGAGGCGAAGCTGCCCAGCTACCGGATGGAATACAAGATCGACCCGGGCGACAACAATTCCGCCGTGGTCACCGGGACCATTTTCCAGGAGAACGCCGGGCCCAACTGGTTCATGCCGCTCCCCGTCGTTTTCAAGTTCCCGGGGGACCAGATGGGGCGTGCGGCGGTCTATGCCAACGGGCCGGAAACCGCCTTCAAGATCCCCCTGCCGATGAAACCCTCTTCGGTCACGCTGGACCCCGACCTGTGGATCCTGTCGGAGAAGACCAGCACCAAGAAGAAGTAGCCGCGGCGGCCGGCCGCGGCGGGCTGCATCCGCCGCGGCCGGCTTTCCCCGCCCCCTCTCCATCAAGTCTTGCCACCCCCTCCCCCTTCTATGGTACAAAGGGCCGACAGGAACCCGGGGCGTCTCCCGCCCGTTCGGCGGCGGCCCCCCGGTCACGGGATGCAGCATCCAGGGAGAAACGGGACAGATGGATAAGAAACTGGCGCCGCTGCTCGATCCGCGCGGGCACCAGGAACGGCCGACCGTTCCCCTGGCGCCCCGCGGCGGCATCGAGGACCTCAGGCGGGGAAAAATCCTTTTTTACGACAACACCAAGCTGGGCTTCTGCAACTACGGCGAGGTCTTCGTCCGCATCCGGGAGCGCCTGCGCGAGCTGGGGGTCTCGAATTTCATCGACTACCGGGAAACCGTCCGCGGCAAGGACACCCGGGAACTGGAGGCGTACGCGGCGATGCTCGCCCGGGAAAAACCGGCGGCCGCCGTCGTGGCCCTCGGCGACATGGGGACCTCCCCCGCGACCTGCATCGTCACCATCGCGCTGGAAAAACTGGGCATCCCGAGCGTCTACATCACCGCCCCCCCGGGAGGCGACCTGGTCGAGGGGGTCGCGGTCTACCGCGCGGGAAACCTCTGCCTCTGCAAGATCGACATCTACCAGGCCAGCACCCGGGAAGAGGTGCGCGCCCAGGTCGACCTCAAGTGGGACTTCATCATGGACTCGCTCGCGGGGACGCCCGAGCGGGTCCGGGAGGCCGCCCGCATCGATTTCAAGATGGACCTCGTGCCCCCCGCCGCCGACGGGCTGCTTCCCGTCACCGCGGGGATCGAGCCGCGGGAGGAACGGCTGTACGAACCCGGCTGCTACATGGAAGAGATCATGGAGTACCTCGACCGGGAACACCTCGGCGACGGGTTGCCGGTGATCCCCCCGACCGCGGCGCGCCTCGAAAGGATGTTCTCCTGCTGCCCCTTCGCGCCGGGAACCCCCCTCTGGCGCGAGGTCGGACCCGCGGGCAAGGACGTCACGGTCCGCGACGTCGCCGTCGCCGCGGTGATGGCCGGGTGCCGCCCGGAGGCGATGCCGGTCCTGGTGACCGCGTTCCGGGCCATGGCCGACCCGCGGTACAACCTGCTGCAGTCGGTGACGACGTCCCACCCCGGGGGGAACCTGGTCCTGGTCAGCGGCCCGATCGCCCGGGAGATCGGGATCTCGGGCCGGCAGGGATGCCTGGGCCCCGGGTATCCCGCCAACGCCACGATCGGGAGGGCGGTCAACCTCGTCATCCTGAACGTCTGCCGCGCGGTCCCCGGCGTCTGCGACCTCGACTGCCTCGCCTCGCAGGCGGAATTCACCTACTGCTTCGCCGAGGAACCCTCCCTGGCCGAGTGGCCCATGATCCACGAGGAGCGCTGCGACGCCCGGACCACGACCGTCTACGTGCTCAAGGCGGAACCGCAGCACGACATCATCGACTTCCTGAGCCCGGACGGCCACGACCTGCTCGATACCCTGACCGACTGCTGCACGACGCTCGGGACCAACAACGCCTACATCCCGGGGCCGCTGGTGCTGGTCCTGACCCCGGATCACGCCAGGATGCTGAAAAACTCGGGGTACACCAAGGACGCGATCCGCGAGCACATCCACCTGAGGGCGGTCCATGACGTGCCCATGGTGCGCAACCGCGGGCTGGTCCCGGTGCGCCCCCCGGAATTCGCCCGCCGCCACCCGATGCCGGTGACCCGGTCGCCCCGGGACATCGAGGTCGTCGTCGCCGGGGGACGGGGGGGGCATTCGGGCGTCATCCTGCCCTGGGCGCTGCACAGCGAGGGGATCGTCCTGCCGGTGACGCTGCCCGACGGCACCCCGGCCCGCAGCATCGAAGAGTTCCGGGCATAGCGGCCGCGGCAGGCGCGGCCGCCGTCAGAAAGGGGACGGAGCGGATGGAAATCTACGGTACGTACGACGTCGTCATAGCCGGCGGGGGCACCTCGGGAATCGCGGCCGCCATCGCCGCCGCGCGCGCGGGCGCGCGCACGATCCTGGTCGAGCGCCTCGGCACCCTGGGGGGACAGATGAACGTGTCGGGCCCTCCGGGGTTCGCCTACGCCTACATGTTCAACCCGCGCCGGGAGCAGATCATCGCCGGGATCATGGAGGAGACCCACCGGCGCCTGCTCGAGGCGGGGCACGCCCTGCCCCACACCACCCCCGACTTCCGCGTCGGCTACAGCTTCGCCCTGGTGGACCCCGATTACTGGGGGCTGCTCGTCTTCCAGATGATGACGGAAAACAAGGTCGAACTGCTGCTCCACTCCCTGGTCGTGGACGCGGTCATGGAAGGGGACGCGATCCGCGGGGTGATCGTCGAGAATCCCTCGGGCCGGCAAGCCGTGCTCGGCCGGGTCGTCATCGACTGCACCGGGGAGGGGGAGCTGGCCGCGCGCGCCGGGGCGCCCTGCGACCAGGTCCCGAAGGAGGAACTGGAGCCGCACACGGTCTCCTTCACCGTCGACGGGGTCGACTGGGACAAGGTGCTGGGCTACGTCAAGGAGAACGCGGCCTACGAGTTCAACGCCATGACCCACCCCTACCTCGGCTGGACCGAAGAGGAGATCCTCGAAAGGATCCGGCGGGTCGAGGATGTGAGGGAAATCACCAACTTCATGGGGTATTACACCCTGCGGGACCGCGCGGTGGCCGCCGGGGACTACCACCCCTACAGCGGCGTCGGCTTCTTCATCATGCCGCGCGACAACGGGGTCCTGCAGGCGCACTTCCAGCACTCCTCGCAGGTGGGGAACGCCGACCCCACCGACGTCCGCGACCTGACCCGCTGCGAAATCGAGTGCCGGGCGCAGATCCGGATGGCCCTGGGCTTCATCAAGCGCTACATGCCGGGGTTCGAGAACTCCTACCTGACCCGGGTCTGCCCGGAGCTGAGAATCCGGGAGAGCCGGCGGATCGTGGGGGACTACGTGCTGTGCAAAGGGGACGTGGCCGAGGCCCGCAAATTCCCCGACGTGATCGGGAAGAGTTCCTTCGCCAGCGGGGCCAAGCACGTGGCCACGGCCGACACCATCTCCTACGAGGGGATCGTCTACCCGAAGGACGGCGGCTCCTACGACATTCCCTACCGCTGCCTGGTCCCCCGGGAGGTCGAGAACCTGCTGGTGGCCGGGAAAGCGATCTCGACCGACCGGGCCTCCTATGCGCGCTTCCTGCAGCTGACCATGGTCACGGGGCAGGCCGCCGGCGTCGCCGCCGCCCTCTCGGCCCGGGACGCGATCACTCCCAGGCAGCTCGAGGCGGACGTCACGGAACTCCAGCGGGTCCTCCAGCAGCAGGGGGCGATCCTGTTCGGGACCCACTAGAGGGGGGAGCGATGGAATACAGGCCGTGGACATGGAAGGTACCGGACCACTACCGCGAGACGCAGGCGTCCATACGACGTCAGGACGCCTGCGAGAAGGTGAGCGGGAGGGCGGTCTACACCCGTGACATCACGCTGCCGGGGATGCTGTACGCCAAGATTCTGACCTCCCCCTACGCCCACGCGCGGATCACGCGCATCGACTGCGCGCGCGCGGAGGCGCTCCCGGGGGTCCGGGACGTGCTCCAATTCACCGACCCGGACATCGCCCATGACAGCGCCACCGGCGCCTGGTACGAGATTTCGGGCAACTACAATATCCTGACACTCCCCGGCACCGCCGATTTCTTCCAGCACCCCATGGGGGTCGCCATCACGGCCGACAGCGAGGAGATCTGCGACCGCGCCCTGCGCCTCCTCGAGATCGAATGGGAGGAGATCCCCTTCGTCCTGGACATGGAGGCGTCGGTCCGGCCGGACGCGCCCAAGATCATGGCCGACGTCCGGCGCACCGGGGCCCATGCCCGCGAACCGAACACCATCCTGGCCGAGAGTTTCACCCTCGGGGACCCGGACCGGGGGCTGGCCGAGGCCGACAGGGTCCTGCGCTACGAGGTCACGCGCGAGATGAACGCACCGGTCGCGGCCGAGAGCGCCGTCTGCATCGCCCAGTGGCGGGGGGAATTTCTCGATCTCTGGGTCCACCACCACGACATCCCGCACTGGTTCCTCGTCGACCCTTCCGATGCCCGCGAACGGCCGGTCCCCGCGCTCGCCGAGTGGTCCAGGATCACGGCCACCCTCCCCTACCAGGGGTGCATGTTCGGCGGCTTCGCCTGGCTCGCCTACTCCGCCTGCTTCACCCGGCTGGCCGTCATCCTCGCCCGCCGCGCCGACGGGAGGCCCGTCAAGCTCCTGTACGACGAGAGCGCCCATTACTGCCTGGGGGACGACGGCGGCACCTACACCTGCACGGTCGGCGCCAGGGAGGACGGGGCCATCACCTCCGCCGCCTGGCACGTCGTCGGCCCGCGCAACGCCCTGGCCGAGAAGACCTACGAGGGGACGGCGATCCCCAACCTGCGGGCCACCTGCGAGTGGGGGCTCGTCAACCGGGGGCACCAGATGTGCTTCCGCCACGGGGCCAACAGCTGCGTCCCGCATGGCGTCATGTTCGACCGGGTCGCCGCGGAATTCGGGCTCGACCCCACCGAAGTGGCCCTGCGCAACGACGGCTGCCGGGGCCGCGGCTGGGACTGGGTCACGCGCTACCAGCGGGAGAACGGCTTCCCCGAACGGTGGAGCCTCCGCGAGGTGATCGAGAAGGGGAAGGCGGCCATCGACTGGGACCGGAAATGGCACCCCCCGGGAGCGCGGAAACTCCCGGACGGTAAAATGCACGGGATGGGCTTCATGCAGGTGCTCGAATGGACCTGGCAGGCTCCCGCGAGCGCGATGTCCTGGGCCTGCCTGATGCTGCGCAACGGCATCGTGGCCATCGTGGGGGTCCGCAGCGACATCGGCTCCGACACCGAGTCGGGCGCCCGGCACGTCGTCGCCTCGGAACTGGGGCTGAAATACGAGGACACCGTGATCCAGGAGCGCCGCTCGGACAACTCGAGCTTCTACATGTGGCAGCCGGGCGGTTCCTTTTCCACCGCCTATATCAACACCCAGCTGGTGATGGCCGCCCGCGAACTGAAGCGGAAGATCCTCGAGTACGCCGTGAGGCCCACCCCCGCCTACAACTCGAGCCACTTCTTCAAGACCGCGCAGCCCCCGGCATTTCCCGGCCTCCGCCCCGAAGAGCTCGACGTCCGCGACAGCTTCGTTTTCGAAAAAGCCCGCCCGGAAAACAGGAAGACGGTGCGCGAGGTGGCCGACATCTTCTGGGACGCCGACCCCGCCCTGTCGCATCCCGTGGTCGGAACCGTCGCCGGCCTGACCGCGGACGGCCGCCCCGATCCGACGATGTACGTCATGGGGCGACAGGCGCATTTCATCGAGACCGAGGTCGACACCGAAACCGGTATGGTCGACGTCACGCGCATCGTCTGCGTCAACGACGTGGGGCACCTGTTCAACCCGCGCGGGGCGGAAGCCCAGCAGTACGGCGGCGTCGTGATGGGACTCGGCCGGAGCGCCACGGAGGAGCAGATCTGGTGCCCGCGCACGGGGGTGGGACTGAACTTCGACCTCGTCCAGTACCACATCGGGACGATGAACGACTACCCGCCGGCCGAGTGCCTCGTGAACGAAAGCCACCTGGGGTACGCCGCCTTCGGCGCCTTCGGGGTGGGGGAAAACGTGGGGGCGGCCATGTCGGGGATCACGACCTCGGCCATCTACAACGCCACCGGAAAATGGGTGACGGACTACCCCACCACCCCCGACCGGGTCCTCCGGGCGCTCGGCAGGATCTGAGGCAGTCCGGGGTCAGGCCTTCGGACCCTCTCCGTCACCCGCGCTCTCGATGGCCGAAACGAGCGCCGACTCGGACTGCACGCCGACGAACTGGTTCACGACCTTCCCGTCGCGGAAAACGAGGAGGGTCGGGATCGACTGGACACGGTAGTTTCCGGCGACGGCGGGGGCCTCGTCCACGTTCAGTTTCGCCACGGTCGCCTTCCCCCTGGTCTGTTCCGCCACCCGGTCGAGAATCGGGCCCTGCATCATGCAGGGCGCGCACCAGGGCGCCCAGAAATCCACCAGGGTGACCCCTTCCTTGATCCCACTCTCGAAAGTGCTCTCGTTGAGTTCCACCGTCAGATTGCCCATGCTGTTCCTCCTCGAGGCTGCGGTTAACATCCAGTCATTAAGCTATAACAGGGCGAGGCGTGCGCCAACCCCTATTTTGGGCCGCTCCGGGCCGCAGCGGTCGCAGCCGTCAGCGCCCGCGCCCGAGTCCCGGGAAGGGGGACAGCGCCCGGTCGAGCGCCCCGAGCGAGTAGGTGATCGCCACCCCGTAGTTGGTGATGGGGACCCCGGCCTCCCGGCAGCGCAGGATACGGGAGATCACCTCGCGGCGGTTGAGCATGCAGGAACCGCAGTGGACAACCAGCCGGTAGGACCCGATGTCCTCCGGGAAATCGTGCCCCTGCAGGTGGACGAATTCCAGGTCGGTCCCCGTATATTGCCGGAGCCAGCGCGGGATCTTGACCCTGCCGATGTCCTCCCCGATGGGGTGGTGGGTGCACGCTTCCAGGACCAGGACGCGGTCCCCCCGCCGCAGCCGGTCGACCGCCTTCACCCCGCGCACGAACTCCCGCAGGTCCCCCTTGAGCCGGGCGAAGAGGATGGAAAAGGAGGTCAGGGGGACGCTGTCCGGCACGTCCCCGGCCACCCGCAGGAATACCTGGGAGTCGGTCACGACCAGCGCCGGGGGCTCGCGAAGCCTGTCGAGCGCGCCCCGGAGCTCCCGCTCCTTGACCACCAGGCAACAGGAATCGTGATCGAGCACGTCGCGGATCGACTGCACCTGCGGAAGGATGAGGCGGCCGCGCGGGGCCTCCAGGTCGATGGGGACCACCAGCACCACCACCTCCCCCGGGGAGATCAGATCCCCCAGAATCGGCGGCGCCTCCAGGAACTCCTCGGGGGCGGACCGGATCAGGGCTTCGCGCAGTCCGGCGAGTCCCTGGCCGACCTTCGCCGCCGCGGACACCACCGGAATCTTCCGCCCCTCGAGGTCCCGAACGGTTTCGGGCGCGGGGGCGCCGATATCGGCCTTGTTGAACACGACGATGACGGGGATCTTCCGTTTCTCGAGTTCCCCGAGGACCCTTTCCTCGAATTCACCCCAGGACCCCGCCTCGGCCACCAGAATCCCCAGGTCGGTCCGTTCGAACACCTGCCGGGTGCGCCCCGCGCGCATCTCCCCGAGGGCGCCCACGTCGTCGACCCCGGCCGTGTCGATGAAGAGCACCGGTCCGAGCGGCAGCAGTTCCATCGGCTTCTCCACCGGGTCGGTCGTCGTTCCCGGGACGTCGGACACGATCGACACCTCCTGGCGGGTGAGGGCGTTCAGCAGCGAAGACTTCCCCACGTTGCGGCGGCCGAACAGGCCGATATGAAGCCGCATCCCCTTGGGCGTATCTTTCATTCCGGTTCCTCCGGCGGCGGGGACCCCAGCCGCGTGACACTGTCGGGCGCGATCAGCTCCTCGAACTCCGCTTCGCTCAGCCCCCCGTGCGCGAGCGCCGCCTCCCTTACGGTCTTCCCCTCCTCCCGGGCCAGGCGGGAGAGAGCCTGCGCCCTTTCGTAGCCGAGCGCGTCCGCCAGGGCGGTCCACGCGGCGGTGGAAGCCTCCACCCCCCTCCGGCACCGGGCCTCGTCGGCCTCGAGGCCCCTGATGCAGTGCTCGCCGAGGATCCGGGCGGCGCGCGCCAGCAGGTCCAGGTTTTCGAGCAGACAGTCCGCCACCAGCGGCAGGAACGGGTTCAGTTCGAGGCTTCCCATCCCGCACGCCTGGGCCAGCGCCTGGTCGTTGGCCGCGACCCGGAGCGCCGCCTGCGTCACCGCCTCCGGGATGACGGGATTCACCTTGGCCGGCATCAGAGAGGATCCCGCCTGCCTGGCCGGCAGCCGGATTTCGCCGATCCCCGCCTCCGGGCCGGAAGAGAGCAGCCGCAGGTCGGACGCGATCTTCACGAGGTTGGTGGCCGCGGCCTTCAGGATCCCGCTCACCTCCACGTAGGCATCGGCGTTCTGGGTGCCGTCGATCAGGTTCTCCGCCCGGGCCAGCCCCAGCCCCGTGATCTCCCGCAGCCGGTCGACCACGCGGAAGATATACTCCCTGGGGGCCGCGATCCCGGTCCCGATGGCGGTCCCCCCCAGGTTCACGATCCGCAGCCGTTCCTCGCACTTGTAGATGCGCCACCGGTCGCGGCCGATCGCCTCCGCCCAGGCCCCCATCGTGCGCCCGAGCGTCGTCAGGACGGCGTCCTGCATCTCCGTCCGGCCCACCTTCACCACGTGCGCCAGCTGCCTCTCCTTTTCCTGCAACTCCCCGAGGAGGCCGATCACCTCCCCCTGGAGGCGCCGGAGCGAGAAGATGGCGGCCACCCGGAGCGCGGTCGGGTAGGTGTCGTTGGTGGACTGATGCCGGTTGATGTCCTCGAGCGGGTGGATGCGCGCGTAGTCCCCCGGCGCCGCACCCAGCAGCTGGAGAGCGCGGTTGGCCAGCACCTCGTTGACGTTCATGTTGGTCGAGGTGCCGGCGCCCCCCTGGAGCGCGTCCACCAGGATATGCCGCTCGAGCGCGCCGTCCATCATCTCCAGGCAGGCGGCCTCTATGGCCCGAAACGTCCCTTCGTCCCAGCGCCCCAGCTCGTGGTTCACCCGCGCGGCCGCCAGCTTCACCGCACCATAGGCGCGCACGAGCCCCGGGTGGACGGGGCGCAGCGAGAGCGGGAAATTCTCGACAGCCCTGGCGGTGTGAATGCCGTAGAGGGCGCCCGCGGGCACCTCGCGCTCCCCCAGCAGATCGTGCTCCGTCCGGCAGACTTCCATGTCGGCACCCGAGGATGGCGGCTTCAGAAAAGGAGGTCCCGGTCGCCGGTCTCCCGGATGCGCTCGAGGCGTCGCTCGATCTCGTCGCGGTCCGCCGCCGGGCCGAGACGCTCGAGTTCCGCGCGGATGAGGGATTCCCCGGCGTGCCGCGTCGCGCTCGATGCGTAGTCCACCAGGTATTCCTGGAGCGTCGTGAGGGCGTTGGGGGTGCAGTAGCGCTTGATGAAACCGGGGATGGCGAATTCCATGAAGTGCTCGCCCGTCCGGCCCAGCCGGTAGCAGGCGGTGCAGAAGCTGGGGATGTAGCCGTCCTCGATCAGCTCGCGCATCACCGCGTCGAGGCTGCGCGTGTCCCCCAGCTCGAACTGTTCCCGGTCCCGGACCTGGCGGGTGTCCCGCTCGGTGTAGCCGCCGATCTCGATGCGGCTGCCGGCGTCGATCTGGGAGACGCCCAGGGTCAAAAGCTCGCGCCGGAGCCCGGCCGGTTCCCGCGCCGTCAGGATCAACCCGGTGTAGGGGACGGCCAGCCGCAGGGTGGCGATCACCCGGCGGAAGTCCCCGTCGGCAATCGGTCCCAGCCCGGTGAACTCCACGCCGCTGGCCGGGCGCAGCCGCGGAAAGCTGATCGTGTGCGGACCGACGCCGTGCCGCCGACGCAGATATTCCGCATGCGCCACGAGCCCCAGGACCTCGAAGCGCCAGTCGTAGAGGCCGAACAGGACCCCGATGCCGACATCGTCGCACCCCCCCTCCATGGCCCGGCTCAACCCGTCGAGGCGGTAGGCGTAATCCCCCTTGCGGGTGCCGGGGGCGTGCATGCGCCGGTAGGTCTCGTGATGGTAGGTCTCCTGGAAGATCTGGTAGGTGCCGATTCCCGCGGCCTTGATGGTGCGGTAGCCCTCGACATCCATCGGCGCCGCGTTGATGTTCACCCTGCGGATCTCGCCGTGTCCCTGCTTCACCCCGTAAACCGTGCGCACCTGTTCGGCGATGAATTCCGCATCGTACCTGGGGTGCTCTCCGAAAACCAGGATGAGGCGCTTGTGCCCCGCGTCCTCCAGCCGCTCGACCTGCGCGCGCAGCTCCTCCGGCGTGAGGGTGCGGCGCACCGCCAGCTCGTTGCTGCGCCGGAAGCCGCAGTAGACGCAATCGTTGACGCATTCGTTACCGATGTAGAGCGGCGCGAAGAGCACGATGCGGTTGCCGTAGACCGTTTCCTTCAGGGTCCGGGCCGTTCCGAAAACCATCTCCAGCAGCTCCGGGTCCTCGACCCTCAGGAGCGCGGCCGTCTCCTCGACCGTGAGCGGCTCCTTGCCCAGGCTCTTGGCGACGATGTCCCGCACCCTCTCCCGGTCGGGCGCCGGCTGGCCGAGGAGCCCGGTGAGGTGCGCGTCGTCGATAAAATCGACCGCCCCCCGGCTGGTTTTCAATGCACTCAATCCAGGCATGCCATACCCCGCTATCGGGAAGCGCTCGAGACGTCCCGGCGGAGCACCACGCTGAAGGT
>JAFGSS010000088.1 GCA_016934555.1 Acidobacteriota bacterium | reverse complement strand
GGGCGGGTGGTCGGCTGCGACTTCAGCCGTCCCATGCTCGAGCGGGGGGCTGAAAAGGTCGCGCGCGCCGGCCGTGCGATCGAACTCTTGGAAGCCGACGCTCTGCATCTTCCTTTTGGCGACCGATCGTTCGACGCCGTAGTCAGCGCCTTCGTGCTGCGGAACCTCGCCGACCTCGACCGGGGACTCGAGGAAATGAGGCGGGTGCTGCGCCCCGGGGGGGTCCTGGCCGTGCTCGATTTCGGCATGCCGCGGGTGCCGGTCCTGTCGGGATGCTACAGGTTCTATTTTCTCAAGGTATTGCCCCGCATCGGGAAATGGGTGTCGGGGGTGGACGGGGCCTACGGCTATCTCCCCCGGAGCGTGGAGGCGTTCCCGCCCGCCGAGGAACTGAGGGAACGGGCCATCCGCACCGGATTGGACGGGGTGCAATGCCGGAGGGTGAGCGGGGGGATCACGGTGCTGCTCACGGGGTTCCGGCCGGGGGGAGGGGGACCCCCAGGCCGGAACCCCCGCGGGCGCAGCCGCGCTCGAGGAGCCTAATTCCCGATCCAGCCGGGAAGGGCGCCGCTCTTGCGCGCCTCCTTTTCCAGGTCCTCGAGCGCGTCTTTGGCTTTTGCCAGGTTCTCCTTGTTCAGATCCTGCAGGTAGTAGCTCTTCTGCAATTCCCGCTGAATGCTTTCCCGGTGAAAGCCGTCCGACTGCTTGTAGAATTGATCCTGGAGTTGGTTGATCTTGAGGATGAGGGTGTCCCGCTCCCTCTCGAGGTCCTTGACCTCGAGGCGCGCTTCGGCCATGGTCTTGCGCCAGAAGCTTTCGGGGCGCCCCTCGAAATCGACCGGTTCGTCCGGGTCGGCGGCGGCCCCCGTGGCGGCTTCCTTCTCCGCCGGCGGCGCACTCTCGGCGGCGGCCGGCTCCTCGGGTTGGCCGGTGGAGTACTGGGCCGCTTCCTCGCCCGTGATCACCCGGACCTGTCCGATCGCTTCCCGGCGCTCCTTTTCCTTTTTGGCGAGATCGCCCAGGGATTGCGCCTGGAGCGCGACCGCCAGGGCCAGGCAGAGTGCGACGGCAAAAACGGATACTCTCATGGGAACACCTCGTTTTGGATATCCTGATTCATGTCCAAAAAATGATAGTACATAGCTAAATAGACCTAAAGCAATAATGTAAAACTTCAGGTTCTGACCCGGACCTCCCCCTCGAGTTCCACGCCGTGGTGGCGACCCGTTCGGGGGTCGGCAAACAGGGTGGTCCCCCGGAGGGTGATCCCGATTCTGCATACCCGCTCCCCCCCGGCCGCCATCCCACCAGACTCATTGTAATACCGGAACGCCAGATCGGAAATGCGGCCGGTCACAATCTGGGGCGCCCCCGACCCGGAGACGATTTCCAGGGTGCCGGCGGAGGGGTTGAACCGCAGGACCACATCCTCGTCGGAATCTTCCATGTCCCCGTCGGGGTCCCCCTTGTCCCCCCCGGCTGCTCCCTTGATATCGGTTCTGAATCTCACGGAGGAGGGGCCCCGGAGGGTGACCCCTTCGATCCCGGTCCTGAGTGGGTCGTTCCCCGCCTGGCGCGCAAAGCGCTCGACGGTGTAGAGCGCCAGGCGGGTGTCCTGGATGAGCGACCGCATTTCGGCCTGAAAGGCCGCTTTCTGCTGGAGTTCCCCCAGGAGGGCGAAGACCGAAGCCCCGAGGACGAGAAACACCAGTGCGCACACCAGCAGCTCGGCCAGCGAGAAGCCTTCTTCACCCATGCCGCGGATGCCGTCAGGCCTTGGGTCGATCATGGCGTCCCGGGACCGAAAACCGTTGCGAGATCGAGGGATGGGCAGGACATCGGGCGGATGCGGACCTCCCCCCCCTCCCCGATGGGTACCACGTGCACCGTCACCCTCTTTGCCCTCACGTTTATTCCCGGGCGCGGATCGCCGACGGCGTCCGTTTCCCAGGTGATGCGATACAGATTCAGAGCCGTCCCACTGGACGGATCGCGGATCTCGATCGTCCGCGGGCCCTGGACCCCCGGCGGGAACGTTCCGTCCGAAGGGTTCCGCCGGTAGAGATCGGAAAGCGACTCCATCGCGCTCTGCGCGGCAATGGCCGCGGTCCCCTTCGATCGGTCCAGGCAGCCGAGAGCCGCCGTCACCGCCAGCAGCTGTCCGACCGCCAGCAGGCCGAAGGTCAACAGGCCGAAGGCCAGGAGCAGTTCGGCCAGGCAGAATCCCCTGCAATCCCCGGTACGGTCCGATCCAGTCACGGGAATACGTGTCCCTTTATCTCATCGGCAGCGGCCGCGCGATCCGTAAACCTTCCTGGCCGTTTTTCCGCCGGTTGTTGTCCCAAGGTTTTCGTCCCCGGTTTTTGCTTCAAATCCCGCCCGTTCCGGATATACTCCTCCAAATGCACATAACCGAAGGAATACAGAAGGTCGTCGGCGGCCGGCACCTCAGCCGTGCCGAGGCCGAGAGTCTCATGAACGAGATCATGTCCGGCCGGGCCACCCACGCGCAGATCGCGTCGTTTTTGACCGCCCTGCGCATGAAGTGCGAGACCGTGGAGGAACTCATCGGTTTCGCCCGGGTGATGCGGGACAAGGCGTCGCGCGTCTCCCCCCGGTCGATGGTCGACGCCGCCTTTTCGGGCACCGATCGCGAAATGCTCGTCGATACCTGCGGCACCGGGGGGGACGCCACCGGCACGTTCAACATATCCACGGCCACCGCCTTCGTCGTCGCCGGGGCGGGCGTCCGGGTCGCCAAGCACGGCAATCGCAGCGTCTCCAGCCTCTGCGGCAGCGCGGACGTGGTGGAAGCCCTCGGCATCCGGATCGATCTGCCGGCCGAGGCCGTGGCGCGCTGCATCGACGAGGCGGGGATCGGGTTTCTCTACGCGCCCCTTCTGCACGAGGCGATGCGCTACGTCGTGCTGGCCCGCCGGGAGATGAAGATCCGGACCGTCTTCAACCTCCTGGGACCGATCTGCAACCCCGCCCGGGCCACGGCCCAGGTCCTCGGCGTTTACGACGAGGACCTCACGGAAATCATGGCCCAGGTCCTGTACGAACTCGGGACCCGGCGCGCGTTCGTGGTTCACGGCGCCGACGGCCTGGACGAGATCACCACGAGCGGCGAGAGCAAGATTTCCGAGGTGACGGGGGGCGGGGTGCGGACCTACTACGTGACCCCGGAGGACTTCGGCATCGCCCGCTCCCCCATCTCCGCCCTCCGGGGGGGGGACGCGGCCGGGAACGCGGAGTTGATCCGCGCCCTCCTCTCCGGCGCGGAGGGGGCGCGCAGGGACGTGGTCCTGCTCAACGCGGCCGCCGGGCTGGTAGTCGGAGAAAAGGCCTCCGGCCTGCGTGAGGGGATCGAACTGGCGCGGGAGTCGATCCGCTCCGGCCGGGCGCTCGCCTGTCTCGAAACTCTCAGGAAACTCTCTCAAAGCATGGCCCCCTCCGGGTAGGGCAGGCTCTACTCGAATCGGATCCGCCCCCCGGGACTCACGACGATGCGGTAGGCGCCGGTGCCGTCCGCAACGGCGAAGGATCCTGCGGGCGCCGCGTTCCCCCGGGGATGGAAACGGAGCGCCCGCGAGGGGGACGAGGTGATCCGGATCCCCCGCGGAAAGTCCCGGAGCGATGCCGTATAGGGGGCCCCGCTCTCCGGGTCGCTCCAGCCGTAGCCCTCGGCGGAGACGTCGAACCGGACCGAGGTGTTGGCCGTGATGGCGCGCATGCGCCCCCACGAGAGCGACGCCTCGACCGCCTTCGCGCTCTCCCACAGCGTCCACGCCCTCTCGATACGCGCGACGCCTGGCAGGGCGAAGGAGGCCAGGACCGCGGCCAGGGCCAGCGCGAGGAGGAGTTCGGTCAAACTCGAGCCGGCCGGGGATCCGTAGGGTGCGGGGCGTGTTTCGGTCACCCCTTTCTAATGAGGCGGGGCGGTTTTGAGCGAAAAAATTCCGTTCCGCTACTGAGGCGTGCGGAGGTACCAGCGGAGGAAGTCCAGCCCCCGGAAGAGGGCGAGGGCCGAGGCGGCTCCCAGAAACACGCCGAAGGCGAGCTTGGTCTGCAGGTTTGACTTGCGGAAAAGGATCAGGAAAATTCCCAGGAGGGTGCCGAGCAGGGAGCCGGCGAAGATGGTCAGCAGCGCCAGCGGCCAGCCGAGAAAGGCCCCCACCATTGCCATCATCTTGACGTCCCCCATCCCGAGCCCCTGGCGCCGGCGGAGTTTTTCATAGGCGAAACCGACGGCCAGCAGGAGTCCCCCGCCGATGACGGCCCCCAGCACCGACCCGATCCAGGGGAGGGCGGCGGGCGCGGCATTCCCGAGCAGGGAGGCGGCGGCCACGGAAACCGTGTCCATGTAGAATGCGGGCTCCTGCCACGGGCTCAGCACGATCCCGGCCACCGCCCCGGGGAGGGTGATCTTGTTGGGCAGGATGCGGTGATCGTAGTCGGTGAAGACCAGGACGATCACGGCCGCGAGAAAGAGGGAGTTGACCAGGGTGGGGGAGGAAAGGCCCCAGGTACGGATCGAGACGAAGAACGCGAGCGCGGTGAGCAGTTCGACCGCCGGGTAGCGGGGCGAGATCGGGCGGCGGCAGGCGCGGCATTTGCCCCCGAGGAGGAGATACGAGAGCACCGGGATATTGTCCCAGGGGCGCACCGGGCGGCCGCAATCGGGGCAGGCGGAACCGGGGAAGACGATCGATTTTCCCAGCGGGATGCGGTAGATGCAGACGTTCAGGAAACTTCCCACGATCAGGCCCAGCAGGGTATAGGCGACGGTCTCTATCGGCATGCGCAGATTCTAAAGGATCCGGGGGGAATGGGGAAGGAAATTTGCGGCGGGCGGGGACGCACGGGTCCCCGCCCGCCGCGGAAAGGTTACTTGAGGTCGGGCACGTTGGCGCTGCTCCCCTTGGCGATCGCGAAATCGCTCGATTCGAGCAGGGTGTACATCGCCTTCTGGACCGTGACCACCGCCTGCTTGTAGCGGATCAGGGCCTGCAGTTCCTGGTATTCGGCCGAGGAGAGTTCGTTCTGCCGCTGGAGCACCAGGTAGTTCTGGCTGAGCCCCGCCTGGAAGCGCTTTTCCTCCCCTTCCAGCCGTTCCTGCGCCAGGCGCCGGGCGACGGCCGAAGTCTCCACCTGCTTGCGGTTGGTTTCGAGGCTCTGCAGGGCGTTGCGGATCTCGACCTGGATCGACTGCTCCGTCTTGCGGATGTTCATCAGCTGCTGCCGCTTCTGGATGTTCTGCTGGGCGATCTGGGCGTCGATGCTGCGGTTGCGCAGCGGAATGGTCACCTGCAGCTGCAGCTGCCAGTTGGTGTAGCCCTCGGTCCACATCGTCTTGTAGGCGTTGCCGATGCCGCCGACCAGGGCCGGGGGGGTCAACAGGGTGGGAAGACCGGTGATCGGGTCGAGGATGCATTCGCCGGTGAACTGGTTTTTCTGGCACCCCTGGGGGCCGGCCGTGCCGGTGCTGCCGAACTGTCCGGTGAGGTCGAACTGCCATTTCCGGTTGTTCAGGTTCAGGCGCTTGCGGATATCGAGCTGCTGCAGGTTGAGGTCGGCCTGCCGGAGTTCCGGCCGGTTCTGGAGCGCGGTGTTGATGGCGGTCTCGACGTCGACCTTGAATTCCTTGAAGTCGGGCTGGTCGGTCGGGACGATGACCTTGCGCCAGATGTCGGCGTTACGGTCGTTGGACACGAGCGAGCGCAGGGTGTTCTGTGCGCGCAGGATGGTCTCCTCGGCCGAGATCAGGTCCACCTCGCGGCTGGCGGCCGTGGCCTCGGCGTCGGTCACGTCGATGGGCGCGGAGGTCCCGACCTCCACCTTCTTGCGGCTGTCGCGGAGGTTGATCTGGGCCAGCTTGACCGAGTTGCGCCGGATCTCGTAATTGCGGATCGCGCTCACGAGGTCCCAGTAGGCGGTCTGGATGTTGGAGATCGTGTCGGTGACCTTCTGCTTGAACTCGCTGTCGGTCAGGGTCAGGTCGAGGTTGGCCAGCTTGAGGTTGGCGCGGTTGGAATCGATCCGCAGGTTGCGCCACAAAGGCTGGGAGAACTGCAGGTTATAAGAACTCTGGTAGTTGGGGTTGAACACCATGGCGGTACTGTTGCTCTCCGACCGGCTGGAGTTCCAGGTCGCCTGGAAGGTGCCCCCCGTCTTGACCGGCTGCCGGAAGGTGAAGTTCCACGAGGCGCTGTCGTTCTTGTTGAACGATTCCGTGGAACGGTCGTACTGGGTGGTGTTGGCGTTCTTTCTGGAGTTGAACCCGACCTGGGCCGTCAGCTGCGGGTCGTAGCTGCCGTGCTGCTGCAGAATCGCCTGCTGGCGCAGCTGCTCGTTCGTGTCCGAGATGGCGATATCGAGGTTCTGCTCGAGCGCCAGCTTGGTCAGGTCCTTCAGCGAGAGCGGGAGCGCCGTGCCGTCCCTCTGGGCGGTTTCGATCGGGCTCAGGGGGAGGGGGGGAAGCTCGTCCGCACCGGACCCCGTCGACGCTTCACTGCCCGGTGAAGCCGATTCCTGGGCGATGACGGCGGGGGAAGAAAGTGTGGTGGATGCCAGAACCAGGGCCAGCATGCCCAGGATGGAAAGGGCGCGCCTTGCCGCAGCGGAACATACTTTCATACCGGACTCCTTCGAAAAATAATGGCTTTCCTGCCTTTCCCGCATGATGCACGAGGGTTAACAGCTACCAATACGACCGGACGGCAAAAACTGTTTCAAATACCTGCCGTTTGACGAAAACTTGTGCGCGCGGAGTCTTCCTATTTAACAGCATACGGGGGAGAATGAAAGGGATTTTACCGTCAGCGGCGGATTTGCCGGCGGCCCGGGAGGCCGCCGGCATCCGGTGGCGTTTCGTCTACTGCGGGTCGGACGCCCGCTTCAGGGTCGGGCGGCTCCTGCCGGGGGACTCCTCTTCCTCCCCGGTGCCGGTGGAGGGGTCCTCCCCCTGTTCGGTCCGGCGCTTGAGGGTGGGGCGTTTCTGTTCCGGGGCCCCCTCCGTCTCCTCGGCTTTCTGGGCGTTGTCTATCGACCGGAGGCGGGCCTGGATCCGCTGGAATTCGGAGGTGTCCACGACGTAGGCGTCCTTTTCGGGGAGATAGCGCTGTTCGTCCAGGGCGGCCACGATCCGGTCGTCCGTGGAGGGGTGGGTGCGGAACCAGCCGGCCAGGCGGCCGGGCTTGGATTTTTCCTCCCGCTGCAGTTTCTCGAAAAAGGAGACGAACCCGTTCGGGTCGTAACCCGCGTTCCAGAGATACTGGATCCCCAGCTGGTCGGCCTCGCGCTCCGATTCCCGGGTGATTCCCATCAGCTCCAGGTTGAGCCCCAGGCCCAGGGCGTTCTGAATCCCCATCTGCGCCCAGTAGCCTCCGACGAAAAGGGCGGGAATGGCCGCAAGCTGCAGGTACTGGGCCTTGGACATGCGCACCGTCGCGTGCCGCGCGGTGACGTGCGAGATTTCGTGGGCCATCACCCCGGCCAGTTCCGACTCGTTGGCCGTCGCCAGGAGAAGGCCCTTGTTGATGTAGAAAAACCCGCCGGGGAAGGCGAAGGCGTTCACCTCGTCGGTGTCCACGACCTTGATGTAGAAGGGGAGCTTGGCGTCGGAGTGCTTGACGATGTTCTGCCCGATCCGGTCGACATACTCGCTGATGACCGGGTCCTCGACGATCCGGGCGGTCTGCTCGAACTCGTCCGCCACCTGTTTGCCCAGCTCGATCTCCTTTTCGAGCGAGACCCAGTTGGGGAAGACATTCCACACGCGCCCCGTGACGTCCCGGTTTCCGATCTCCTCGACGTTTTCGTGCTTCCTGGCCCAGGCGGCCGGCAGGGAAAGCAGGGCCGCGGCCAGAATCAGCGCGGACAATTTCGGGAACATGTTTTTCATAAAATCCTCCGCTGGGGGCGGTTGTTTTCTGCGACCGGGCCCGCTATCCTACCCTGTGCGGTCCCCGCGGCCGGGCCTGGAACGGCATCCATACCTATAGACGTCACGGATCCGCCGGAGTTTCAACATTTAAATAGTAAGATCTTTTCCGATGGGGGTCAACCGGGCCCTGCCTTTGGGGGCGGCCCGCGGCGCCCGGATCCCGCTGCGGCGGGAGGGGGGGGGAGTATGAAGATCCTGACTGCGGCGCAGATGGGGGAGGTGGACCGGCTCACTTCGGAACGGTTTCACGTCCCCTCCATCCTGCTGATGGAAAACGCCGGACGTTCCTTCTGCGAGGAGCTGACGCGGTCCCTTCCCGGGATCGCCGAGAAGCGCATCCGGGTGCTGTGCGGCCGGGGGAACAACGGTGGGGACGGTTTCGTCGTGGCGCGCCACCTGGCGCTTGCCGGGGCGACTCCCCGGATCGCCCTGATGGCCGACCCCGCCGCGCTCGGGGGGGACGCGCTGGTGAACTACGAGATCGTGCGCGCGATGGGCCTCCCGATCGAGGTCTTCCCGGCGCCGTCGGAGGCCGCGGCCATGCTCGAAAAGGGGCCGCTCCCCGACGTCATCGTGGACGCCCTGTTCGGGACCGGCCTGTCCAAGCCGATCGGGGCCGATTTCAGGCCCGTTCTGGAATGGGTCGCCCGGGCTGCGGCCCACGCTTTCGTGGCCTCCGTCGACATCCCTTCGGGCCTGATGGCCGATCGCGGGGAGGTTCCGGGCCCGGCGGTCCGGGCCGACCTGACGGTGACCTTCTCCGCCCTGAAGCCCGCGCTCGTCCTCCCGCCGGCCGCTGACCTGGCCGGCCGCGTGGTCGTGGCCCCGATCGGTTCGCCTCCCGCCCTTTTCGACCATCCGGACTACCTCCTCGACCTGGTGGACGAAGCGCTGGTACGCCGGGTCCTTCCCGCCCGCCCGCGCGAGGGCCACAAGGGATCGTTCGGGCACGTGCATGTCGTGGCGGGGTCGCGGGGCAAGAGCGGGGCCGCGCTGATGGCGGGCCTCGGCGCGCTGCGCGCGGGGGCCGGGCTGGTCACGCTCTGGCTGCCCGAAGGGACGCTTCCGGGGGCCGCCGGCCGGTTTCCGGAGCTGATGACGGAGCCCCTGCCGGAAACCTCCGCGGGGACCTTCGATCGCTCCGGTCTGGACCGCGTGCTCGCGCGGCTCGGGGACGCGGACGCCCTGGTCCTCGGCCCGGGGATGACGACCGAATCCGCGGCCCGGCAGCTGGCCCGGGAACTGACGGAGCGCTCACCGGTCCCGGTGGTGCTCGACGCGGACGGGATCAACGCCTTCGCGCTGTCCGAAACCCCGCCCCGCAACCGGAACGCCGAGCCCGTCATCCTGACCCCGCACCCCGGCGAGATGGCGCGCCTCGGGGGGACCTCCGTCGCCGAAGTCCAGCGGGACCGGCTCGGAACGGCGCGGCAGTACGCGCGCGCCCACCGGTGCCACGTCATTCTCAAGGGGTTCCAGACCGTCATCGCCGCCCCCGGCGGGGGGCTTTTTTTGAACCCCACGGGCAACCCGGGGATGGCTACGGGCGGGACCGGGGATGTCCTGGCGGGGATGGCCGGACGGTTCGCCGCCGCCTGGCACCTTGCCGGCCCCGGGGCCGGGGATATCGCCCCCTGGATTGCGGCAGCGGTCTACCTCCATGGTCTCGCAGGGGACCTGGCGGTGGAGGAGAAGGGGATGGAGTCGCTGGTGGCCACCGACCTCCTCTCCGCACTTCCCGGGGCGTTCGGGAGGGTGCTCGGGCGATGAAGGTCCGCAGGAAGGCCGGCCCCGCCGCCGGGGAGTATCTCAGCCGGTCCCCGGAAGACACCCTGCGCATCGGTGCCGGGATCGCCCGGCACCTGGAGCTGCCCGGGGTCGTGCTTCTGCGCGGGGGTCTCGGGATGGGGAAGACGATGCTGACGCGCGGGATCGCCCGGGAACTGGGGGTGCGGGACCCGGACGAGGTCAGCAGCCCCTCCTACACCCTGGTCCATGTCTACGAAGGACGCTGTCCCGTTTACCACGTAGACCTGTACCGTCTCGAGGGTGCGAGGGACATCTACTCCATCGGGATCGGCGATTTCATCGGGTGCGACGGGGTCACCGTGGTGGAATGGAGCGAACGATTGTCGGGCGGCTTCCCCGGGGCGGTGGAAGTGGACATCGAGGACCGGGGCGGGGACGCCCGGCTGCTGCGGGTGCGGTTTCCCCGATCCGGGAAACGCGGGCGCCGCGCAAGGCATGGGGCGGATGAGATTTGAGGAGGTGCCCGGGATTCCCCGGGCCTGGACCGATTTCGTGCGCCGATTCCGGGCATCCGGGGATCCTTTCGACCCGGCGCGGTTCGGGCGGAGCGTGGACCGTGTGCACCGGACGTCCGGTGACGGGCCCCTGCCCGATGGGGCGCTGGCCGTGGCCGCCCACATCCGCCCGGGCCCCCTGGGCGGCCCGGTGTCCGAATGGTTGAAGTGCCTGACCGCGGTCAGGGTGGCCGCGGAGCTCTCCGCCCGGGGGTGGCGGTCGACGGCCGTGATCGGGTTGCATCCCGATCCTCCCGGCGCCGGATGCCGGCCGACGCCGCGCCTGGTCGATTCGCGGGGTGTGATCCGGACGATCGATCCCGCCGAGCTCGGGCTGCTGGCCGAGCTCCTCCGCGTGCCCCCCCCGGGGGAGGGCGCGCGCCTGCCGGGGCTTCTGCTCGGGCGCCTGCTGGGGGAGGAGAACGCCGTCGTCCTGGAATCGTCGGCGGCCGCGGCGCTGCCGGCGGTCGTGGAGGTGGTCGGTTTCGATGACGTCCTGGAGCGTGCGGACTCCGGGCGGCCTGGGGAGAAGGGGCCCGTCCTCTGGCCCCGGGCGAGCGCGACCCTTCTCGACGCGCGCAGCCGCAGGACCCTGGAGCGTTACGGCCTGGGGCCGGGCGATCTTTTCGCCGGGGAGGAAGCGGCCGTGGGTCGCATCCTCGGGCGGATGCGCACCACGGTCCCCGGGCGGCTCGAGGAACTGCGCGGGGAGGTGCTCCGGGTCCTCTCCGGCCCGGGCCCGCCGGGCGGCGCGGGAGAGAGGTTTTTGAAGTTCCGGGACTCCTGCCGGGGGAGGATCGTCTACCAGCTGGACAAGGTGCGGCGGCAATGCCTCGAGGCGGTCGCGGTGAAGGAGGCGGCGGCGCGGCGGCGGGTACGCCGGGCGTGCCATGCGCTGGCTCCGGGCGGGAGGCCGCAGGAGGAGGTGTTCGGCGGCGTCTGGATCCCGCTCCGCTTTTCGCCCGCGGGGCTCGGCCGGCTGCGGGAGCGGCTCGATATCCTGAGCCCTGAACATCAACTGATCGAAATGGACTGAACCATGCAATTGGACTTCCTTGCATTCGGCGCGCATCCGGACGATGCGGAGCTCTTCGTCGGGGGGACGCTGGCCAAACTCTCCGACCTCGGGTATGCCACGGGGGTGGTGGATATGTCGCGCGGGGAACTGGGGACGCGGGGAACCGCCGCGGTGCGCGGGCGGGAAGCCCGGGAAGCGGCCCGGATCCTCGGCCTGGCTGTCAGGGAAAACCTGGGTCTTCCCGACGGCCGGATCACGGTCACGGACGCCGCGCGTCTCTCCGTGATCCGGGTGCTGCGCAAGTACCGCCCCCGGATCGTCGCCACCCACTACCGGGAGGACCGGCACCCGGATCACGTGCATACCAGCCGGCTCGTGGCCGAGGCGGTGCACCACTCCGGGCTGGCCAGGATCCGGACCGGGCAGGCGCGCTACCGGCCGCCCGTCCTCCTCTTCTTCAAGCTCCCGTGGAACGTGGCGCCGAGCTTCCTCGTCGACGTGGGAGACTGGGTCGGGCGCCGGGAGGCCGCCATCGCCGCCCACCGCTCGCAGCTGTACGACCCCGCGAGCCGCCGGCCGGACACCTACCTGAGCCAGCCCGATTTCCTGGAGCGCGTGGACAGCATCCACGCCTGGTACGGCACCCTCGTCGGGAAGAGGAGGGCGGAGGCGTTCCATATCGGGGAGGCGCTCGAAATCAGCGACCCTGTCGCCCACTTCGCCCGGTAGCCGGGGTCACGCGCCGGGGGACTGGTCGCGGTACTGCAGCTGGTAGAGCTTCCAGTAGATGCCCCTGCGATGGAGCAGCTCCTGGTGGGTGCCGGTCTCGCACAGCCTCCCGTGGTGCAGCACCAGGATGCGGTCGGCGTTCTGCACGGTGGAGAGGCGGTGGGCGATGACGATCGAGGTCCGGCCCGCCATGAGGGTGCGGAGCGCGTCCCGGATCAGCAGTTCCGTCTCCGTGTCGATGCTGGAGGTGGCCTCGTCCAGGACCAGGATTTTCGGGTCGTAGGCGAGGGCGCGGGCGAAGGAGAGGAGCTGCTTCTGCCCGACCGAAAGCGAGGCGCCCCGTTCCCCGAGCCGGGAGTCGTACCCCCCGTCCAGGCGCCGGATGAAGGGGTCCGCGTGGACGGTCCGGGCGGCCCGGACGGCGTCGCGGTCGGTGATGGAGCGGTTTCCCAGCCGGATGTTCTCCACGACGCTTCCGGAAAAGAGGAAGACGTCCTGGAGCACGATCCCGATCGAGCGGCGCAGGGCCGCCAGGTCATGGTCCCGGACATCGACGTCGTCGACGAGCAGGGACCCCTCGCCGACGTCGTAGGAGCGGTTGAGGAGGGCGATGAGGGTCGATTTGCCCGCCCCGGTGGCCCCGACGACGGCGACCTGTTCGCCCGGCTCGACGACAAAGGAGATCCCCCGGAGCACGGGTTCGCCCGGGTGGTAGGCGAAGCCCACGTCGCGGAACTCGATCTTCCCCCGGGCGACGGCCCGCGCCGCGGGGCGGGCGGGCGAAACGATCGCGGGGGGGGTGTCGAGCAGGCCGAAGATCCGTTCCGACGAGGCCATGGCGGACTGCAGGATGGTGTATTTTTCGCTCAGGTCCGATATCGGCCGGAAGAAGCGGTCGGAATACTGGATGAAGGCCACCAGCGTCCCCAGCGTCAACGCGTCGGACAGCACCTGGTGCCCTCCGTACCAGACGATCAGGGCGACGGCCAGCGCGCCGACGACCTCCAGCAGGGGCAGAAACAGGGCGTAGTAGAAGATGGACTGGAGGTTGGCGTCGAGGTGGTCGCGGTTGACGGCGGTGAAGCGCCGGTACTGCTTCTCCTCCCGCCCGAAGATCTGGACGACGGCGGCGCCGGTGATGTTTTCCTGGAGGAAGGTGTTGATACGGGCGATGGCCGTGCGCACGCGCCGGTAGGAATCGCGCACCTTGATCTTGAACAGGAGGGTGACCGCCAGGAGCAGGGGGAGGATGCAGAGAATGCCGAGCGCCAGCTTGTAGTGGAGCACGAACAGGAAGACCAGGATGCCCGCCAGCGTGAAGATGTCGTCGAAGACCGACAGGACCCCGGAGGTGAAAAGCTCGTTGAGTGAGTCCACGTCGGAGGTCACCCGCGTCATCAGGCGGCCGACCGGGTTGCGGTCGAAAAACGCCGACTCCAGTTTCTGCAGGTGGCGGAAGATCTCCATGCGCAGGTCCCGCATGATCTTCTGCCCCATCAGGTTGATCAGCATCGTCTGGGCGAAGCTCAGGGCGAAGACCAGGACGATGGTCACCGCGTAGAGGGCGGCGATGCCGGTGAGGGTGCGGACGTCGCCGCTCTGGATCGAGCGGTCGATGGCCAGCTTGGTCAGGTAGGGCTGGACGATGGAGAAACCGGACCCCAGGATCAGGCAGACGACGGCCGCCAGCGCGCTTCGGCGGTACGGTCCGATATAGCCGAGGAGCCTCCGCATCAGTTTCGCGTCGTACGCCTTCCCCAGTACCTGTTCCTCTTGCGTCATGATCCCTGGATTTCCGAGAGTTCGTCTTCAAGGAGCTGTTTGCGATAGAGCTCGGCGTAAACGCCCCCGAGCCGCAGCAGCTCCTCGTGGGTTCCCCGTTCGGCGACGGTCCCCTCCTCGAGCACCACGATCTCGTCGGCGCGCTGCACGGTGGAGACCCGGTGCGAGACCAGGAGCGTCGTCCGGTCTTCCATGACCGCGGCGAGTTCCCGCAGAATCCTCTCCTCGGTGTAGGTGTCGACGCTGGAGAGGGAATCGTCGAAGATCAAGATCGCGGGGGAACAGACCACGGCCCGGCTGATGGCCACCCGCTGCTTCTGCCCCCCGGAAAGCGTGATCCCCCGTTCGCCGACGAAGGTCTCCATCCCCCGGGTGAACGATTCGATGTCCCCGGCGACCTGGGAAACCCGGGCGGCCGCGAGGATCTCCTCCTCGCCGGCCCCGTCGGTCCCGAAGGCGATGTTTTCCGCGATGGTGTCGGAAAAGAGAAAGGTCTCCTGGGGCACGCAGCCGATCCGGCGCCGCAGGGCGTGCAGGGGCCAGGCGCGCACGTCCCGGCCGTCGACGAAAACGGTCCCGGGGGGCGGGTCGTACAGGCGCGGGATGAGGTTCACCAGCGTCGATTTGCCGCTCCCGGTGCGCCCCACGATCGCGAGCGTCTTCCCGGCCGGCACGGAAACGGAGACGTCCCGGAGCGCCGGGCGGCGGGAGGTGGGGTAGCTGAAGGTGAGGTTGCGGATCTCGAGGGCGCCGGCGGCGCCGGGAGGTTCGCCGGCGCCCTCGAGATCCCGGATGCCGGGAGGGGTTTCGAGGATCTCCAGGATCCTCCGCATCGAGGCCGAGCCGCGCTCGAAGATGTTGATCACCCGCCCGATGGCGATCGTCGGCCAGGCGAGCATCGACAGGTATCCCATGAAGGCCACGAATTCGCCCAGGGTCAGCCGCCCGTGGATGACGTGCCGCCCCCCGAGCCAGAGCACTGCGACCGAGGAGAGCCCGATCAGCGCCGTCATCAGAGGGTAGAGGACGCCCCAGAGGCGGATCAGGGACACGTTGCGCCGGACGTAGTCGCGGTTCAGGAGTTCGAACGCGCGGATCTCGGACTCTTCGCGCGCGAAGGCCTTGACGACGCGGATGCCTGCGAGGTTCTCCTGGGTGCGGGTGCTCATGGCGGAAAACTGCTCCTGGATCTCCTCGAAGCGGTCGTGGATCCGCCGGCCGAACTGCTTGACCGAGATCGATACCAGCGCCAGCGGCACGTAGGCCAGCAGGGTCAGCCTCCAGTTCAGGTTCACCAGGATGGCGGTGCTGATCACCAGCAGCATGACCGTATGCATGGAGTACATGATTCCCGGGCCGAGCACCATCCGCACGGCGCCGAGGTCGTTGGTCGCGCGCGACATGATGTCGCCCGTGCTGCGGGAGTGCAGAAAGGAAAGGGACATCCTCTGCACGTGGGCCAGAAAATCGTTGCGCAGGTCGTATTCGACCTGCCGGCTGACCCCGATCAGGATCCTGCGCATCCAGAAACGGAAAAAACCCTCGACCAGGGAAATGGCCACGATGAGGCCCGCGTAGGTGAGGAGCCTGCCGCGGTCGACCGATTGACTCAGGCCGTCGACCACGTACTTCAGCACCCAGGGGGAAAACATTCCGGCGACGACCGTCAGCAGGACCATGAGGGCGCCGACGAGGAGCCTGCCGCGGTAGCGGCCGAGATAGGGGCCCAGGACCAAAAGCGGGTATCGGGACCGCGCCATCAGCGTGCGGCCGGTCTGCGCATGTCCCTGTAGGCGAGCGCCTCCCCGCCGCGCAGCTTGAACTCGACCGAATAGGCGCCGATTTGGGGCCGGCCGCCGACGAGCGCCACTTCCAGCCGCGCGAGTTCTCCGGGCCCGACCGTCTCCCGGTCCATCCGGGCGATGACGGTTTCCGTGAGGCTCCCGTCGCGGGCGTAGAGGCGGACCGCGGCGTCCAGGCCCGCGATCGGGTCCGCCGAGATGTTCCTCACCACGGCCCGGATCCGGAAAGCCTCGTCGCCCGGTGCATCCCCCAGGTAGAGAAGGGCGATCCTTTCCGCGGCGCCCCCCGCGTGCCGGGCGTGGAGCGCGCCCGTCATAGAGTCAAAGGTCCTTTCGGGGAGCAGCACCAGGAGGAGGGCGGCGGCCGCGGCGGCCCCGACAAGCAGGAGCAGGGCCCGGGCGAGGTCGGCCCAGACCCCGGGCGCGTTTCCCGGCAGGGCAAACAGCGGGGGGACGGGGGCCCCCCGCCCGCGCCGCCCCTTCCGGTAGGACAAAAAGAAGATGACGGCCGTGCCCAGCACCCCGATGGCGAAGAGCGCGACGCCGAACAGGTTCAGGGGGACAGGGTCTGGGTTCAAGGTTTACCTGGCCGGATCGATGGGGAACCTGGGCTGGCGGGGGTCGACCGGCTGAGGTTTCTGTCCCCAGAAGCCCTTTCTTTCCCTGACGGGATCGTCACTCCCCATCAGTTTGACGCTGATCCGGCCCAGGACCCGCCGCTCGAGGGTTCCACGGGAGTCGAGCGGCACCCACTTTTCCGTGCCGTCGACATCGCGGTTGAGGGCGGAGATGGTGGCGTGCACCGTGACCATGGTCTCGGTGGGGGAGACGATTTCCAGGACGGTTTCGATCACCTGCCGTGCCTTGAGCCAGTTGCCGGTCAGGGTGTCCCGCCGGACGGCGACCTTGTCCACCTCGCTCGAGGTCAGGGACCCGGTGATGAACTCCTGGGGGCGCGTGGTGATCCTCCCCTCCTTCCGGTCGTCCCGTTCGATGGCGTACCCCATATCCTCGAGCACGGCGCGCGTCATGTTGGCCACCTGGTCGAATTTGTTCATGAATTTGACCGGGTCGGGCAGGCTGGGTTTTTCCGGCTGGGCCGAAAGGGGAGGCGCAAGGCAGACCAAGAACAGGAGCTTCAGGAAAGGCCTGCGCAAAATCTTTCTAACCTGCTGATTAAGTGGCAATTCTGGTAACACGGAAAAATCGTAGCACCCCCCCCGGCGGAAGTCAACATCCGGCCGCTTGTGACCGGGGCGGAACCATGGTACATAGAGTACTATTCCCATGACGGAGGCGAAATGAGACATTGTTCGACGATTCTGAAGGGCGTGCTTGCGCTGCTGCTGCTCTGTCCCGCCGCGGTTTTCGCCGAGGGGGAGACGGAAATCACCGGCTTTTACCAGCAATACCGCGATTTCAGTTACAGGGTCGGCCTGGAAGAGCACGATCTGGCGCCGCGCAGCCTCGGGGGAGGAGGTTTTTCGATTGCGCAGAACATGGCCCCCTGGTTCGCCATGTGGACGCAGTTCTCGTTTTTCGGTTCCGCCGAAAACGCCAGCCTGCGCGTCCGCATGATCAACAACCAGCAGGGGGTCCGCTACCAGACGAAGGACTACGGGCCGCTGAGGCTGTACGCCAAGGGGGGGCTCGGCTTCTCCCGTTTCAGCATCGACACCGGACAGGGGAGCCTCGGGGATACCAAGTTCAGCGCCGCCTACGGCGCGGGGGCCCACATCTGGATGCAGAAGCACCTCGGGATCAACCTGGACCTGTCGCACGTCCTGACCGGTCTGCCAAACCTGACCGACCTCGATACCCGGGAGAAATGGGATTCGGGTCTGGTCCTCACCACCGGATTGACTTTCCGGTTCTGACCCTTCGCACGCCCGGGGAGCCCGCATGCCCAGATATGAAACCGAATGGATCGATTACGCGCTTCCGGCGGGGCAGGAATTTTCCGCCGCCGTCTGCGGATACTCCGGCCGGGTCCGGCACCTGTACATCGGCCGGGACCCGGTCAGGAGGGCGTTCGCGCGCCACGTGGACGTGGAGGACGGCTGCTGCCAGCAGGGGGAACACTGCCTGGATCTCGATTGTCCCCTCAACCGTTCGCAGCCGGAACATCTGCTGCACATGCTCGACATGAACGAGGACGAGCCCCTGGACGGGGAAACGGCCCGGCTGTGGGGGACCGGGAGTACGCTGGAGGGATTTCTCCTCTTCGCCCGCAGAATAACGGCCGAACTGCCGGAACCGCTCCGGCGGCGCCGGGAGCCGCTCGGCGACTGAGCTCAGTTCCTTTTCCGGAAGGGCGCCTGCTGGTACCGGTAGACGGCCTCCCGGTGGGCGGCGTAATCGCGCGAGAACTGGTGCGTCCCGTCGTTGCGGGAGACGTAGTAGACATAATCGGTGGCGGCGGGCCGGAGCGCCGCGACCAGCGATGACGCCCCGGGGTTGCAGATCGGTCCCGGCGGGAGCCCCCGGTGCAGGTACGAATTGTAGGGGGAGTCGATGCGCAGATCCGCCTTCCCCAGCCGCCCCTCCCAACTGCCCGCGAGCTTCATGGCGTAAATGATCGTGGCGTCGCATCCCAGCGTCATTCCCCTGTCCAGGCGGTTGACCAGGACGGAGGCGACCATCGGCCCCTCCTCCCTCCTCTTGACCTCCTTTTCGATCAGCGACGCCAGCGTGACGATCCGGGGGATGTCCCACCCTTCGGGCAGCGGGTGTTCGCCGAGGGTCCGGGTGACGGCCGACCGGAACTGTTCCGTCATCTTACGGATGACGGCTTCGGCGTCGGCGCCGCGGCCGAAGCGGTAGGTTTCGGGGTAGAGGTACCCTTCGAGGTTCCGGGCTTCCGGCGCCAGGTCGTGCACCCACTCGGTGCGTTCGAGCGCCCGGCGCAGTTCGGGCAGCGTCCCGAAGCCGTTTTCCGCAAGCAGCCCGACGGTCTCCTCCGCCGTCAGCCCTTCGGGTACGGTGATCGAACGGAAGTAGACGTCTCCCGTCGTCAGGCGGCGCGCGATTTCGCGCGGGGTGGCCGGTTCGGCGAACCGGTACTCCCCCGCCTGGATGCGGCCTTCCGAATCGGTCCCCCTGAGGTAGAGGAGGAAGGGGAGTCGGGAGCGGAGAACCCCGCGGTCGACCAGGAGGCGGGCGACCGCGCTCGTGCCGGAGCCGCGGGGGATCTCGACGTAGACCTCCCCCCCGGGCGCACCGAGGTATGGGGTCGTCATCTGCAGATGGAACCAGAGACCGGAAAGGAGGCCCGCGACGGCCAGGAGCCCCGCGGCGGCTATGGCGGCGGCGAGCAGGCGTTTCAAATCAGCTTCCCTCGAGATGTCTTTCCAGGATAAGGGCCGCGGCCAGCGAATCGACGGTCCGGTAGCGCTTCTGCTGCCGCGGCGTCATGGCGCGCCAGATTTCGAGCGCCTCGACGGTGGAGAGCCGCTCATCGACCCCACTGACGGGTATCGGGACCGCCCGGCGGAGGGATCGCAGGATCCCGTCCATGCGGTCGACGGCATCCCCGCTCGATCCGTCCATGCGCAGCGGCATCCCCAGCACCACCTCCCGGGCCCCGAGCTCGGAAACCGCCGCCGCGATGCGGCGCAGAAAATCATGTTTCCCTCGGTTGGGGAGCGAGGGGAGCGGGGAGACGGTCAGGCCGAGCTCGTCCGAGCAGGCCAGCCCCACGTTCTTTTCCCCGTAGTCCACCGCCAGCATGCGTCCCCGGTTGGTCACTTTCCAATTGGAGCACACGAAGGGGTCACCGTCAACGGGGAGGCGGCCGTTGATCCCGGGCGGCGATTGCTATATCATGCAATCGGTTGATCTAGGCCAATCCGGAGGCTTCATGTTCCATAAGGGAAAGCTGCTGATTTTTCTGGTGTCCTTTCTGATCGTGCTCTACGGCGCCTCGGCGGCCTTTTTCGGCAAGGAGGCTTACAAGGAGCTGTCGGTGTTCATGAAGGTGCTCGACCGGGTGCGGGACGAGTACGTCGAAGTTCCCGACATGAACGAGGTCCAGGAAGGGGCGATGAGGGGCATGATGGACGCGCTCGACCCGTACTGCGGCTTTCTCACGCGGAAGCAGTTCGAGGATCTCGAGCGGCGGCGGGCGCTGGGCACGGCGGGCGCCGGGGTGGTCCTTTCCCGGAAATCGGACGTGATCTACGTGGTTTCACTGGATCCGGAAGGGCCGGCGGCCCGGGCGGGGATGCATCGGGGGGATTACGTCATCGCCATCGACGGGGAGGGGGTGGAACACAAGAGCCTTCTCGAGGTGGACAGCCTCCTCTCAGGCGCGCCCGGGACCCGGGTCAAGATCACCCTTTTCCGCGATTCCCGGACCAAGCCCAGGGAGCTGGAATTCGCTCTGGAGGCCCCGTCGGAGGCCCCGGTCGGCTCCCGCATGCTCGACGGCGGCGTAGGCTATCTCAAGATCGCATCGCTGCGGGATCAGGCGGTCGAACAGGCGAAAATCAAGCTGAAGACCCTCATATCCGCCGGCGCCCGGAAGATCGTGCTCGATCTCAGGGGGTGCGCCGACGGGAGTGCGGCCAACGGCGCGACCGTGGCCAACTATTTTCTCTCCGACGGCGTCATCTACTACAGTCGCAACCGGGAGGGGGAAAAGGTGCTGGTGGTCGAGGCCGATCCGGAAAAGACGGTCACCCTCCTGCCGGCGGCGGTCCTGATCAACGGCTCCACGGCCGGGGCGGCCGAAATCGTCGCCGGCGCCCTGAAGGACGGCAAGAGGGCGACTCTCGTGGGGGAGCGCTCCTTCGGCCTGGGGTCGGAGCAGAAGACGATCCAGCTGAAGAGCGGCGCGCTCCTCGTTCTCTCCACGGCCAAATACTGCACGCCGGGCGGCACCATCATCCAGGATGACGGTGCGCGCACAACAGGGATCGAACCGGATCTCGAATCCCCGGACAGCGAAAAGCGCCAGGACCTGGCGGTCGAGTCCTACTACGACGAGGACGATGACGGGAAATATCAGCGGCTTCAGGAGAAAGTGGAACAAATTCAGCTCGAGAAGGCCCTGGAAATTCTGCTCGGAGAAAATATTCCGGCAAAAATTGCAGCCTAGGCCGAAAAGGGGATTGACACTATTTCCCTCTATCTGGTAGTTTAAGTCCTTATTTTTTAGGCGCGTAGCTCAGGGGGAGAGCACTTCCTTGACACGGAAGGGGTCAGCGGTTCAAATCCGCTCGCGCCTACCAGAAAAACACCGGCCTTGGAGACACGGGCCTTGAAAACACGGGCCTCGCCCACGCGGGCGAAGTCGAGCGTCGGATCCGGAGAGTTTCCCTGCCCAGTCTTCCGATCGAGAATCCCTAGAAGGCCCCGGAGAACCGGGACGAAAGTGGAATGTTGAATATGTCGCTGAAAGTGAGATACGCGGACGGTACCGAAGGGGAGATCACCGGGGCTGAGGCGCTCGAGGTCTACCGGCACAGCCTTTCGCACCTGATGGCGGCCGCTGTATGCCGTCTCTATCCGGGGACCCACCTGGGCATCGGCCCGGCCATCAGCGACGGCTTCTATTACGATTTCGAATGCCCCGAGACCTTTTCGGAAGACGCCCTCGGCCGGATCGAGGCGGAGATGAAGGCGCTGGCCGCCGGCAACCTCAACTTCGAGCCCTGCGTCCTCTCCAAGGAGGAGGCGATCGGGCAGTTCGCCGCCCGCGGCGAGCACCTCAAGGTTGAACTCATCGGGGAGAAAGCCGGGGAGACCCTCTCCTGCTACCGGCTGGGGGATCTCGTCGATTTCTGCCTGGGTCCCCACCTCTGCTCCACCTCCCAGATCGACCCGGGGAGCTTCAGGCTCCTCAGCGTCGCCGGTTCCTACTGGAGGGGGGACGAGCATCGGCCGCAGCTGCAGCGGATTTACGGGACCGCGTTCCTGACTGCGGGGGAGCTCAAGAGCTACCTCGAGCAGCTCGAGGAGGCCAAAAAGAGGGATCACCGGAAGCTGGGCAAGGAACTGGACCTGTTCAGCATGTCGGACGAAGCCGGTCCCGGGCTCGCCTTCTGGCACCCGAAGGGGACGCGGCTGCGCCTGATCGTCGAGGATTTCCTGCGCAGCGAGCTCTACCGGCGGGGGTATGAATTCGTCACCACCCCCCACGTGGCCCGGGACACCCTCTGGAAGATATCGGGGCACTACGATTACTACCGGCAGAACATGTACGTCTTCAACATCGACGAGGACGAGTTCGTCATCAAGCCGATGAACTGCCCGGGGCACATCCACATCTACAAGACGCAGATGCGCAGTTACCGGGACCTTCCCCTGCGCCTGGCCGAATTCGGCACCGTCTACCGCTACGAGAAGAGCGGCGTGCTGCACGGGATGCTCCGGGTCCGCGGCTTCACGCAGGACGACGCCCACATCTTCTGCACCCGCGAGCAGGTCGCCGGCGAGATTTCCGACGCGATCGATCTCGTCCTCTTCGTCATGAAGAACTTCGGGTTCGACCAGTACAAGGTGGAGCTGTCGGTCCGCGACGAGGCCAACAAGGGTAATTACGCCGGAAGCGAGGAGGACTGGGCCCTGGCGGAAAGCGCGCTGACGGAGGCGCTCGCCTCCCGCGGCATCGGCTGGACCCGGATGGAGGGGGAGGCGGTGTTCTACGGGCCCAAGATCGATGTGAAGCTCATCGATGCGATCGGGCGGCCCTGGCAGCTCTCCACGATCCAGTTCGATTTCACGCTGCCCAAGCGTTTCGACATCACCTATACCGCGTCCGACGGCCAACCGCACCCGCCCGTCATGCTGCACCGGGCGCTGCTGGGGTCGATCGAGCGTTTCCTCGGGGTCCTGATCGAGCATTACGCCGGCGCTTTCCCCATATGGCTGGCCCCGGTGCAGGCCGTCGTCATTCCCATCGCGGAGCGCCACCACGAGTACGCCCAGCGGGTGATGCGCCGGCTGAAGGAAGCGAACCTGCGCGTCGAGGTGGACGGCAGGAATGAAAAGATGGGCTACAAGATACGCGCGGCCCAGACTCAGAAGGTTCCCTACATGCTGGTGGTCGGCGACAAGGAACTCGAGTCCGGGGAGGTTTCCGTACGCAACCGTTTTCTCGGGGATGAGGGGTCGCAGTCCCTGGAACTGTTTCTGGATAAGATCGAGGGATTCATCAGAGAGCGGAGCGTGCGCCCCTAGGGCGCCGCGCCGGTTTCCCCTCATTAACCAAGGAGGTCGCCAATCACAGTAGCGAAGCCAGCACGGGTACGGATCAATGAAATGATCCGGGCCAAGGAAATCCGGGTCGTGGACGAAGAAGCCGGGCAGCTGGGGATCATGACGCCCGAGGAGGCGCTCGCGATCGCCAAGTCGCGCGAACTGGATCTCGTGGAGGTGGCGCCCGGCGCCAGCCCCCCCGTATGCCGGATCATGAATTACGGCAAGTTCCAGTACCAGAAGAGCAAGCGGGCGCACGAAGCCAAGAAGAATCAGAGACAGGTGGTGATCAAGGAGGTCAAGTTCCGGCCCAAGACGGAGGAGCATGACTTCCAGTTCAAGAAAAACCACATCGTGCGGTTTCTGGAAGAGGGGAACAAGGCCAAGGCGGCCATCATCTTCCGCGGCAGGGAGATGGCGCACCAGGAACTGGGGCGCCGTCTGATGGATCGGCTGGTCGAGGAACTCGGCGATCTCGCCGATGTCGAGCGACCGCCCAAGATGGAAGGGTACGCGCTGGTGGCCATTTTCATCCCGAAAAAGGGGGGGTAGCCGGACCGGGATTTTTCATCCCCCGCCTTCACAAATAGGGTTTTTGGGCGGATACTACAGGTTTGGCTTTTATATTTTCAGTGGGGAGAGAGATCTGTGAAGCAGAAAACATCCAAGAGCGCCGCGAAGCGGTTCAAAGTGACGGGGACGGGGAAGATCATGCGCCGGCACAGCCATGCCCGCCACATCCTGACCAAAAAACCGCGCAAGCGGGTGAGAAAGCTGGTGGATTGCGCACTGGTGAGCAAGTCCGACACCCGTCGCGTCAAGAGAATGCTGAACATCTGATTTCCGGACAGCCCTGTTTCAACGGTGGAGTGGATACATGCCTAGAGTAAAAAGAGGGAATAAACGAGTCCAGCGCAGGAAGAAGATCCTGGGTCTGGCAAAGGGATACCGGCTGACCAAGAGCAAGCTTCACCGCTCAGCCAAGGAATCCGTGGACCGCGCGTTGCGGTTTTCCTACCGGGACCGGCGCACCAAAAAGCGGGATTTCCGCAGTCTGTTCATCATACGGCTGGGAGCGGCCGCGCGGGAAAACAACATCTCCTACAGTCGATTTATCGGCGGCCTCAGGAAAGCGGGCATCACCCTGGACCGCAGAGTACTCGCGGAGATCGCGATCAAAGACCCCGAAACCTTCGCCAAGATAGCCGATAGCGCCCGAGCGGCGCTGGCGACGGCTTAAGTCTTTCCGTCTTTTCGGATCCTGACCATGGGAGCGCCCGGGTGCTGTTCCACTCCGGGCGTTTTTTTTTGCCGGCGAATGCCGGAGTCCGGAAACCTGTAACTCAGTCATGAATCGGATGAGGCCATGATGCGTGAAACCATAAGCCGCCTGCGGCAAAGCTTCGAGGAGGATTGCGCCGCCGTCACAGGAAGCGAAGACTGGAAAGCGGTGCGGGACAAGTACCTGGCGCGGGAAGGGGGACTCGTCACCGGAGCGCTCAAAAAGCTCCGGGAACTCCCGAAGGAGGAGCGCCCCGCCTTCGGGCAGGCGATGAACGCGCTGCGGGAGTTCGTCGAGGATCGGCTGGATGCCCGGCTGCAGGCGGTGAAAGCGGGCGAACGGGACCGGAAGCGTCCGTTCGTCGACGTGACACGCCCGGGCGTCCCCCTGGCGCCGGGAAGCGCCCACCCCATCAAGCGGCTGCAGGCCGAAATCGAGGAGATCTTCGTCAGCATGGGTTTCGAGGTGCTCGACCTGCCCGAAATCGAGCGGGATTATTACAACTTCGAGGCCCTGAACATGCCGCCCAACCACCCGGCCCGGGATGCGCAGGACACCTTCTACTTCGACGATGCCACGCTGCTGCGGACCCACTGCTCCTCGGTGCAGGTGCACTCGATGGAAACGCGCAAGCCCCCCATCCGCGCCATCAGCACCGGCAAGGTGTATCGCCGCGACCCCTTCGATGCCACGCATTCCCCCATGTTCTACCAGGTGGACGTCATCGTCGTGGAGGAGGGGCTGCACATGGGCCACCTCAAGGGGATGCTCGACGTCTTCCTGAAGCGGGTGTTTCACCCGGGGATCAAGATGAGGCTGCGTCCCGGTTTTTTCCCCTTCGTGGAGCCGGGGGCCGAAGTGGATATCAGCTGCATCTTCTGTTCGGGAAAGGGGTGCGCGAAGTGCAAGCAGAGCGGGTGGATCGAGATCCTGGGGGCCGGCATGGTGCATCCCCGGGTGCTCGAGATGTCCGGAATCCGCGACCCGCGCGTCACCGGCTTCGCCTGGGGCATGGGGATCGACCGGGTCGCCATCCTGAAGTACGGGGTGGACGACATCCGGCTCTTCTTCGACAACGACCTCAGATTCCTGAACCAATTCTAGCCGGGGAGAGTGGCGCATGAAAATCAGCATGGAGTGGTTGCGGGAATATGTATCCCTCACCGAAAGCGCGGAAACGCTCAAGGAAGAGCTGACGATGATCGGGCTGCTGGTCGAAGGGGTGGAACCCTCGGCGACGGGCCCGGTGCTCGACATCGAGGTGACGTCCAACCGCCCCGATTGCCTGAGCCATATCGGGGTCGCCCGGGAAGTGGCCGCGCTCTACGGCCGGAGGCTCGAGATGCCGGCGGTGGAGACGGAGTTCGAAGCCGCGTCCGGCGAGGTCCCCTTCGGGATCGAGATCCGGGACCCGGACCTCTGTCCCCGGTACGTCGGCCTCCTGCTCGACGGGGTCACCGTGAGGGAATCCCCCGAGTGGATGCAGCGGCGGCTGGAGGCGGCGGGGATGCGGCCGCTCAACAATATCGTCGACATCACCAATTACGTGCTGCTCGAGACGGGACACCCGCTCCACGCGTTCGATTTCGACCGGCTGCGCGGGGGGAAGATCGTGGTCGGCCGCGCGCGGGAGGGTGAGCGCATGGAGACGCTCGACGGCGTCGGGCGCTCCCTGGACGGACAGATGCTCCTGATCAACGACGGGGAGGGGCCGGTGGCGATCGCGGGGGTCATGGGGGGGCTCGATTCGGAGATTTCCCCCTCCACCACCCGGGTCCTGCTCGAGGCGGCCTGGTTCCGACCGGAGTCGATCCGGCGGACGTCCCGGCGGCTCGGGCTGTCCACGGAGGCCAGTTATCGTTTTGAGCGGGGGGCGGACTGGGACAACACGGTGTACTCGATCGCCCGGGCTTGCCGCCTGATCAGGGAGATTGCGGGGGGGCGCGTCGCCGGGAGCCTCAAGGACGTCTATCCCCTGAAAATGGAGCCTCCGCGCATCCGGCTCGAGAGCGCGCACATACGGCAGCTGCTGGGTGTGGAACTGGACGACGGATTCGTCGAGACGACCCTCGAACGGCTCGGTTTCCGGGTCGGGAAAGAGGGCGGGGGCGGCTGGGACGTGGCCTGTCCCCCTTGGCGCTCCGACATGCAGCGGGAGGCCGACCTCATCGAGGAGCTGGCCCGTTTCCACGGGTACCAGAACATCCCGGCCGAGTTCCCCCCGAGCCGGACCGCCGGTGCGCCTTCGCGCGTGTACGCGCTGGAAAACAGCGTCCGGGAAGCCCTGGCGGGGCAGGGATACTCGGAGGCCGTCAACCTCAGTTTCGCCTCGCCGGCCGACCACGGGGAATTCCTTCCGCCCGGGGGAGGGGAGCGGGTGGCCGTCGCCAACCCGCTGACGGAAGAGACGGAGTTCCTGCGCAGCACCCTGGCCGCCGGGCTGGTCCGGTCCGCGAAACGGAACTTCCATGCCGGCCGGAAGAGGGTGTGCCTGTTCGAGATCGGGAAAGTGTACGCCCCGGGTGCGGACGGAACCCCGGGGGAGACCAACACCCTGGGGGTCCTGGGTACGGGGGCGTTCCTCGAGCGGAACTGGACGAGCCCGGAGGCGGAGTACGGTTTCTTTCATCTCAAGGGGCTCCTGGGCGTGCTCTTCGCCAGGCTGCGTATCCCGTCCTGGGAAACGGAGCCGCTGCGGTCGTGCGGCTGGCTCAGCCCCGCCGACGGGGCGGCCGTGAAGGTGGCAGGGGAAACGGTCGGGGTGATGGGGTCCCTGGCGCCGGAACTGGAGGAGCGGTACAAGCTCAAGCAGCCGGTCTATCTCGCCGAACTCGACCTCGAGCGGCTGGGGCGCCACGCCTTCGCCCCCATCGTCTACGAGAGCCTTCCGAAGTTCCCCTCCGCCGACAGGGACCTCTCCATCGTGGTGGGCAAGGAGGTGGCCTGGGGAACGATCGAGCGCGGCATCCTCTCGCTCGGCATCCGGGAGCTGGCCGGCATCCGGCTGATGGACGTCTACGAGGGGGAGAAGATCCCCGTCGGCAAGGCGAGCCTGTCGTTGCGCCTCACCTTTCTGGACCGGGAACGGACGCTTACGATTGACCGGGTGCAGGATTTTATGAATACTGTTCTGTCATTCTTGAATACTAACTACGGTGCGGGAATCAGATCGCTATGAACGATACGAAACAACAGTGGGAACCCTCGGGCCTGGAACGATTCAGTCATCTGGAAGACAAGATTTTCCGGACCGTGGAGGAATTCAAGGCGGTGCGCAAGGACAACGAAACCCTGCGCGCGGAGAATGCCCGGCTGAAGGAACAGATCGAGCAGCTCGAGGCAAGCGAAGCCGAGGTGCGGCAGAACATGGAGAATTTCCAGAAGGAGCGGGAGGAGTTGCGGGAACGCGTGGAGAAAACGCTGACGCTGCTGGCCACATTAGAGGCGCGCTGACGGGGCGGGGCCGCCCGCCCGGGCGTGAAACAGGTCCATGAGCCATAACGAGGAACCCAGTTCTGTCAGGGTCCGCATCTATGACCGGGAGTACGTGCTGAGGACCTCCGGCGATCCCGAGCGGTTGCGCGCGCTCTGTGCCGGCCTCGACAAGAGGATGCGCGAAATCGCCGCGGCCACCGGCTCGGTGGACACGCTGAAGGTGGCCGTGCTCTCGGCCCTCAGTGTCGCCGACGACATGCAGCGTGCGCGGGAAGAGCTGATGAATCTCGACGAATCGGTCGGTCGCCGGTCGCTGGCATGCGTTTCCATGCTGGACCGGTTCTTTTCACGGTAGGACCACCGGCAGGCTGACGCGTTCGATGGAGAGGGCGCGCCCGTCCGATTCCCGGATATCGATGACGGCGCCGCAGATCTTCAGGTTCCCGGATGCGGGTTCCAGCCGGTTGGGCAGGCCCAGCAGGAGGCGCTCGAGGGCGAGGCGGGGTTCCGACCCGATGACGGAGTCGTGCGGCCCCGTCATGCCGAGGTCCGTGATGTAGGCGGTGCCCCCGGGCAGAAGGCGCTCATCGGCCGTCAGCACGTGGGTGTGCGTCCCCGCCACGGCGCTGACCCGCCCGTCCAGGTGCCACCCCAGCGCCTGCTTTTCCGAAGTGGCCTCGGCGTGAAAATCCACGATGATGACGGGCGTCTCGCGCCGGATCCGTTCGACGGCTTCGAGGGCGGCCGTGAACGGGCAGTCGATGGCCGTCATGAACACGCGCCCCTGCAGGTTGAGCACCCCCACGCGGACCCCGCAGTTGGTGTCGCCGATATAGATCCCGGTCCCGGGAACCCCCCGGGGGTAGTTGTGCGGGCGCAGCAGGCGCGGCTGCTCGGCCAGGTAGGGGATGACGGCGCGCTTGTCCCAGATATGGTTCCCGGTGGTCATGCAGTCGATGCCGGAGCGGAGCAGGTCTTCGGCGATCTGCGGCGTCACGCCGAAGCCGGCGGCGGCGTTCTCCACGTTGGCGATGCAGAAATCGATACGGTACTCGTGGATCAGCGCCTGCAGTCTTTCCTGGATCAGCCGCCGCCCCGGTTTTCCGAAAATGTCCCCGATGAAGAATACACGCATGAAGTCCGCCCCGTTCTGGTAGTGGTTTCCCGGATCGCGCAGCCAGAAAAAACCCCCGCTTTGCCGTGTGGCCTTTCTATTTGAACCTTGGTGCTAAGGGGGCGCCCTGTGCGCTGCGTCAGGCAAGCAAGTTCCCTGAGGAAAAGCTCGCACACGGCATCACAACCCGGGCTCCCGTCAAATAGAATGTTGGCTCAAATAATTATGGCCATCACCAACATCGCAGGGGCATCAACATCATACCCAGTCCCGGGGGGCGGAATCAAGCCGCGTCCTCCGGCGCTCCGGGCGGGGACGCCGGATCCCCTGTCCGGGGAACCACATAATCCCGGAGGATTCTCCCGGTGTGGGAGCCCGGGAAGCGGCCGAGAGCCTCCGGGGTGCCTTCGAAGACGATGTCCCCGCCGGCGTCCCCCCCCTCCGGGCCGAGGTCGATGACCCAGTCGGCGGTCTTGATGACTTCGAGGTTGTGCTCGATGACGAGCAGGGAATTCCCGGCGGCCAGGAGCCGGTCGAAGGCGGCCAGGAGGACCCGGATGTCGTCGAAGTGGAGGCCGGTGGTGGGTTCGTCGAAAACAAAGAGCGTATTGCTGGTGTCCGCCCGGGAGATGAAGGACGCCAGCTTGATCCTCTGCGCCTCCCCCCCCGAAAGGGTGGTCGCCGACTGGCCGAGGCGCAGATACCCCAGCCCGATCTCCTCGAGGACCCGGAGCTTGCGGACCAGGGGTGCTCTCCCGGCGAAGAAGTCCAGGGCCTCGCTGACCGTCAGGTCGAGCGCCTCGGCGATGTTCTTCGACTTGTAGCGCACCTCCAGCACCGGGGGCTTGAACCGCTTCCCGCCGCAATCCTCGCATACGAGTTCGACGTCGGCCAGAAACTGCATTTCCACGGTGACCGTTCCGTTCCCCTGGCAGGTCGGGCAGCGGCCGGTCTCCAGGTTGAAAGAGAAGTGCCCCGGGCCGAAACCGCGGCTGCGGGCGTCGGCCGTGGCGGCGAACGTGCGCCGGATATCGTCGTAGGCCCCGGTGTAGGTGGCGGGATTGGAGCGGGGGGTGCGTCCGATGGGGGACTGGTCCACCATGACGATATCGGCGATCTGGCCGGCTCCCTCGACCGCGTCGACCCCCCCGGGGAACTCCCCGCTTTCCCCCCGGGCCTGCCGGACGGCGGGGTAAAGCACGTCGTGAACCAGCGTCGATTTCCCGCTGCCGCTGACGCCGGTGACGCATACGAGCATGCCGAGCGGGATGGAGACATCCAGGTGCCGCAGGTTGTGGAGCCGGGCGTTGCGCAGGGTGAGCGCCCTCCCCGTTTTTGGGCGCCGGGACCGGGGGACGGGGATTTTCAGCTCCCCCCTCAGGTAGCGCCCGGTCAGGGACTTCGAGTCCCGCAGCAGCCGGGCGTACGTCCCTTCGAAGACCACCTCGCCGCCGTGCTCCCCGGCCCGGGGGCCGAGGTCGATGATGTGATCGGCGGATTTCATGATCTCGGGGTCGTGCTCCACCACCACCACCGTGTTCCCCAGCCCCTTCAGCCCCTGGAGGATCTCCACCAGCCGCCGGCTGTCCTTCGGGTGCAGGCCGATACTCGGTTCGTCGAGGACGTACAGCGCGCCCACCAGGCTCGAACCGAGCGCGGTCGCCAGCTGGATGCGCTGCGCTTCCCCCCCGGAGAGGGTCGAGGAGAGCCGATCCAGGGTCACGTAACCGAGTCCCACGCGCACCAGCAGATCCAGGCGCCGCACGATCTCCCCGAGCAGCCGCTCGGCGACGGCCGCCCGTTCCCGGTCGAGCTCGAGGCCCGAAAAAAAGGTGAGGGCGCCCGCCGTCGTCATTTTCGCGATGTCGCCGATCGACCGCCCGGCGAGGAGCACCTGGCGCGCCTCCCGCGTCAGGCGGGTGCCCCCGCACTCGAGGCAGGGGGCGTATCCGCGGTAGCGGCTGAGAAGAATACGGACCTGCACCTTGTATTTTTTCCGCTCCAGGTATTCGAAAAAGCCCAGAACGCCGGGGAAACGCCCGCCGCCGCGCAGGATCTTCTCCCGCGCCGTTTCCGGGAGGTCGCGCCACGGGACGCGGTCGTCGATCCCTTCGGCCGCCGCGAACTGGAGCATCCGGGTCTCGAGCCGGCGAAAGCGGGGGCGGGCCCAGGGGTGCACGGCGCCTTCAGCCAGGCAGAGCGACCGGTCGGGGATGACACGGTCGAGATCGACCGTCTGCGTGTTGCCGAAGCCCTGGCAGACGGGACAGGCGCCGAAGGGGTTGTTGAAGGAGAACAGGCGCGGTTCCGGTTCCCGGTAAGGGATGCCGCAGAGCTGGCACTCGAACGCCTCGCTGAACAGCACGAGAACGCCGGCCTCGTCGCGCCGCGCGCGGAGGTCCGGGTGGGCGCTGACGATCCGCCGCACGAGTTCGTCGGGGGATTCGGACAGGAGGACGATCTCGATGCGGCCCCCCGACTCGCGGCCGCAGACCTCCAGGGAGTCCACCAGTCTCGGGCGCAGGTCCTCCCGGACGGCGAGGCGGTCGACGACGATGCGCACCTCGGCGGAGGGATTCCGGCCGAGGGCCTCGACCGCTCCGCCCGGATCGGTGGGTTCCCCCCCGACGAGCAGGCGCACGAACCCCTGCCGCTGCAGCCCCGGAAGCATCATTCCGAGCCGCTCGACGCGCCCCCCGGCGGCCGGCGCCCTCTTCCCGCGCCGCCCGGAGTCGGGAAGGGGGGGGGAGAGATCGAGGCGGGCGCAGACATAGAACTTCTGCCCCTCCTCGAGCGACAGGATGAAATCGGCGATGGTCTCGGGGGTGTCCCGCTTCACGACCCGGCCGCAGCCGTGGCAGACGGTGACCCCGATCCGGGCGAAAAGGAGCCGGAGGTAGTCGTTGATCTCCGTGACGGTCCCGACCGTGGAGCGGGGGTTGCGGGAGTGGTTCTTCTGCCGGATGGCCAGCGCCGGGCAGATCCCCTCGATATCATCGACATCGGGCCGGTCGATGCGGTCGAGGAACTGCCGCGCGTAGGCCGACAGCGAAGCGATATAGCGGCGCTGTCCCTCGGCGTAGAGGGTGTCGAAGGCCAGGCTGCTCTTGCCGCTCCCGGAGACCCCGGTGACCACGGTCAGCGAATTCAGGGGGATTTCGGCCGTAATGTTCCTGAGGTTGTGGACCCGGGCTCCCCTGACTAGGATCGAATCCCTGGCTTGTGCGGTCAACGTCGGTTTCTCCTTGGGGCAAAGTTCCGGGAGGCAGGGGGAAATGATATTTTTACGGCGCGGAATTGTCAAATGAGTCCTCTGCCGGGTCCCCGTCCGGGCGGCCGGTTTACGGGTTGCCGGGGGGCGCGGGGCGGGGTACCATGTCGGCGGCATGACAAATAAGGACGAGCCCGGATTCGGTTTCGAGGTACTGCGGAGGGACGGCCGGACCGGCGCCCGGCGCGGGGTGCTGCGCACCCCCCACGGGGAGATCCCGACCCCCGTATTCATGCCCGTGGGGACGGCGGCCGCGGTCAAGGCGATGCCGACGGAGGCGCTCGAGGAGCTCGACGCGCGCATCATTCTCGGCAACACCTACCACCTCTACCTGAGGCCGGGGCACGAGAGGATCGGCCGGCTGGGCGGACTGCACCGGTTCATGTCCTGGCCCGGCGCCATCCTCACCGACAGCGGCGGCTACCAGGTTTACAGCCACCGTGAACTGCGCCGCATCAGCGAGGAGGGGGTGCAGTTCCGGTCGCACATCGACGGGAGCCGGAGCTTCTTCACCCCCGAAAACGTCATCGACATCCAGCGCGCCCTCGGCTCCGACATCGCCATGGTGTTCGACGACTGCACCCCCTATCCCGCCGGGCGCACCGACGCCGAGGACTCCATGGAGCTTTCGATGCGGTGGGCGGCTCGCTGCGCCGGGCAGTGGAACCGTTTCGACAACGGGGGGCGGGCGCTGTTCGGCATCGTGCAGGGGAGCGTCTATCCCGATCTCCGGCGGCGCTCGGTCGAGGCGCTCGAGCGGCTCGGCTTCGCGGGCCTCGCGCTGGGGGGGCTGAGCGTGGGCGAACCCAAGGGGCTGATGTACGACATCGTGGGCGCCACAGCCCCCCTGATGCCGGAGGACCGGCCGCGCTACCTGATGGGGGTGGGGACCCCCGAAGACCTCCTCCGGTGCGTGGCCATGGGGATCGACATGTTCGACTGCGTGCTCCCCACCCGCAACGCGCGCAACGGCTACCTCTTCACCAGCCAGGGGAGGGTTTTGATCAAAAACGCGGTGCATGCCGAGGACGAGGGTCCGCTCGACCCGGAATGCGGCTGTTCCACCTGCCGGAAATACTCCCGCGCCTACCTGCGCCACCTTTTCCTCACCGGGGAGCACCTGTACGCCGTCTATGCCACCCGGCACAACCTGACCTTTTATCTTGACATGATGCGCAAAATAAGACAGGCTATCGACCTCGGTTTTTTTGGTAACTGGTTCGGGTTAATAGAGAAAGGGGAAGATCCATTCCCTTGGAATTTCAAGCTTTAACCTGCCGGTGCGGATTAACGCTTCCTCCCGTGTGCGCAGAGGAATAGAAAAAGGACTCCATGGAACAACCGATCCTGCTGCAGGCGGCATCTTCCGATGCCTTGCTCCAATTTGCGCCGATCGTGATCGTAGGCGTCATCTTTTACCTCCTCATCTTCATGCCGATGAGAAAGCGGCAGAAGAAGGTGGAATCCATGATCGCGGCGCTCAAGAACGGGGATAAGGTGATTACGAGTTCCGGAATCTACGGCGTGGTGGCCGGGGTGAAGGACAAGACGTTCATTCTCAAGATTGCCGACCAGGTCAAGATTGAGGTTGCCAAAAACGCCATCGCCGGACTTCAGGGGCCCGAAGAGACCCTGTAGACGACGGCATCCCCCGTCGTGATCCATGAACGGCCTTCTCCCAATACACGAATTACCGTCAAGGTGAATTATGCAGAAGAATTTGCGATGGAAGCTCATCCTGATCCTGATTTTCCTGGGGATCTGCACCTACTTCTTCGTCAGTCCCGGGGAAAAGGGGGCCCCCTGGTTCTCCCGGCTCAATCTCGGGCTCGATCTCAAGGGGGGGATCCACCTGGTGCTCCAGGTGGTGACCGACGACGCCCTGAACCAGGAACTGAGGCAGGATGCGGACCGGATCGCGCAGGAGTACAGGAGCCGGGACATCCCCTTCACCTCCTCCCGGAAGGGAAACGGTTTCGCCGTTGAAATCACCGGGGTGGACGCCGCCCGGGCGGGCGACGCCCGCGCCTACCTCGAGGACACCTACGGCAACAAGTACGAGTTGCGGAGCAAATCGCTCGAGGGGAAGACCGATTTCGTCCTGGCGCTGACCTCGGGCTACATGCGGGAGACGCGGGAGTCCACCGTCCGGCAGGCGCTGGAGACCATCCGCCGGCGCGTCGACGCCCTCGGGGTGGCGGAGCCGACGCTGCAGATCTACGGTGGGAGCGGCCAGGAGGTCGACGACCAGATCATCGTGGAGCTCCCGGGCATCGACGACCCGGAACGCATCAAGGGGCTGATCGCCAACACCGCCCAGCTCAAGCTGGTGCTGGTCAAGAAAGACCAGGGGGGGCCCTTCAGTTCGGTCGAGTCGGCGATCACGGCCAACGGGGGCGTGATCCCGGAGGACTACGAGATCCTGCTCTACCGGGAGGACCGGGGGGAGGACAGCCGGGTGGAATACCTGGTGGTCAACCGGACCCCGGTGATCACGGGGAAGGACCTGAAGACGGCGCGGCCGAGCACCGACGGCAACGGAGCGCCCGCCGTCAGCTTCTTCCTGAATTCCGACGGGGCCAAGCTCTTCGCCCTGGCCACGGAGCAGCACGTGGGGGAGCAGCTGGCCATCGTGCTTGACGACCAGGTGCGGTCGGCCCCCGTGATCAATGAAAGGATCGAGGCGGAGGGCATCATCCAGGGGCGGTTCACCCAGCAGCAGGCGAGTGACCTGTCGCTGCTGTTGCGCTCGGGCGCCCTGCCGGCGTCGCTCGTGGTGCTCGGGGAGCGCAGCGTCGGCGCCTCGCTCGGCAACGACTCGATCCGATCGGGGATATTCGCCTCGCTGATCGGGTTCGGCCTCGTGATCCTGGGAATGCTGATCTACTACCGGCAGTCGGGGATCAACGCCGTCATCTGCCTCATCGCCAACACGGCCATCCTCCTCGGGTTCATGGGGATGGTGGGGGCCACCCTGACGCTGCCCGGCATCGCCGGCATCATCCTCACGATCGGGATGGCGGTCGACGCCAACATCCTGATTTTCGAAAGGATCCGCGAGGAGCTGCGCAGCGGGAAAACGGTGCGGGCCGCCGTCGACAGCGGTTTCAGCAAGGTCCTGTGGACGATTCTCGATTCCAACATCACCACGCTGCTGGCGGCCATCTTCCTGTTCCAGTTCGGCACCGGTCCGATCCGGGGCTTCGCCATCACCCTTTTCGTCGGCCTGATAGCCAACATATTCACCGCCATCTACCTCTCCCACAGGATTTTCGAATGGGTGCTGGGGAGCCGGCGCATCGAGCGTCTGTCGATTTAGCGGAACTTTATCGGGCTGGAAGGTGTCCAAAGATGCAGGATGATTCCGGTCGATTCATAAGAGGGATCGTTTGTGGAACTTTTTAAGCAGACTTCAATCAACTGGCTGGGAAAGAAGTGGTGGTTTTACGGCATCTCCGCCGCACTGCTCGCCATCGGCATCATCTCTTATGTCGCCAGGGGCGGTCTGAACTACGGGATCGACTTCACCGGCGGGACCATCGTGTTCGTCAAATTCCAGAACGCGCCCGACCTGGACCTCCTCCGGGAAACCCTCAAGTCCCCCGACTCCGCCCCGCCGCTGATCCAGAGGTTCGGCCAGGCGGACGACAACACCGTGCAGGTCCGCCTGCAGCGGCTGCTCGAGGGGGGGCAGACGATCGAGTCCGAGCGCGAGCGGCTTGTTTCCTCGCTCGCCAGGGCGTTCGGTTCCGGGCAGGATACGGAGGGCCGGATCGACTTCAACAACGCCGGGGCCTCCCAACTCGCCGACTACCTGGCCGAGAGAGACCCGGACGGGTTGAGGGCGCAGGCTAAATCGGCGCTCGAACTGGACGCCCACTACCGGCAGGTGGCCGGGACGCTGCTCGATTACCGCAACAAGGAGGCCGACGGGCTGGTCGGCTCCCTGGATGAACTCGGGAAGGCGGGGGTTTCCCCGGCGGCGGTGGCGAGCCTCAAGCAGGGGTTCCATGCGGGGCCCTTCGCCATCAAAGGGCTGGAGAGCATCGGGGCCGTCGTCGGGAGCGACCTGAGGCGTCGGGCGACGCTGGCGGTCCTGCTGGCTTTCGGCGCCATGCTGGTCTACATCGCCTTCCGGTTCAAGCCGATCTACGGGGTCGCCGCCATCTTCGCCCTGTTTCACGACGTCGCGATCACCCTGGGCCTGTTCGCCCTCACCCAGAAGGAGATATCGCTGACGGTGATCGCGGCGCTGCTGACCCTGGTCGGGTATTCGGTTAACGACACGATCGTCATCTTCGACCGGGTGCGCGAGAACCTGCGCCTGATGCGCAAGGAGTCGCTGTTCGACATCCTGAACCTGAGCATCAACCAGACGCTGTCCCGCACCGTCATGACGTCGGGATTCACCTTCGTCGCGGTATTTTCGCTCTTCCTTTTCGGCGGGGAGGTGCTGAACGGGTTCTCGTTCGCGCTCACCGTCGGGATCATCATCGGCTCCTATTCCACCATCGCCCTCGCGGCGACGATCGTGGAATGGTGGTATCGCAGGTACGGGCAGAAAACGAGGCGCAGGACGGCCTGAATCCGGATATGGCAACGAAAAGCTTCGGAACGGCTGAAATATCGGAAATTCATGCAAATGCGGGAGAGAAATTCCTTGACAGTTTTTCAGGGGGAATATTAAGATCGGGCCTTCAAAATGACGCCGCAGCAGGCCCGGAACGGCTGAAGGCCCAAGGGCAGCATACAAGGGGGATACATGTTTGAAGACTTAAATCAGATCGGGAAATCGGATACGGGCAAGCGCCTGGTCTCGACCTTTGTCGCGATCCTGCTGGAAATCGCGCTGGTCCTGACCATGGTGATAGCTCCCCTTATCTTTTTCGATGTCCTGCCGGAGAGCGAGATCTTGACCTTTCTGATCGCGCCGCCGCCGCCGCCGCCGCCACCGCCGCCGCCGCCGCCGCCGCCGACCAACGTCAAGACCCCGCCCAAGGTCGCGGTCATCGATCCAAACCAGTTCGTGGCCCCCACGGAAATACCGCGCGAGATCCCTCCGCCTTCTGATGAGGCGCCCATTGTCGGCGTCAGCAACATCGTCGGCGGAATTCCCGGCGGGATCGCCGGGGGAGTCGCCGGAGGCGTTCCGGGTGGAGTCGTCGGAGGCTTGCTCGGCGGTGCGGCCCCCCCGCCCCCTCCCCCGCCTCCGAAGCCGGTGAAGCGCAACCCGATCCGGGTGGGCGGGAATGTGCAGGAATCCAGACTGATCCGAAGGGTGGACCCTCCCTATCCCGATCTTGCCAAGCGCGCTCGCGTTTCGGGAAAGGTAACCCTGGTAGTAACGGTTGACGAAGAAGGCAATGTTACGGAATGCCGTGTGACCAGCGGACATCCCCTGCTGAACGACGCAGCGCTCAACGCGGTGAAGCAGTGGAAATACTCCCCTACTTTGCTCAACGGTGAGCCCGTTCCGGTGATCGCCAACGTGACCGTCATTTTTAAGTTGAACTAAGTACCAAAAATTCAATCGGAGGTTAGAAATTCGATGGGATCAATCAATATCGTAGAATTATGGCAGCAGATGGGCGGAATCGCCAAGGGCGTGGTCATCATCCTGGCCATCATGTCGGCCTGGTCGATCAGCGTGATGATCGAGCGGTGGCTGACCTACCGCCAGGCGCGCAAGCAGTCCCGGCTTTTCACCCCCGCGGTGGCCGAATGCCTCAAGGACGGCAAGATCGACGAAGCGATCGCACTGGGAGAGCAGTACAACAAGAGCCACCTGGCCAAGGTGCTGGTTTCGGGGCTTCATGAGCTCCAGGCGCACGCCAAGAGCAAGGATATCCCGGGAGAAAGCCTCGAAGCCTCGCGCCGGGCGCTGGATCGCGCCACGGCCATCAGCATCGAAGACCTGAAACGGGGCCTCAGCGGCCTGGCCACCATCGGTGCCACCGCCCCCTTCGTCGGTCTGTTCGGGACCACCATCGGGATCATCAACGCGTTCCAGGGGATGAAGACCGAGGAGACCGCGGGTATCGCGGCCGTCGCCGGCGGTATCGCGGAAGCGCTGGTGGCCACTGCCTTCGGGCTGTTCGTCGCCGTTCCCGCGGTCTGGGCCTTCAACATTTTCACCAACAAAATCGAAACCTTTACCGTGGAAATGGACAATTCCTCCTCGGAACTGATCGATTATTTCCTCAAGAGACGGAGCGAAGGCCGTGGCTAGAAGGGTCAAAACGAAAGGTGTGATGGCGGACATCAACGTCACTCCGATGGCGGATGTCATGCTGGTGCTGCTGATCATCTTCATGATCACTACCCCCCTTATGCAGAGCGGGATCACGGTCAACCTTCCCAAGGCGAAAAACCCGCTGGACGCTCCCGAAGCGGACAGCAAGGATGCCGTCGTGGTCGCCCTGAACCGGGAAGGGAAGATCTTCCTGGGGAAAAGGCAGGTCGGGGAAGACGACCTGTACGAGTTTCTCGTCCAGAAATTCTCGGGGGGGGAACTTAACCGGAACATCTTCCTGAAGGCCGATACCGCGCTCTCCTACGGCAGGGTTGTCCAGATAGTCAACCAGTGCCGCAGCGCGGGGGTGGAGAGGATCGGATTGATGGCTGAAAAGGAGAAGGACTAGGCGGCAAACGCCCCCCGGCCGCATGCGGGGGGCGTGACCCTCTCCTGCTCCGAATTCAGGTGAACAGTAGCTGTGGGCTCCGTGGAGGATGTCCTGAACCCAGGTTTCCTCCGGGCAATCCGCGGCAGGGCGGAAGAGGCTCTTTTTCCGGCGGTGCGGGTACAGCGGAAGGGGGCGATCAAGGCGCCTGCCCCGCGGCGGCCCCGGGCCTGACTGTTGTAAGGAATGAAAGGGATCTGCTATGGGAATGAATGTTAGTGGCAAAAAGGGCGCCATGGCGGATATCAATATCACTCCGTATATTGATATCCTTCTGGTGCTCCTCATCATCTTCATGGTGATCACTCCGATCCGCCAGATGGACCTGGATGTCAAGGTGCCGCAGACGTCCAACGACACCGAGGGCGCCATCGATCCGAGTGTCATTGTTGTTTCGATCGGCGAATCGGCACAGATCGCCATCAACCAGGAAGAGACGACCATCGCCAGGCTGGGAGCGCAGCTCCAGGAAATCTACAGCGCCCGGGCGAACAAGAACATGTTCATCAGCGCCAGCGCGAAACTTCCTTACGGAGACGTTGTCCGGGTGATCGATATCGCCAAGGGCGCCGGGGTGGGGGATATCGGTCTTTTGACGGAGATCCGCTGACCACCCGGACCCGCACTCAGTTTAACTCATAGTTTGGAGGCCACAATGAGGTTCAACAACAAGTGGCTCGCCGTGCTCCTTCTTCTGACGGTGATGCCCCTGTCCGGCTGCGGTTTTATGCAAAAGCTGCGGGCGCGGGACTACCTGAACAAGGGAGTGAAGGCGTTCACCGATCAGAAGTATGACGCTGCCGCGCAGTATTTCCAGAAAACGCTCGAGATGGATCCCGATTTCGAGATCGCCCGCATGTACCTGGCTACGGCCTATACATCGCAGTTCGTCCCCGGCTCTACCGATCCCAGGAGCGAGGAAATGGCGAAGCGTGCGATCGAGACCTTCAAGGAAGTGGTGGCGAGGGCGGAGGATCCCGCTAAGGCGAACAAGGACGCGATGCTCAGCATCGCCAGCCTGTACTACCAGCTGAGGCAGTATCCCGAATCGAAGGAATGGTGCCACAAGGCCATCGCCGTCGTTCCGAACAACGCCGAGGCCTACTACCGCATCGCGGTCATGGACTACGACGACGTATCGGAAAAGACGGGGATCCAGGGGGAGAACGTCGAGTTCATGACCCCCGAGGAAAAGGAAACGGCCAGGATGAACATCGAGGAAGGGCTCGAGAACCTGGCAAAGGCGCTCGAGGTCCGGCCCGATTATTTCGACGCCCTGGAGTACCAGAACCTGCTCTGGAGGGAAAAGGCGAAGTTCGAGACGGACGAGGCCGCAAAGGCCGAACTCATCCGCCAGGCCGACATGGTCGCTCTCAAATCGCTCGAACTGCGGCGGAAGGCGATGGAGGAAGAGGCCAAGCGCCCCAAGAAGCTCGGAATCTGAGCGCCGCGGACGTTCCCGCACGCTCCTGGGGTGCAGGGACGTTTCGACGCTGCGACGGGAATTCCCGCGCGGGCAGGATAAGGGGGCAGAAATACTTCTGCCCCCTTTTTTTGTGATGCGCCCGGCAGGGCGCAGGAAGCCTCCTCCCCCCTTCGCCGCCGTGCAGCAGCAGCAAGAGTGTTCGACCATCCATGATACGTTACGAAGATCTCGCGGAAAAGGTAAGCCGCTACCACCCCGACGCCCCCATCGACATGATCCAGCGCGGGTATGTGGTCTCCGCCAAATATCACAAGGGGCAGGTGCGGATGAACGGGGAGCCCTACCTGACGCACCCGCTCGAGGTCGGCAATATCCTTGCGGAACTCAAGCTGGACGCGGTGACCGTCACGGCGGGACTGCTGCACGACGTGATCGAGGACACCCTGATGTCGCCCGGGGAACTGCGCAAGCAGTTCGGCGATGAGGTCTACCAGGTCGTGGACGGGGTGACCAAGATTCCCGAGATCCACCTGGCCTCCAACCAGCAGAAGCAGGCCGAGAACTTCCGCAAGATGCTCCTGGCGATGGTGAGCGACATCCGCGTTCTCTTCGTCAAGCTCGCCGACCGTCTCCACAACATGCGCACGCTGCAGTACCTCTCTCCCGAACAGCGCGAACGGATCTCGCTCGAAACCCTCGAGATCTACGCCCCCCTGGCGCACCGGCTGGGAATGGCCAAAATCAGGGGCGAACTCGAAGACCTCGCCTTCAGTTTTCTCGATCCGGTCGCGTATCAGAACACGGTGTCGCAGATCGAAAAGCGGCGGATGGTCAGCCAGGATTTCATCCTGGATACGCAGCAGGCGATCGAGCGGGAGCTGGGCGCGCGCGGCATCCCGGCGCGGATCGAAAGCCGGATCAAGCGCATCTACGGCGTGTATCAGAAGATGAAGCGGCAGAAGATCACCATCGACGAGGTGTTCGACTTCATCGCGGTCCGGGTGATCACCGACAGCGTGAGCCACTGTTACAGCATCCTGGGGATTCTGCATACCCTGTGGAAACCGGTCCCCGGGCGGATCAAGGACTATATCGCCATGCCGCGGCCCAACCTCTACCAGTCGCTCCACACCTCGGTCATCGGCCGGAACGGGCAGCCGTTCGAAATCCAGATCCGCACCGACGAGATGCACCATATCGCCGAGGAGGGGATCGCGGCCCACTGGAAATACAAGGAGGGAAAACACGGGGTGGACGAGGGGGAGGAACAGCTGCGGTGGCTGCGGCAGCTGATCGATTCGCAGAACGACATCAGCGATGCCCGGGAATTCCTGAGCAACCTCAAGGTCGATCTGTATCCGGACGAGGTGTTCTGCTTTACCCCAAAAGGGGAGGTGATCACGCTGCCGCGCGATGCCACCCCGGTGGACTTCGCTTACAGCATCCATACCGAGGTGGGACACCGCTGCGTCGGGGCGAAGGTCAACAACCGCAGCGTGGCGTTGCGCCACAAGATCCGGAACGGGGAGATCGTCGAGGTCCTCACGGCGGCGGATGCCGTGCCGAGCCGCGAATGGCTCGCTTTCGTCAAGACGGCGCGCGCGCGCGGGAAGATCCGGCACTGGATCAACCAGAAGGAGAAGGAGGACGCCGTCGGCCTGGGGCTCAGGCTTATGGAGAAGGAGGCGCACCGTTTCAGGAGTTCCTGGAAGAAGCTCGCGGGGATGCCGGAAATGGAGGGGGTCCTGGAGCGTTTCGGTTTGGCGAAGGCGGAGGACATCCTCCCCAGCGTCGGCTTCGGCACCATCGCCCCCAGGCAGATCCTGGATCAGCTTTTCCCGGAGCGGGCGCAGGCGCCGGAGGCCCGGGAGGCGGTGCTCCCCAGGGTCCTTCAGCGGGTGCTCGGCCGGACCGACCCGCCGATCGCGGTCAAGGGGCGGGACGAAGCCCTCGTCTACCGGGCCAAATGCTGCAATCCCATCCCGGGAGACGACATCGTGGGCTATATTACGCGGGGGAAGGGGATCGCGGTGCACTCCACCGGATGCCGGACGGTCGCCGGTCTGATGGGCACCAGCCGCATCACGGATGTGAAATGGGTCAGTGGCGGGGAACCCCAGGTTTTCAGCGTCCACCTGGCGATCACCCTCGAGGACAGGCAGGGGATCCTGGCCGACATCACGACGGCGATTTCAAGCCAGAAAACGAACATCCGGGAATCCCGGTCAAGCAGCGACCTGGATTCCCGCCGGGGCAGGGTCGAGTTTACCGTGGACGTCGTCGATGTGAAGCATCTGCAGAAGGTGATTCAGAGCCTGCGGGCCGTTGCCGGGGTGCGGGATGTGGAGCGGATCTGAGGGCCGGGCCCCGAACCGCGGCAATCGGGGACGGGCGCGGTTCAGACCGCCTTCTGGACCTTGCCCGACCTGAGGCAGCGCGTGCAGATGCGGATGCGCTTGACGGTTCCATTCTCCAGGATCCGGATGCTCTGGAGATTCGGATAGAACTTGCGCGAACTGATGTTGTGCGCATGGGAAACGGTGTGACCGAAAGTGGGGCGTTTGGCGCAAACATAACACTGCATTGGCATAATGGTAACTCCCGTTAAAGCGCTGAATACTATCAATTACGGGGCGGCGAGTCAAGGGGCAAGGTGGGTGGGCGCGCCCGGGGCCTGACCCGGGGGCCGAAAGGAGGAGACGTGGCTGAAGGAACGGGGGATCGGTGGGCCCTGATCCTGGGGGTTTCCAGCGGATTCGGCGCCGCGGCGGCCGTGGCCCTGGCCGGGGAAGGGTTCCATATCGCGGGTGTCCATCTCGATCGCAGGCGAACGATGGCGGGAGCCGAAGAGGTCGCGGACGCAATCCGGCGGCGGGGGCGGGAGGCGCTGTTTTTCAACGTCAACGCCGCCGACCCCGCCCGGCGTTCCGAGGTGATCGGGGCGCTCGAAAAGATGCCGGGCGGCATCCGTCTCATGCTCCACTCGCTGGCCTTCGGGACCCTGAGGCCCTTCCTGGCGGAGGACCCCGCGCTTTGCATCCGGCAGGCGGACCTCAACATGACGCTGGACGTCATGGCGCACAGCCTGGTTTACTGGACGCAGGAGCTGCGGTCTGCCGGGCTCCTCTCCCGCGGGGCGCAGGTCTATGCCATGACGAGCGCCGGGGCTCACAGGGTGTGGCCGACCTACGGCGCGGTTTCGGCCGCCAAGGCGGCGCTCGAGGCCCACGTGCGGCAGCTGGCGGTGGAACTGGCCGCGGCGGGGATCGCGGTCAACGCGCTGCAGGCGGGGGTCACCGACACCCCGGCGGCCCGGAGAATCCCCGGAAGCGATGCGATGTTCGCCGCGGCCCGGTCGGCAAACCCCGGGGGGAGACTGACGGAACCGGGGGATGTGGCTTCGATCCTGGTCGCCCTCTCCCGCTCGGAGTCCGCCTGGATGACGGGCAACGTCCTGAGGATCGACGGCGGCGAGGACCTGGTGTAATGTTGGGATCGGGCCCGGGTGCATGGTAGGATGATGCCTTGCAGGCGTCCGGGTCGGGGGAATGATAAATTCTCGCTCAAAGCCGTAATCCCCGATTAGATACTGTGGCGGCAAACCGCATCATCAACGCATAACCGGAAGGGAAGAACGGATGGCAGACGATCGCACCAGCAGGAACAAGGCCATTGACATGGCGCTCACCCAGATTGAAAAGCAGTTCGGGAAGGGGTCCATCATGCGGCTCGGGGACCGCATCGAAAACGTCGGGATCCAGTCGATCTCCACCGGGTGCCTTTCGTTCGACGCCGCCCTGGGCGTCGGCGGGTTCCCCAAGGGCCGGGTCGTGGAGATCTACGGCCCGGAATCGGGGGGGAAGACGACCATCTCCCTGCACGCCATCGCCCAGGCGCAGAAGGCCGGGGGGACGGCGGCCTTCATCGATGCGGAACACGCCATGGACGCCGGGTACGCCAAGAAGCTGGGGGTCGACACCGACAACCTGCTGGTTTCGCAGCCCGACAGCGGGGAACAGGCCCTGGAGATCGCCGAGGTCCTGGTCCGGAGCGGGGCCGTCGACATCCTGGTGATCGACTCGGTCGCCGCGCTGGTGCCCAAGGCGGAGCTGGAGGGGGAAATGGGGGACTCGCTGCCGGGTCTGCAGGCGCGGCTGATGTCGCAGGCTTTGCGCAAGCTGACGGCCATCGTTTCCAAATCCAACACCTGCATGATCTTCATCAACCAGATCCGGGAAAAGATCGGCGTCATGTTCGGCAACCCGGAGACGACCACGGGAGGCCGGGCCCTCAAGTTCTACTCCTCCATCCGCGTGGATATCCGCAGGATCGGGGCGATCAAGGACGGCGACCAGTTCATCGGAAGCCGCACCAGGGTGAAGATCGTGAAGAACAAGCTGGCGCCCCCGTTCCGGGAATCCGAGTTCGACATCATCTACAACCAGGGGATCTCCTACGAGGGGGACCTTCTCGATCTGGCGGTGGAACACAAGCTGATAGACAAGAGCGGTTCCTGGTTCTCCTACCAGGGGGAACGGCTGGGCCAGGGGCGCGACAACGCCAAGCAGTTCATCCGCGAGCACCCCGAGGTGGCCCGGACGCTCGACGCCAAGCTCCGGGAAATCCTTGGGATGACCAAACCGGTCACGGCGGCCCCCGAGAAGGCGAAAAACGCCTGACCCGGAATCGTGCGTACGGGGGTTTCCTTTCCGCGCCGGATCCTCTATGATGGGAGTGCCGGAGCCGGACAGGCAATCGCGGTCCGCAAGGATCGAGGAAAGTCCGAACTCCACAGGGCGGTGTGCCTCGTAACGCGAGGGGGGGGCGACCCCACGGAAAGTGCCACAGAAAATATACCGCCCCGCATTGCGGGGTAAGGGTGAAAAGGTGCGGTAAGAGCGCACCGCGACGCTGGTAACAGCGGCGGCAGGGCAAACCCCACACGGAGCAAGGTCAAATAGAAAAGCGCTTCCCGCAAGGGATGAAGGGCGGCCCGTCCGATGCTTTTGGGTAGACTGCTGGACCCCGGGGGTGATCCCGGGGCAAGATGAATGATTGCCGTTCCCGGGTTCATAGCCCGGGGAAACAGAATTCGGCTTATGGCCGGCTCCGGCCCGCTTCCCCCGAATCCCCGTTCCGGGGCTCTTCGGGGAAGGTGCGGGCGTCCAGTTTCCCCCGCACCTTTCCCAGCTTCACCCGAGCCTCGAACTGGACCGGGATCCTGTCCCCGTCCTCCGTCAGCCAGACGTTGAATTCCCCCCCGTCCTTGAACAACCCCCCCATCATCGCCTCGGTGTCCACCTTCCAGGCCTTGAAGCGTCCGGCCGGTGTTTCGATCGACTCCAGTTTTTGGACGCGGACCCGTACCTCCTTGATCCGGTCGTTGTGCCCGATCATGAAAATGCGGGAAGAGGCGGGGGCGAGCGGAGAGGCGCGAAAGGCGTATAGCGCGGAAAAGGGATCGTGAACGCACGCGGGGATCCCCTCCTTGATTGTATCCTTTTTGACTTCCGGCGGGTCGACCGCCTCGTCCGTTTTCCTGAACCGGAGCCGGCCGGAATCGCGCACATAGTCGAGCTCGAGGCTCCGCATGCGCTTTCCTTCGCGGGTGCGGCTGCGGGAGCCCAGCGCGCACAGCTGTTCCGGTTCGGAATAGAACCGGAACGAGTCCTCGACCTCCATCCCCGCCAGCCGGGCCAGCGTGCCGCTCGAGCGCGCATCCAGCCGGACTTCGAGCGCCTCCTGCCCCAGAAACGGCTCCCCCCGGCGGAGCTCCAGCACCATCTCCCCCGCCGTCATGGAGGGGAGAAAGAAGAGGTACCAGGGGGGGTCCCATTTGACGGTGTACACGAGCCGTTCACCGACGGGAAACGGGGCGGGCGTGGCGGGCGGCGCCCCGGAGACCGGCCAGGCCAGGCAGGCGACGAGCAGGATCGCAGCCGCCGGAAAACACATCCCGAGACTAGGGGACAAGGGTCGATTCTCCTTTCTTCGCCCGGAGGCACCTCGCGACGGCCGCGAACACCTCTTCGACGGGGATGTCCATGCATTCCGTCCCGGCCCGGCATTTTCGCGCGTGGCAGGGGCTGCAGGCGAGGGCGCGCGTCACCCCCTCGGCGCGGGTCCCGTGCCAGGGCCCGTTCCTCGCGGGGGACGTGGGGCCGAAAATGCCGACCACCGGGACCGCGAGCGCGCAGGCGAGATGAAACGGACCGGTATCGCCGCTTACCATGAGACGCGCCTTCCGGAGCAGGGGGATCATTTCGATGAAAGAAAGGGCGAGGTGGTGCGCCGCCGGGTGGACGGCCGCGATCGCCCGGTAGAGCCCCTCCTCGCCCGGGCCCGTTGTCACGGCCACCTCCAGCCCCAGCTCGTTGCGGATGCGGGCGGCCAGCAGCCCGAATCTTTCGGGGCTCCAGCGCTTGGTGCCCCACCCCCCGCCGGGGTTCAACACGACGAAATCCCCGATGGGGGCGAGCAGCCGGTCGACGCGTGCGGCGTCCTCTTCGGAAACCTCCAGTTCGAAGGGGGCCCGGAGGCCCAGGTCGGCTCCCGCCAGGCCGGCCAGGAGCCGGTTCAGCTCGGAAACATGGACCGGGGAGGACGGTTTCGGGAGCGTGCGGTGGTAAAAGAGGTGGGCGGGCCACTCGCGCACGAGCGGGCGGGAAAAGCCGAAGCGCGTTTGCGCCCCCGAGAGGAGCGCCAGGACCGCGGACTTCAAAAGCCCCTGGAAGTCGACGACCAGGTCGTAGCGCGCCGCGCGGAGCTCGCGGATCAGTCGGCCCAGCCGCTGCCATGCCGCCCGGTCGGGGGGGAAACGGGCCAGGGCGCGGGTGTCCAGGGTAAAGACCCGGTCGACGCCTCGGATGGCGGCGGCCAGCGAGCGGCATTTTTCCGCCGCCAGCCAGTCGATCCTGGCGCGGGGAAAAGTGGCGCGCAGGCTCGCGAAGGCGGGCAGGGTGTGCAGGATGTCGCCCAGGGAACTCAACCGGAGGATCAGGATCCGTGGCCCCTGGTTCATGGGCGGAACCGGGACAGGATGACGGCGATCAGGTCGCGGGTCGAATGGTTCTTGGGATCCCCCGCGATCGCCACGCGCCCGCCGTAGGACAGGACCGTTTCCCGTTCGGGGACGCTTTCTTCGGTGTAGTCGGTCCCCTTGGCGTGAATGTCGGGCCGGAGCTCGCGGAGGAGCGGGTCCACCGTGGGGGTGTCGAAGACGACGACGTGGTCGACGCATTCGAGCGCGGCCAGGATCTCGGCGCGCTCGCTTTCCGGCTGCAGGGGGCGTCCCTCTCCCTTGAGCTTTCTGACGGAGGCGTCGCTGTTGATTCCCACGATCAGGATGTCCCCGAGCGCCCGGGCGGCTGCGAGGTAGCGTACGTGTCCGGCGTGCAGCAGGTCGAAACAGCCGTTGGCGAAAACCGTCGTGCGTCCCTCCGCGCGCAGGTGCGAGACGATCCCGGCCAGTTCCGGCAGCGTTCGGGTCTTGCCTCGGGGGCCCGGGCCCGGGTTCATAGGTCCGACCCTACGGCCGCCCGCAGCTCGGCGCGCGTGGTGGTGGCCGTGCCCCGCTTCATGACGACGATGCCGCCGGCGTAGTTCGCCAGCCGGGCGGCATCCTCGGCCCGGGCGCCGCAGGCGAGGGCCAGGGTGTAGACGGCGATGACGGTGTCCCCCGCGCCGGTGACGTCGGCCACCTCGTCCGTGCCGTAAACCGGGATATGAAGGGGGGGGCGCCTTTTCCGGAAAAGCGTCATGCCGAAACGCCCCTGGGTGACCAGCAGGGAGTCGAGCTTCTGGCGCCTCAGCGCCGCGCGGGCGGTCTTGCCGAGCAGGAGGGCGTTCCCGTTGATGGCGATGCCCGCGGCCGCTTCCAGTTCGGTGATGTTGGGGGTGATCGCGGTGGCCCCGTGAAAGCGGGTCATGCGAAAGCGGGAATCGACCACGATCGGGATCCCGCGTTCGAGGGCGGCCCCGCGCAGCCGCTCGAAAAGGGCCTCGTCGATCGACCCGTACCCGTAGTCGCTGACGATGATGCCGTCGGCGGAGCGGAGGGCGCCACGCAGCCGGGGCCAGAGCGAGGAGGGGGAAGGGGACCCTGCCGGCGCACGGTCGATGCGGACCACCTGTTGTCCGGCGGAGTGGTGGGCCCCGGCGAGGATGCGGGTCTTGACCGGCGTCGAGCAGGAGCGGAGCCGGACGAGCGCGCGGGTATCGGCCCCCTTGCCGCCGAGCAGCGCCTCGAGCCTGTCCCCCGCTTCGTCCCGGCCCGCAAACCCGGCGACGGTGACGGCGCATTCCAAATCGAGCAGGTTGTGGGCCGCGTTGGCGGCGCCGCCCGGCACCCGGACGAGATCCCCGTACTCGAGAACCAGCACGGGCGCCTCGCGCGAGACGCGGGCGATGCGGCCGTAAAGAAACTCGTCGGCGATCGGGTCGCCGACGACCACCATCCTCCTGCCCGGGAATCGATCCAGAATTTCCAGCAGCTGTTCGCGCATTTCCGTTCGAGGAATGTAGCAGAGAACCCGGGAAAAGACAATTTACCAGTGCGCGCGCCGCGGGTGCTCGTGAACGTCTGCGCGCCCGAGGGCCCCGTCGACGGCTTCGAGGAAGGCGGCCGCCTCGGGGAACTCCACGGTCTGGCGGGCGACGAGGAGGGGGAAATCGGGGGGGGCCGAAATCTTGACGGCGTCCTTTTCCGTGACGATGATGGCGTCGACCGCGCCGCGCCGCGCCCCGGCCAGGCAGCGGGCCCAGTCCCCGGGGTTCAGCCGATGGTGGTCGCGGAAGAAGGCGGAGCCCCTCACCTCGATGCCGAGCCGCTCGATGTCGCCTCGGAAACGCCCGGGGTTGCCCAGGGCGGCCGCGAGAAACGCCACGCGGCAGGCCGGGGGGCTCGACGCGCCCCCGGTTTTCCATTCGGGGTAGGGGACCAGGGAGCCGATGCGCTGGATGCAGTGAAAGACCGGTATGTCCCCCGCCACCAGGCGTACGGCGGCGAGGGCTCGGACCGCCTCGGGCGACTGCGGGGGGGCGTTGACCACGACGATGTGGGCGCGCCGAAGCTCGGCGAACGGTTCGCGCAGGGTCCCGAGCGGGAAGAGCCGGTTTTCCGCCAGGGGGCGGCTCGGGTCGACGACGAGGATGTCCAGGTCACGGTGCAGGCGACGGTGCTGGAACCCGTCGTCCAGGACGAAAACGGCGTCGGGTGCCTCGGCGGCGATGGTGCTCCCGGCCGCGTGCCGGTCGGCTGCAACTCCCATCCAGATCCACGGGAAGCGGCGCCTGAGCAGCGCGGCCTCGTCCCCGATATCGAGTTCGGGGCGGTCCGGGGTGCGGCCCGGGGGGAGGATGCGCGGGCCGCGCGGGCCGCGTCTCCCGTAGCCGCGGGTGAGGACCGCCGGACGGCGCTGGCGCTCGAGCAGTGCCTGGACGAGGTAGGCGACCAGGGGGGTCTTGCCCGAACCCCCCAGGGTGAGATTGCCGACGCTGATGACGGGGCCGGGGAGGTGTTTCCGCGGCACCCATCCTCGGGAGTAGGCACGGTTGCGCAGCCGGACCGCCAGGCCGTAGGGGCAGGCGGCGGCGGCGCGCAGGGGGGAGGGCAGGGTCGCGTCCATAGGCCGACAGGGTATCACGGGTCGCGGTAGAGGCCCAAGCCCGATCCGTAACCGCTTTGGGGTTGAATAAATAGTTAATGATATGCATAATTATCGATCGGGGGCGACATGGCATCCAAGCAGGTCAGGCACTCGAGACTGCTCGACATCGTCCGCGGCAACCGGATCGAAAGCCAGGGGGAGCTGTCGCTGCGGCTGCGGAAAGAAGGGGTGGCGGTCACCCAGTCCACGCTGTCGCGCGACATCCGCGAACTCGGGCTGGTGAAGATCCGCGGCTGTTACCGCATCGAAGGGGAATCCTCCGATCCCCCGACGGGGGAGGCTCTGCGGAGGGCCGTGGGCCAGTTCGTGGTGCACACGGCCGTCAGCGGCAACATGCTGGTGATCCGGACGTCGCCCGGAAACGCACATTCGGTCGGGGTCGTGCTCGATGCGGCCCGGTGGCCCGAGGTGCTGGGCACCGTGGCCGGCGACGACACCGTCTTCGTCCTTCTGGGCGGCAGCCGGCACGGCCGGGCGGTGCTCGAGAGGATCCGGGCGCTGATGTCCTGATCCGGGTTCAGGGAGGGATCGATGAGAATTGCCATCAAGCTCGGCGGCAGCATCCTCGAGGATGCCGCCATCCGGAGCCGCCTGCTCCGCCAGGTTGCGGCGCTCGCTTCGGGCGGCCATGAAATCCTGCTGGTCCACGGCGGGGGGAAGAGCCTCAACCGCCGGCTCGGACAGCTCGGAATGGAGTCGAGATTCATCGAGGGGCTGCGCGTCACCGATGCCGGCACCCTCGAGGTCGCCGTCATGGTGCTCGCAGGCGAGGTCAACAAGAGGATCGTCGCGGAAATGAACGCCCTGGGGGTCGGGGCCCTGGGATTGTGCGGCGCCGACGGATCGGCCGTCCGCTGCGAGCGGGTCGAGGGAACGCCGGGGTACCCCGACGGGATCGGGTTCGTGGGCCGGGCCACCCGGGTGAACGCCCCGCTGTTCGACCTGCTGCTGGGTGCGGGCTATGTCCCGGTGGTTTCCAGCATCGCCTTCGGCCCCGGGGCCGGCCTCTACAACGTCAACGCCGACCAGATGGCCTCGGCGTGCGCCGCGGGCACGGGGTGCCGGACGCTGGTTTACCTGACCGATGTCGAGGGGGTCCGGGACGGGCGCGGCGAAGTGATTGCGGAACTCGGGAAGGGGGAGATCCTCGAACTGCGCCGGAGCGGGGTCCTTACGGGCGGGATGCTGCCGAAGACCTCCTCCTGCCTGGAGGCGCTCGGGGCCGGGGTGGACAGCGTCCATATCCTGCCGGGCTCCAGCCCGGACATTCTCACCAGATTCGCGGAGGGGACTCTGACGGAAGGAACGAAGATTCATGGAAACGCATAACGATTTCAATCTCGGCCCGGAGGAGATCCGGGCGCTGGAGAGGACCTACCTCTTTTCCACCTACAAGCGCTCGGACCTCTACTGCGCGCACGGCGAGGGGGCCTACGTCCGGGATATCGCGGGGCGGCGTTACCTCGATTTCCTGGCCGGGATTTCGGTGAATTCGCTCGGGTACAACCACCCCCGCATCGTCGGGGCGCTCCGCGACCAGGGGGGGCGGTTGATCCACTGCTCCAACCTTTTCTACAACCCCTTCCAGGGACTGCTGGCGCAGAAGCTGGCCGGGCTCGCGGGGATGGAGCGGGTGTTCTTCACCAACAGCGGCGCCGAAGCGATGGAGGCGGCGCTCAAGATCGCGCGCGCCTACGGGAGCGCCCGGGGCCAAGGGGAAAAATCGCGCATCCTCACCCTCCGCAATTCTTTTCACGGGAGGACCCTGGGGGCGCTGAGCATCACCACCCAGGAAAAATACCAGGCCCCTTTCCGTCCGCTGATCCCCGATATCGGCGTTGTCGAGGCCCTCACTCCGGAGGCGCTCGCCGGCGCATTCTCCGACCGGGTCTGCGCCCTGGTCGTCGAGCCGGTTCAGGGGGAGGGGGGAGTCTTCCCCATGCCGGCCGATTTCATGCAGGCGGCCCGGGAATTGTGCGACCGCCACGACGCCCTGCTGGTCGCGGATGAGATCCAGTGCGGCATGGGACGGACCGGGAAATTTTTCGGGTTCGAGCATTACGGCATCCGGCCGGACGTGGTCACGATGGCCAAATCGCTGGCGGCGGGGTACCCGCTCGGGGCCGTCCTCGGCAACGGGCGCGTCGCCGGGAGCCTCGGACCGGGCGATCACGGCACGACCTTCGGCGGCGGTCCGCTGGCGTGCCGGGTGGCGCTCGAGGTCCTGGCCGTCATCGAGGAGGAAGGGTTGATCCGGAATGTCAGGGAGATGGGGGACTACCTTGTCGAGGGGCTCCGGGCCCTTGCCCGTAACCACCCGCTGATGGGCGAGATCCGCGCCCTGGGGCTGATGATCGGGGTCGAACTCGGCGCCGCGGCCAGGGAGACGGTCGACCGGCTGCTCGAGAAGGGCGTCATCGCCAACGCCGCGCACGAAACCGTGCTCCGGCTGCTCCCCCCCTTCGTCATCACCCGGAAGGAGTGCGACCTGTTCCTCGAGACACTCGACGGGGTGCTCGGGGGGATCGAATCGGAAAAACCACGACCGTCCTGACGGGGGAGCCGATGGCGGAAGCGGAAGCCGTGCCACACGTTGAGGCGGGGGAGGTGGGCTCATACCGGGTCAGGAAGGCGCGCCTGGGCGATGTGGGTGAGATGTGCCGCATCATCAACCACTATGCCGAGCGTCAGCTGATGCTGCCCAAGACCCACCTGCAGATTTACGAGAACCTCCGCGACTACAGCGTGGTAACCGATGAGGGGCCTGCGGGTGCGGTCCTGGCCTGCGGAGCCCTTCATATCTATTGGGAAGACCTCGCGGAGGTCCGCGCCGTCGCCGTCGACCCGGCGCTCGGAGGAAGGGGGGCGGGGACCGCCCTGGTCGAAAAACTGATGCGGGAGGCGCGGGAGATCGGCATCGGGAAGGCGTTCGTCTTCACCTACGTCCCCGATTTCTTCAGCCGCTTCGGGTTCGTCGAGGTCGAGCACAGCGCCATGCCGCTGAAGGTTTACAACGAGTGTTTTCATTGTCCCAAATTCAACAAATGCGATGAAATCGCGATGGTCGTGCATCTATGACAGGAAAAAAATCGAAAACAGGCAATCAGAACCCGGCCGCGGGCTGGCACGAAATCGAAGGGGGACTGACGGCGCCCCAGGGGTATCTGGCTTCGGGGGTATCGGCCGGGATCAAGGACAAGGGGCCCGACCTGGCCGTGCTGTTCTCCTCCCGGCCGACCTCGGCCGCCGGCGTATTCACCCTGAACCGTATCCAGGCGGCCCCCGTCCTGCTCTCGCGGGAGAATCTGAAGGTTTCGCGCGGACGGGTCCGGGCGGTACTGATCAATTCGGGGTGCGCCAACGCCTGCACGGGGGAGAGGGGGATGAAGGACGCCCGCCTCAGTGCCCGCAACCTGGCGTCGCACCTGAACCTGGAGCCTGCGGAAGTGCTGGTCGCCAGCACGGGGGTGATCGGCGCCTTCCTTCCCATGCCGAAAATGCTGAAGGGAATAGCCGGAGCGGTGTCGGCCCTGAATTCCATGGGGGGGAGCGCGGCCGCGCAGGCGATCATGACGACCGACACCGTGGAGAAGACCTTTGCGGTCGAAGGCCGCATCGGGGGGAAGACGGTGCGCATCGGGGGGATGGCCAAGGGTTCCGGCATGATTCATCCCAACATGGCCACCATGATCGCCGTCCTCACCACCGACCTGCGCATTCCGCCCCGCGAACTCGGGCGTTGCCTGCGCCGGGCCGCGGACCGCACCTTCAACTGCCTCACCGTGGACGGGGATACCTCCACGAACGACACCGTGCTGGTCATGGCCAACGGGGCGTCGGAGGCCTCGCTGGCGGACAGCCGGGCCGTATCCTTTTTCGAGAAGGGACTGCTCGCGGTCTGCGAGGAACTGGCCCGGCGTATCGCCCGGGACGGGGAGGGGGCGACCAAGTTCGTGGAAATCACCGTCAAGGGGGCGGCCGATTTCGAATCGGCTCGCAGGGTGGCCAAGACCATCGCGCATTCGCCCCTGGTCAAGACCGCGCTCTACGGCCAGGAACTGAACTGGGGCCGCATCCTGGCCGCGGTCGGGTACAGCGGGGTCCCCTTCGACCCCGACGAGGTCGTGCTCGGCCTCAACGGGATTCCGATCTTCCGCAACGGCGCCCCCGTCGCCTCGACCCGGAGCCGGGCCGAGGAAGCGATGAAGGAGCACGACCTCCGGATCGAGGTCGACCTCCGGGAGGGGAAGGCGAGCGCCCGCGTCTGGACCTGCGACCTCAGCCACGAGTACGTCAATATCAACGCGAGCTATATCTCCTGAGCCGCACCGGGGGTGCGTAAATTGTCTTGACAATCGTCCTTGCCGGTCTAAGATACCGTAAGACCGCATGCAGGGTCGACGGGATGGACTATTATGAGGCTTTACCAGCCAGAACGGTGTGACGCCATATTCCACCTCCGAATCCTCCGCCTTAAAGTGCGCCTTAATCTCCCCAGGCCTTAACCCGACGCCCGCCCGCAGGTCCGGCGGCACGACCGGGTCCAGGAAACCGGTGAAAGGATCCAGTAATGAAAGATCGAGTGCTCATTTTCGATACCACGTTAAGGGACGGCGAACAGTCTCCCGGGGCCAGCATGACCATCAGCGAAAAGCTGATGCTGGCCGAGCAGCTGGAACGGATGCGGGTGGACGTCATTGAAGCCGGTTTCCCGATCTCGTCCGAGGGGGACTTCGAGTCCGTGCGCCGGATTTCGGAAAAGATTCACTCGATCACCATCGCCGGCCTGGCCCGGTGCAACAAGGGGGACATCGACCGCTGCTGGGAGGCGGTCAAGGCGGCTGCAAAGCCGAGAATTCATGTATTCATAGCAACATCGGACATACATCTAAAGCATAAGTTGAACAAAAGCAGGGAGCAGGTACTCGAGAGCGCCCGGAAGGCGGTGGCCTACGCCCGGTCTCTCTGCCCGGAGGTGGAGTTTTCCGCGGAGGACGCCACCCGGTCGGATCTGCCTTACTTGGCCGAGGTCGTGGAGGCGGTGATCGCCGCCGGGGCCGATGTGGTGAATATCCCCGACACGGTGGGGTACACCATTCCCACCGAATATGCGGAGAGGATCCGCTATCTGAACGCCCACGTCCCCAACATCGGGAAGGCGATTCTGTCGGTGCACTGCCACAACGACCTGGGCCTGGCGGTCGCCAACTCCCTCACGGCGATCCAGAACGGGGTCCGCCAGGTCGAATGCACCGTCAACGGGATCGGCGAGCGCGCGGGGAACGCCTCTCTCGAGGAGATCGTCATGGCGCTCAAGACCCGCCGCGACCTCTTCGGCGTCGAAAGCAGGGTCGACTCCCGGGAGATCTTTTCCTCGAGCAGCATGGTGACGAACCTGACCGGCATGATCGTGCAGCCCAACAAGGCCATCGTCGGGCGGAACGCGTTCCGGCACGAGGCCGGGATTCACCAGGACGGCATGCTCAAGGAAAAGCTCACCTACGAGATCATGCGGCCCGAGGACGTGGGGATCAAGGAAAGCAAGCTGGTCCTGGGCAAGCATTCGGGCCGCCACGCCCTGAAGAAGAAGTACGCGGAACTGGGATTCCACCTGAGCGAGGCCGAGCTGGAAAAGGCCTACGTGCTCCTCATGAAGGTGGCGGACAAGAAGAAGGAGGTCTTCGACGAGGACCTGATCGTGACCGTCCGCGACGCGCTGCGCATCGTCCCCTCGGTGTTCAAGGTCAAAAACGTCCAGTCCATCGCCGGGAACCAGGTGGTGGCCACCACGACCCTGATTCTGGAGAAGGAGGGGGTACTCATGCAGGACTCCGCCACCGGGGACGGCCCCGTGGACGCGGTGGTCAAGGCGGTGAACCGCATCACCGGCATCGAGGGGAAGGTGGTTGAATTCACCGTCCGCAGCGTCACCGGGGGGCGGGACGCCGTCGGGGAGGTGTTCATGAAGGTCGATTTCGGCAAGGCGTCGTTCATAGGGAAGGCGGCAAGCCTGGACATCGTCGACGCCAGCACCCGCGCCTACGTCGACGCGGTGAACAAATCGATTCACTACCAGCTTGCCCTGGAAGCCCAAAATGGCCGAACCGAAGCCTGAGGCTCCGGGGGGCGTCGGCCGGGGGAAGCCCGGGCCGGGACTCCGGGTGCCCGCGGGGACCTGCGTGGCCCTGCAAGGGGAACTCGGTTCCTTCTCGCACCGGGCGGCCTGCCGCCTGTTCGGGTCCCGGATCGAGCCGGTGCATTGCGCCTCTTTCGATGAGGCCTTCGGGGCGGTCCGGAAGAAGAAGGCGGACCTGGCCGTGGTCCCCATCGAAAACACGCTGGCCGGAAGCATTCACAAAAACTACGATCTGCTCGCCCGGCATTCCCTGGAAGTCATCGCCGAGACTTCGCTCCGCGTGGAGCACAGCCTGATCGTGCATCCCGGCGTCCGGATCGGGCAGATCCGCCGGGTCTATTCGCATCCCGCCGCCCTGGACCAGTGCACCCGCCTGCTCGCCCGGCTGCGGAGGGTGGAGAGGAACACCTCCTACGACACGGCCGGAAGCGTCAGGTTCATCAGGGACCGGGGGATGCGGGACGCCGCCGCGATCGCCTCGGAGGACGCGGCCCGCATCTACGGCATGCAGGTGCTGTTGCGGGGAATCGAGGACGATCCGGAAAATTACACCCGGTTCCTGGCGCTGGCGCCCCGTAAGAGGTATCCCCCGGGGGGTGAGAAGACCAGCATCGTGTTCGGGCTTCGCAACGAGCCCGGAATTCTCTTCAGGGCGCTGTCGGTCTTCGCCCTGCGCAACATCGATCTCAGCAAAATCGAGTCGCGTCCGATCCGCGGCCTCCCCTGGGAGTACCTGTTTTACCTCGACCTGCGGATCGACGTCCGGAGCCGCGAGTGTGTGCACGCGCTGCGGCACCTGAGGGAACTCGCGCCCTACCTCAAGGTGCTCGGTTCCTATCCCGTGTTCTGACCCGCATCCCCCTTCTCCCTGCAGTGCTCCACAGCCCGCGACAGCTCGGGAAGGCTATAGGGCTTGGAAAGCAGCGCACTGAAACCCAGCGCGGAACTCCTCTCGGGGGTGATCTGTTCGCTGTAGCCGGTGGAGATGACGATGGGGAGGCCGGGCCGGAGCCTCCACACCGACTCCGCCAGGGACATCCCGGTCAGCTGCGGCATGGTCTGGTCCGTGACGATCAGGTCGAACCGGCCGGGATCCCGGCTGAACAGTTCCAGGGCCCGCCGGCTGCTGGTTTCCCCCGTGACCTCGTAACCCAGTTTTTCCAGGAACCTCCTGCCGAGCTTCACGAGGGTTTCCTCGTCGTCCACGAAGAGGATGCGGCCGCTCCCCCCCACGGGGGCCGGGGCGGGCGGGCCGTCGTCGGCCGGCAGGTCGGCAGAGCGGGGGAGGCAGATGTGGAAACAGGTCCCTTCCCCCGGCCTGCTGTCGAGGTGCACCCGCCCCCCGTGGGCCTGCACGATACCGTGAACCACCGCCAGGCCGAGGCCGCTCCCCTCCCCGGCGGGTTTCGTGGTGAAGTAAGGGTCGAAAATCTGTTTCTGGATCGCGGGGTCGATCCCCGGGCCCGTGTCGCGAACGCTCAGGCAGACATATTCGCCGGGAGGCAGGTCCGGGAGACCGTCCGCCGGGCACCGGACCGGTTTCAGGGCCAGGTGCATTTCGCCTCCCGTGTCCTTGAGGGCATGCGCGGCGTTGGTGGCCAGGTTGACCACGACCTGGTGCATCTGGGTGGAGTCGGCCAGCACCGGCGGGCAGTCGGGCGCAATATCGGTCGTGATCTCGACCGTGGAGGGTAAGGTGGCCCGCAGCAGGTCGAGCGCCTCCTCCAGGACCGGTTTCAGGTGGGTGGGGCGGCGCGGGTGTTCGAGCCTGCGGCTGAAGGCCAGGATCTGGTTGACGACATCACGCGCACGCCGGGCCGCCCGGGAGATCTGGCCGAGGTTCTCGCTTACCGGGTGGCCCGGGGGGAGATCGGGTGCCGACAATTCAGCGTAGCCCAGGATCGCGGAGAGGATGTTGTTGAAGTCGTGGGCGATCCCCCCGGCGAGGTTTCCGACGGCCTCGATCTTCTGTGCCTGACGGAGTTTTTCCTCGCTCCGGCGCAGGGAGTTTTCCGCCTCCTTGCGCCCGGTGATGTCCCTGGCTATCCCGTGACCTCCGGCGGGGACGCCGCCGGAGGAGAGGATCTCGCCGTTGACTTCGACCATGACCGGATGACCTTCACGCGCCCGCAACTCGCACTCCAGGGCGCCGCATTCCTCCCCCCCGATCTTTTTCCCGATCCATTCCAGGACTTCGGGGCGCGATGGCGCTGCCACCAGTTCGAGAGGCTTCATCCGGAGCAGCTCTTCCGTAGAATACCCCAGGATGCGGGCTGCGGCGGGGTTGACCGAGTCGAGCCGGCCGGTGGCTTCGCAGGAAAAGACGATGTCGTTCGACCCTTCGAAAAGCTCGCGGTACCGGCGCTCCAGCGCGGCCTCGATTTCCAGCCGCTGCCGGATGATGCGGGTCTGGCGGTGGACCCGTGCCCTGAGCAGCCCGGCCCACCCGAGCGCCAGCAGGATGACCAGAAGCAGGAGGCCCATGGCCCACAGGGTGTGGCGCATGTTCCACCAGGGCGCATTCTTCAGCACGCGGATGTCTTCGGGGGTGCGCAGGAGGAAGCGAACGGCGTGCTGGTCGGCTCCCCCCGCAGTCAGGAGCGAAATCCCGGTCAGTTCCAGTTCGCTGCCGTTGCGCAGGGCGGGGGGGGTGAAGGTACCCTGCCCGTCGTGCAGAACGGCCTCGAAAGCCATCGGGTTGTGCGCCAGGTCCTGCAGGATGTAGGTATGCCCTTCGATCCCGTGCCACTGGTCCACCAGCCGTCCCCTGAGGCGCACGAGATCCCCGTGGATGGCGGCGGGGAGTTCCCGCACACCCGAAAGGGTCCTGGGGAGGGGCGCGGGACCCGATCCCACCCTTTTGACGAGGGGGTGCTCCAGGGTGGGGGCGAATTCGCCCGGGGCCGGATAGCCGCTCACGCTCAGGATGTCGCTGGGGTTCACCGGCAGGGGCTGCCGGATCGGGATGGAGAGGGTGCCCGACCGGTCGCGGATGTAGAGGGCCCCCGGCTGCTGGTGCAGCAGAACGCCCTCGATCCGGACCCGGTGGGGGGCCCCCGCGGGGGTGCGGAAGATGTTCCGGATGGCGGACAGGGGGGCGGAAAAGGGATCGAAGGCGGGCCGCTTTTCGACCCGGATGTCGGCGATCGAGGGGACGTTCAGGCGGAAGCCGCTGATGTTGCCCCAGCGGCCGACCTGAATCGAGCAGACGCCGGTCGCCCGGATCTCGGAATCGAGCAGCGCCGCGGTTTCCGCGGCCGCCACCGGGTTCGAGAGCCAGAGCTCGATCGTTTTCCCCCCGCCGAACAGCTCGAGGCGCCAGCGGTTGCCGACCTCGTGGACCGCGCGGATCACCCCGCCGACCCGAACACGGCGGCAGTCGTAGCCGCCGGTGGAGAGCTGATCCAGCGTAATGTCGATGGGCGGGGGGAGTGGGGCCGGGCCCAGGGTGCGGAATTCGGGCTTGGTGATGATGGGGGCGAAATCCCCGGGAGCGCTGAAGCCGCGGACCTCGTATTCGGTTCTCTCTTCCAGTTGAAGGGCCGGATCGAGCGAGTTCAGGTAGATGGCGTCCGGGCCGCTCTGCAGAAACGTCATCGAAAGCTGGGGGTTGTGATAGGTGACCACCCCCCTGATCCTGACCGGATAACCCCGGGCGGCCTCCCCCCCGGAAAGCGAGCGGATCCGGGAGATCCGGGTCAGCAGGGGCAGCCCCACTTCCTCGGCGCTTTCGATCGCCTCGGCCCTGATCCTGAGAAAGACCGCGTTGATGATCCTGGGAGTGGGGCTTGCGGGGTCCGCGAACCCCACCAGTTCCACCTCGTCTCCGGGGGAGATCGGCCGGGTGAACAGCGGCTGGGCCGGCAGCGTCCCGGTTTCGTCCCTGACGAGCAACCCGCTCTCGGTCTGTCCGGGCATGACGGTCCCCTGGATCCGGATACGGTGCAGCGGCGGGCCTTCGGGCCACGCCTTTTCGATGTCCCCGACGGCCGTCACCGGGATTTCCTGCGCATTCATGGGCGGTGGGGCGAGCACCCGGATCTTGTCCTGCTCCGGGACCCAGAGCTCCAGCCGGACCGGCCGGCCGGCCGAGTCGGTGTTGACGGCCAGGACCCCCTGAACCCTGACGATGGAGTCGACCAGCCGGCCGGCCGGGTTCCGGGCGGAATCCCGGAGGCGCAGGAAGGCCTTCTGCTTTCCCTCGTAGACCTCCAGGATGGTGTACGTCCCCTCCTGGTAGGCGTTGTGAACGATCCCCTCCAGTTCCATCCACTCCCCCGCTTCCAGCGCCGGGTCGAGGCGGGAGAGGGAAAGTCTCCTGGCCGGCGGAAGCGGTCCGGGGGGGACGGCCCCGATCCGGGTCCACCGGACGAGGGCAGGGTACGCCCCGGGGGTGCTGCGCCCCTCGATTTCGATCCAGTCCCCCGGTTCGGGCGCCGGGGCCGGGTTTTTGAGCTCGATGAAAACGCCGCCTGAAGAATCCTGGAGATTCAGCACGCCCAGCTCCGGGTTATGGTACCGCACCAGGCCCCGGAGCCGCACCGGGTACCCGCGGGCCGCCTCTGCGGGTGGCAGGGCCTTCACGGCCGCTGCCTCGACCAGAAGCGGGAGGGGGTGCCCGGACGGGGGTGACGCCCCGAGGGGTGCGAGCAGCAGCGCTAGAAACATCAGGGCCGCCAGGCGGCCGGCGCTTCTGAGGGTCCAGTCCGGTACGGGTGCCAGTGTCATGGCCCTAACTTACCGTTTCCAATACGGTTTTTGCAATGGGCTTGGGAGATCGGGGGAGTGTTTCCAGGGGGGGCGGAAAAGGGGAAAAGGGGAAGGGAGGGCGATGCACAAAGACTTTAAGACTCCGGCCCGCACTCATGCTACAATCAGCGTTTATATTTTTGGAGAGGAACGCTTTATGGTGCGATCGGTCATTGTCGGGAGCGGCGTCTCGATTCCCCCCAACAGGGTGACGAACGATATGCTGTCCCGGATAATGGATGCCGGTGACGAATGGATCCGGGACCGGAGCGGGGTCGAAACCCGTTACTATGTCGATGAGGGGATGGCCACTTCGGACCTGGGGGTCGACGCCGCCCGGGCGGCGCTCGAGAATGCCCTCGTCGACCGGGCGGATCTCGACCTCGTCATCTTCGCAACGATGACGCCCGATCATTTTTTCCCGGGCTGCGGGGGGATGCTTCAGTCCAAGTTGGGGGTTCCCCCGGTGCCCTGCTTCGACATCCGCCAACAGTGTGCCGGGTTTCTCTACGGGATGCAGCTGGCCGACGCGCATATCCGGTCCGGCATGGCAAAGACCGTCCTCCTGGTGGGCGCGGAGACCCACACCGGGTTCATGCCCTGGACCCCGGAGAACTATCGTTACCTCTACGGTCTGACCGAAGCTCCCCCGACCCCGGAGGAATATGCCTGGAACACGCGGTTCCGCAATGTTACGGTGCTGTTCGGGGATGCGGGCGCCGCGGTGGTGATCAAGGCCGAGGAGGACAAGGACCGGGGCGTCATCGACTCGGTCCTCTACACCGACGGGGCCGATTTCGACCGGATCTACGTCCCCGGCGCCGGTTTCCGGCACCGCCCCTACGTCGACGCCGGGCAGATCGCCCGCGGCGAGCATATCCCCGTAATGAAGGGGACCTATGTCTTCCGCAACGCGGCCAACTCCATGACGCGTGTGGCCAGGGAGGTCCTGGAGCGGAACCGGCTGACGACCGACGACCTGTCCCTGGTGCTGATGCACCAGGCCAACCTGCGCATAAACGAACGGGTGCAGAAGATGCTGGGCCTTCCCGACGGGAAGGTCATCCATAACATTCAGAAGTACGGCAACACGACGGCGGCGACGATCCCGCTCCTGTGGGATGAAGCCGCGCGCTCCGGCCGGATCCGGCCCGGGGACCTGGTCCTCATGGTGGCGTTCGGAGCGGGAATGAACTGGGGCGCGCTCCTGTTGAGGGCGTAAACCCCGGGCGCGGGGAGGTAATGGGCTTGACATGACCGGACCGCTTAGATACTTATCTCAACCCTAACTATTGATCATTTGAGGCCTCCTGAACTATGAGCAAAGGACTGGACAGAGAGACGCTGGACATGACGCTGGAAGCGCTGAGGGATTTCACCGCTTCGCGCCTGCCGGAGAAGAAGATCCTGGAACTGGACGCCACCGAGGAGTTCCCGATCGACATCGTGAGGGACATGTGCGGCGCCGAGCTGGGCATCCAGCTCCTGTTCATCCCCGAGGAGTTCGAGGGGATGGGGGGGGGCGCCTTCGACGTCTACCGGGTGTGCGAGGAGCTGGCGCGCGTGGACCTGGGGCTGGCCACCGGGGTGCTGGCGACCTTCCTGGGAAGCGACCCGATCATCTTCGGCGGGACCCACGAGCAGAAGAAACGCTGGATGACGCGGATCGCGCTGGAGGGGCTGCTGATGGCTTACGGCGCGACCGAACCGGAAGCCGGGAGCGACCTGGCCGCGCTGAGGACGGTGGCGGAGCCGGTGATGGAGGACGGGTCCGTCAAGGGGTACCGCATCACCGGGAACAAGCAGTGGATCAGCAACGGGGGGTACGCCGATCTCTATTCCGTCCTGGCCAAGGCGCCGGGGGGGCCCAGCTGGTTCATCGTGGAAAAGGACACCCCGGGGCTGGGCCACGGCAAGCCCGAGGACAAGCATGGGATCCGCGCCAGCAACACGGCCACGGTCTCCCTGGAGGACGTCTACGTCGACGCCGACCGCCTCGTCGGGGGCGTGGAAGGGCAGGGGCTTATCCAGGCGCAGCTGGTGTTCGGCTATACCCGGCTGATGGTCGCCGCCTTCGGGCTGGGCGCCGGCTGGGCCGCCCTGGACCGCGCCATTCCCTATTCGGTGGGCCGGATCCAGGGCGGGGCGCCCCTTTCCGAAAAACAGGGGTATACCCACAAGCTCATCGTCCCCCACGCCGTGATGCTCGAGGCCGCCCGCGCCTACATCGAGGAGACGGCCGAACGGATCGACACCGAGGACAGCAACCTGAATACCGAGGGGGCGATCGCCAAGTACCTGGCCACCGAGGCGGGGAACCTGGCGGCCGACGCGGCCATCCAGGCGCTCGGGGGATATGGCTACACGCGCGAATACATGGTGGAGAAGTACAAGCGGGACGCCCGGATCACGAGGATCTACGAGGGGACCAGCGAGATCATGGAAATGACCATCTGCCGCGACCGCTGGCAGACGCATCTGAAGACCCACGGCCAGTTCTACCACGACATGGCGCGCGAGATGGAACAGCTGCACGGCGAGCAGGGGCAGGTGGGCGCCGCGACCGCGGCCCTCTGCCTGCACGCGCTGGCGGAGCTGCTCGAGGTGGCCCGCAAGCAGCGGCTGACGCGCCACCAGCACGTGCTCTTCCGGCTGGGCGAAATCATCGCCTGGGTGGAAGGGGCCGCCAGTCTCGCCCGCCGGGCGGTGCGGGCGGCGGACGGAACCCTGAGCGAAAAGGCGCACGGCCGCTTCCACGCCGATGCCCTGGCCGCCTTCGGCCGCATCTTCGCCCGCGACGCGGCGATGAAGCTGGCGGGCGAAGGGATGCGGTGGATCGGGTCGCTGGTCCCCGAGGCGGAATCGATCCAGCTTGAAAAACAGATCCTGATTCCGCAGATTTACCGGGCACAGGCGGGGTTGATGCCGGATATGGACCTCGCGGCCGACATCCTGTACGAGCGACAGTCGGGGTAACCCTGGGGATCTTGGAGGGGGCGGCGGTGCCGCCCCCGGACCGGCCGGAGGCCATGGGCCCCGGCGGCGGGAATTGGGGAATTGTCTGGAGGTTCTGGAAGAATGAAAGCATCTGCAGCGGAGAAGGCGGTGGCCATTGTCGGCGTAGGGGCGGTCCTGCCCGATGCGCCCAACGCGCCCAGGTTCTGGCAAAATGTCCGGGACGGCGTCTACAGCATCACGGAAGTGGAGAAGGAACGCTGGGATTCCGCCCTGTACTACGACGCGGACCCCAAGGCCCCGGACAAGACCTACACGAAGATCGGCGGGTGGGTCCGGGAATGGGAATGGGACCCGCTCAAATGGAAACTCCCCATTCCTCCGCGCGTCAGCCAGGCGATGGACCTGACCCAGAAATGGGGCGTGGTCACCGCGCGGGAGGCGCTGCTGGATTACGGGTATCCCTCGCGCCCCCTGAACACGGAGCGCACGGCCGTCATTTACGGCAACGCCATGGGGGGGGACACCCATCTCTATTCGGCCGCCCGGATCTTCTTCCCGGAATTCGCAGAGGAACTGGCCCGTTCCTCCGGTTTTTCCTCCCTGCCGGCCGAGGTGCGCAAAGCGATCCTCGAGCAGATGTACGAGGGGGTCGGCGGGAAAATGCCCCCGATCACCGAAGACACCATGCCGGGAGAACTCTCCAACATCCTGGCGGGCCGCATCGCGGCGCTTTACGATCTCAGGGGCCCGAACTATGTGGCCGATGCCGCCTGCGCTTCCGCCATGGCGGCGATCACGGCGGCGATCTCCGGACTTAACGACCACGACTACGACGCCGTGCTGACCGGCGGCATCGACGCCAACATGAGTCCCTCCACCTTCGTGAAGTTCTGCAAGATCGGCGCGCTCTCCGCCACGGGGTCGCGCCCCTACGCGGAAGGCGCCGACGGCTTCGTCATGGGCGAAGGGGGGGTGACGCTCCTGATGAAGCGGCTGGCCGACGCCGAGCGCGACGGCGACAAGAT
>JAFGSS010000087.1 GCA_016934555.1 Acidobacteriota bacterium | reverse complement strand
TCGATGTGCCCGGCCAGCTTCCTCGATTCCTCGCGCCAGTTCCCCAATTAGAGCAGCTGACCGAGGACCTGGCCTACATCTTGACCATGAGGGGCATTTTAACCGAAGACCGGGGCGATCCACATGGATCGAGTCGGGAGAAGTCGCCGCGGTTCTGGCGGAAATGGGACCGATCGAGGCGGAACCGGGCGAGGCGCCCGGACCGGATGCGGACCGGACGGAAGCGCCGCGCGACCCGGGCGAGCGGAAGCAATCTCCGGGGGGAAGCGCCGGAGCACCCCGGAGGCTCTATCGAATCCAGGAAGGAGCCATGATTGCGGGCGTGTGCAACGGGATCGCGGCTTATATCAACGTCGATCCTCCCTTCGACCGCACAGGAATTCATCCGCCGGGCGAAAGCGGGGTACTACGAGGCGATGAAGGGCTTCGCCGACGGCAGGGTACCGGGCGAATGGAAGCACCCTTTCAAGCGGGATATGCGCCCGCCCGCAGACCGCTGGCGGTATGGCTGGCACAGTCATTGGGCGGGGCCGGCGGTGTATCCTCCCGGAATGGGCCTGGCGCTCCCCCTGCTGTCGTTGCTGCAGGGCGCGGCAACGGTTCTGGATGGACCCAGTCAAACCAGGCCTGGTCTTTCATATTCTTTCTGGATGCCGTAATCTGGCTGGCGGTAGCCCTGGTGCTGATATGGCTGGGGGCCCATCATTTCCCGGAACTGCACGAGGCAATCCGGAGCATCCCGGGTGTCGCGCACGAAGCCGCGGAGGATATCCGGGTATGGTGGCGCGGGATGTGATGCCGGAGCAGGGATGATCCGGGTGCGATCACGGATGGAGCCCCCGCCCATCCGGGTCCCAGCCGCCGCCCAGGGACTTATACAGCCGCACGAGATTCTGGGTGATGGCGCCCCGGCTGCCCACCTGCGTTTCCTCGAACGTGAGCAGAGCCCTCTGGGCATCGAGAACATTGATGAAATTCACCAGTCCGGAGCGGAACTGCTCCTCGGCGATGTTCAGCGCCGCCCCGGCCTCGGCCGCCCCCTTTTCCAATATCCGGTAGCGCTTCCGCTCCTCGCCGTACGCGATGATGGCGTCCCGGACCTCCCTGATGGCATCCAGGACGACCGATTCGTAGGCGATCAGGGCGCGCTCCTGAAGGGCGCTCTGGATCTCGATCTGGTCCCGGATCTTGCCTCGGTTGAAAAGCGGGAGACTGATAAAGGGCGCAATGCCGACGGTCGGACTGTCATCGGCAAAGAAGGCCTTCGTGGAAGACGCCGTCATGCCCAGGAATCCGCTCAGGGTGAAGGAGGGATAGAGATCGGCCGTCGCCACCCCGATGCGGGCCGTCTGGGCCGCCAGCAGCCTTTCGGCGTTCCGGATGTCGGGCCTCCGGCGCACAATATCCGCGGGAACGCCCACCGCGATTTCGATCCCGGGCACCGGGATGGGTCCGGGAGCCGAAAGCGCTCCGTGGAGATCCCCCGGCATCTCTCCGAGCAGAATGGCCAGCCCGTTCATGGTCTCCTCGATGCCGATCCGATAGCCCGGGATCCGGGACCGGGTGCTTTCAATGGTATATCGCGACTGTTCGACCTGCAGGCGGCTGATCAGTCCGACCGCCGCCTGTTCTTCGAGGACGGCCAGCACCCTTTCCTGCAGTTCCAGGTTTCTGAAGACGATGTCCAGCTGTTTCTGGAAAGTCCGCAGCCTCACGTAATGGCTTGCCGTTTCGGCAACCAGGCTGACCAGCACGCTTCGATACCCTTCCTCGGACGCCTCGAGCTCCGCCGCGGCCGCCTCGAGGCTGCGGTGTTTTTTTCCGAACAGATCGATCTCCCAGGCCGCATCGAAACCGATATCGTAGAAGTCGCTTCCGGAGGTGAACAGGGCGGGGTCCCGTTCCGCGGGGGTCGGGATCCCCGACTGGCTCCTGCGGTAGGTGGCCGACCCGGTAAGGGAGGGATCCCGCTGTTTCTCCGCAGCCCCCAGCGCGGCGCGGGACTGGCGGATCCGGGTCAGCGCGATCCTCAGATCCCTGTTTCCGCCCGCGGCCCTTTCCACGAGACCGTCCAGGACCGGATCCCCCAGCGTGGTCCACCACTCGGCAAGGGCTGCCGCCTGCGCGGAGCGAGCCCCGGCACCGCCGGCCGCCTCCACCGAAGGCCATTCCGGGGGAGTGACGACCCGAACGGGGGTGTAGTTCGGCCCGACGACGCGGCATCCCCCGCAGACGCCGAGCAGGAGGGTCAGGGCGGCGCATCCGGCTGCATGGGCTTTTTTCATGGCGTATCCGTTTCTTCGGGCAGCGTCGCCGGATCCCCGTCAAAACCGGGCTCATTCTTCATGTGCAGGTATCCCTTGAACCTTTCCCGCGCCTCCTGAAAGATGGCCCAGAGCGAGGGCGTCAGGATCACGCCGAAGGCCGCGGCGGCAACCATGCCGCCGAAGACGGTCGTGCCGATATGGCGCCTGCCCACCGCACCGGCCCCGGTCGCCAGGACCATGGGCAGCACCCCGAGGATAAAGGAAAATGCCGTCATCAGCACCGCCCGGTACCGGATCCTTGCCGCCTTTGTGGCCGATTCAAGGATGGAATGCCCGTGTTCCCGCTCCGTTTTGGCGAATTCGACGATCAGGATGGCGTTTTTACTGGCGAGTCCCACGAGCAGAACGAGCCCCAGCTGCGCGTAGATGCTGAGCGGGATATCGGTGATTCTTAGCGCGATCATGGCCCCCAGGGCGGCTACGGCGATGGAAAGCATGACCGGAACGGGGATGGTCCAGCTTTCGTACTGTCCGACGAGGAAGAGAAAGCCGAAAACCAGCGCCATCACAACCAGCAGGATCACCTGCCCCTCATTCTCCCGTTCCTGGTAGCTCATCCCGGTCCATTCGTACTGGAAACCGGATGGCGCGGCATTGCGCATGGCGCTTTCCATGCCGTCCATGCCCTGGCTGGAACTGTACCCGGGCGCGACATCGGCGTTGACGCGCACCGCGGGATACATGTTGTACCGATCAATCGACTGGGGCGCCAGGATGGTGGTTACCCGGACCAGGGTGGTCAATGGCACCATCCCCCCCCGGTTGTTCTGAACGTACACATTCAGAATATCCTCCATCCGGCTTCGATGGGCGAAATCCCCCTGGACCTTCACCTGGTACACCCGGCTGTGCAGGTTGAAGTCGTTGATGTAGCGGGAGCCCATGATGGTCTGCAGGGTCGAGAACACCCGGCTGATCGGGACCTCCAGCGTTTCGGCCTTCTCGCGATCGACGTCGATGTAGAGCTGGGGGGTGCTCGCACGATAGGTGCTGAAAGCGCTGCCGATGCGCGGGTCCCGGTTCGCTTCGGCGACCACCAGATCCAGCGCCGCGGCCAGTTCATCCGAAGACTGGCCCATGCCCGCCTGCAGGCGGAAGTCCATGCCGCTGGTCGCGCCGAGGCCACGGATGGGGGGCTGGTTGAAAGGGCGGATCCTCGCCCCCGGGATGGTTGCCGCGACCGCGTTGAGCCGGGCCATGATCGCATCGAGCTGAAGCTCGGGCGTTTTCCGCTCGTCCCAGAGCTGCAGTCTCACGAAAGCCATTCCGCTGTTGTCGCCGCCGCCGCCCAGCATGCTGAAACCCACGACCGTCATCATTTTTTCGATGCCCGGGATCGTGTGCGCCTTTTCGTAGAACTCGCGCATCACCTCCCGGGTCCGGACCTGGGTCGCGTTTTCCGGCAGCTGCACGTCGACGAAAACCACCCCCTGGTCCTCGTCGGGAAGGAAACTGGTCGGATGTCCGGAGAAGAGGAACCACGCCGCCGCGGACACCACGAGGAAAATGCCGACGGCGACAGGCTTGTGGCGGACCAGCCAGGTCGAGGAGGCGACATAGAGGTTCCGGAACCGGTCCAGTCCCCAGTTGAACCATCCGAAAAACGAGAGCTTCTTTTTCCGGTGCGGACGCAGCAGGATGGAGCAGAGGGCCGGGCTGAGCGTCAGGGCGTTCAGGGTGGATATCGACACGGCCGTCGAGATCGTCACCGCGAACTGCTGGTAGATCTTCCCGGTAATTCCGGAGATGAACCCTATGGGGATGAAAATGGCCAGCAGCACCAGGGTGGTGGCGACGACGGCGCTCGAGACCTGCCGCATGGCTTTCTGTGTCGCTTCCCCCGGGGACAGGTGTTCGGTCTCGATGAGCCGCTGCACGTTCTCCACCACCACGATCGCGTCGTCGACCACGATGCCGATCGCCAGGACCAGGGCAAAAAGCGTCAGCGTGTTGATGCTGTAGCCCAACGCCAGCAGGACGGAAAAGGTTCCGATCAGGGAAACCGGGATGGCGCATGCCGGGATCAGGGTCGCCCGCCAATCCTGCAGGAAGATGAAAACGACCAGCACGACCAGCCCGAAGGTCAGCAGAAGGGTAAACAGGATTTCCGAGAGGGCCGTGCGAATGAACAGGGTAGGGTCGAACACGGCCTGGTATTCCAGGTCTTCCGGGAAATACCCGGAAAGCCTTTCCAGTTCCTGTTGAACCCGGTCCAGCGTCTCCAGGGCGTTGGCTTCCGGCAGCTGGGTCAATCGGAACGCGATCGCCGGCTGGCCGTTGAAGGACGCCCCTGCCATGTAGCGCTCCGCGCCCAGTTCGATCCGGGCGACGTCCTTGAGGGTCAGGAGCCCGCCCTCGCCGTTCGTGCGGATGACGATGTTTTCGAACTCCTCGACGTTCTGCATGCGCCCGGTCGCGCGGATGCTGAACTGAAGCTGCTGGGCGTCATACGCGGGCTCCGTTCCGATCGAGCCGGCGGCCGCCTGGATATTCTGGCTGGCGACGGCGGCGGAAACCGCGTCGGCGCTGATGCCGTACGCCGCCAGCTTGTCCGGGTTGAGCCAGATCCGCATGCTGAACTTGTCCGGGCCCATGATGCCCACTTCGCTGATGCCCTCGACCCGGGAGATGACATCCTTCACCTTGTCGTCCAGGTAGGTGCCGATGGCCAGTTGATCGTGGGTGCCCTTGGGAGAGTAGAAGGCCAGCATCCCCAGGATGTCCCCCGATCGGGACGACACGTTGACCGCCTGCTGCCGCACCTCGGCCGGAAGCCTGCTGTTGGCCCGCTGCACCCGGTTCTGCACCTTGACCTGGGCGATGTCGATGTCGACCCCGACGTCGAAGGTGACCGAGAGGCTATAGCCGCCGTCGGTGGACGACGAGGACATGTAAATCATGCCCTCGACGCCGTTCACCGCCTCCTCGATCGGGGCGGCGACCGCGTCGGAGACCACCTGGGAGTTGGCGCCGGGGTAGGAGGCGCTCACCTGCACGGTCGGGGGCGTCACATCGGGATACTGGAGGATCGGGAGGTTGAATGCGGCGATGCCGCCGGCCATGAGAATAATGAGGGAAACCACCATGGCCAGGCGCGGACGCCGGATGAAATGGGCGGAAAACATCTACCTGCCCCCGGTCACGGGCGTTGTCCCCGCGCCGTCGCCGGAGGCTCTGATGCTCTGTCCGGGACGGACTTTCTGGACCCCCTCTACGATGATGGTTTCCCCGGCCTTGAGCCCCTCTTCGACGATCCAGTCCGTGCCGAGCGCGGACCTTTTCCGGATGGGCCGCAGTTCCGCCACGTTCCCCGCTCCGACCACGTAGACAAAGCTGCCTTCCTTGTTTTCCGAAACCGCCGACTGCGGCACCAGCGGGAGCCTTTCGCCTTTGAGGGAGGACATCACCACCGTCACATAGCCTCCCGGGATCAGCAGTCCGCCCGGGTTGGAATATCGTGAACGGAGGGAGATGCTCCCCGTGGTGGCATCGATGTGCGTGTCGGCAAAATCCCAGCTCCCCGTCCCGCTGTAGGCGCGGCCGTTGGGAAGGCGGAGGGTCGGACGGAATGCGGTTTCGGGGGACGTTCCCCTTTGCCCGACCAGATTGAGATAGTCGACCTCGCTCATGGAGCAGACCACCCGGATCGGATCAAACTGCACAATGGTGGCGATGGTACCGGAATTCGGACCGACGAAGTCGCCGACCGAATAGTTCTTCTTGGTCACCCGCCCCGACATGGGCGCGCGCACGGCGGTGTAGCCCAGATCGATTTCGGCCAGATCCAGACCCGCTCTCGCCGAAACAAGCTGCGCCTTGAACGAGTCGACGTTCCGCTGGGCCGCCTCGATGTCCTTTTCAGGAACGCTTTCGCGGCTGGCGGATTTCAGGCGCCCCAGATACTGCTCCGCCTCCACCAGGCTGGCTTCGATCTGCGATACGGCGCCGGTACGGGACGCGATTTCGGCCCGGTACCTGTTTTCCTCAAGGGTGAACATCAGGTCCCCGGCCCTCACATGGCGGCCTTCGACGAAATGTATGGATTCCAGGTACCCGGACACCCGCGCGACCAGATCCACGGAATCCACCGCCTCCACCCGCCCGATATATTCCCTCGTCTGCGAGATATTCCCTGCCTGAACCTCCTGAACCCGCACGATGGGGGATTCCGGTCCGCCTCCCGGCCCTGCCTGTACCGACGTCGGCGCCGGGGCCGCATCTTTTCCGCTTTCGAGCAAAAGCCAGACGGCGACCCCGACGGCAAAGAGAAGAAAGCCGTAAGCCCATAATCGCCTCATCCGGTGTGAACCCGACGGCTCCGCCTCTTTTTTCAATGTATCCACTCCTTTGCCCGTCACTGCCCCTGGAGGTCGCCGTGCGAACCCCGCCGATCCTTTGGGGTGAAATCCCCGTATGTACATGGAAGGACAGGAAAAAGCCTGCTTTTCATCCCAGCCGGCACCTGAAATGCTTCCTTGCGGCCCCACGCCTCCATAATATACGGTCGGAAGGGGATCCCGTTTCAGGGCGTTTTGGCCGTAATCAGCATGAAACGGCCCGCTGGTTCCGGACCCGAACCTTCATCCGGCAGCGCGCAGCAGGCCGGGCGTCCAGGAAAACAGCCGGGGTGATTGCCTGCCCGAGGCATCGGGAAACAATATACCCTCCGCGGGCCCGCAATCCTCCCGGCGATCTTGATTCCACATGCTGCTTTACGGTTTACCTCACCTCAATCGACGTTATCTTGTCGTTGAGATTGCCAAGCCCCGGCGTATCCTGGGTGATGACCCTTCGGGTGCCGCCGAAGTTTACGTGCTCGTAAACAGTCACCTGGGCTCCGCCGTAAACCCGGATGGATGAAATTTCGTCGTCAAAGCGATTGTCGATTTTCTGCTGGTTCCCGGTGCCGGTGACGCACATTTCCTCACCCTTGTAGTTCGAGTCCCTGTAAAAACAGACCCGACGGTCGGAATCGCTGTTCCGAACCCAGCCATCCTGTCTTCCGGTTGGACCTCTGTCCCGCCCGCCGTACTGGGGGTCCATTTGGACCTGGAAGGAGGCGATGCGGTTGCTCCAATTCTGCAGATTCGCATCATCCCGGCTGAAAACCTGGCTCCGGCCGTTGAAGTTTGGATTGGCGAAGACGGTGACCTGGGCCCCGCTGGAAACCCGGACGGATGAAATTTTGTTTTTGAAGCGTGTGTCCAGTTGCCGTAGACTTTGGTTGCCCTCGACGCAGATCTCGTCGCCCTGGTAGTTGGTATCCGCGTAAAAACAGACTCCCTGGCGGGATTCCCGCACCCAGCGATCGTACTGTCTTCCGGCTGGACCTCTGTCCCGTCCGTCGTACTGGGGGTCCATTCGGACCTGGAAGGAGGCGATGCGGTTGCTCCAATTCTGCAGATTCGGGTCATCCTGGCTGAAAGACTGGCTCCGGCCGCTGAAGTTTTGGTTGGCGAAGACGGTGACCTGCGCCCCCCTGGAAACCCGGATCGATGAGATTTTGTTTTTGAAGCGTGTGTCCAGTTGCCGTAGGCTTTCATTGCCCTCGACGCAGATCTCGTCGCCTTGGTAGTTGGTATCCGAGTAAAAACAGACCCCTTCGCGGGATTCAGTCCCCCGAACCCGGCCGTCGTTCCGTACTGCGGATCGACTGTCGCTCCGTTGGCTGGTCCGGCGGTCTCCTCTGATCTGGAAAGAACTGATGCGGTCGCCCCAGTTGCGCAGGTTGGCCACATCCCGGCTATAAGTCTGGGAGGAGCCCTGATAGTTTGAATCCTCGAAGACGGTCAGATTGGCGCCACCAAAGAGCCGGACGGATGAAACCCTGTCGTTGTAGCGCGGTTCCAGGTTGCGTTGAGTGTCATTGCCCTCGACGCAGAACTCTTCGCCCTTGTAGTCGGCGTCCACATAAAAACAGACCCCTTCGCGGGGCTGATGGCCCTGGTTCCAAACCCGGCTCTGGGCCGGCAGGCCCGGGCCGAAGACCTGGATCAGGCTGAAAACAAAAAGCGTTAAAAAAGTAAATCCGATGATTCGTTTCATGTGCGTCTCTCCTCCGCGCTTGCGGATGAAATGGTGGATCCCGGCGGCACGAGGGCGCCACCCGGATTCCTATCCTGGCCCCCGGTTGGTTACGGCGTGCGGGCCGCCCCATGTCCCCGTTAATGATTGGGGACAATTTGTTTATAGCATCGGAGGAATGCGGGGTCAGTTCAAACGGGCTCAGGCCGGTGGGCAGAATTGCTCATACGCCACCGGTCGGGGCCAGGACCCGGAGGGGGCGTGCGGAATCGGCACGGGACCTTTCGGCTGTGCCGTTCCATTCTTCATATAGATCCGTGGCTTCAGGCAACTCCATGCACTTCAGGATCACGCTTCTGACGGGGGTTGTGAATGAGACGGCCTGGTCCGGCCCCAATTTCTTCGGTTTTATGGCCCGCCCCGATTGCCGGCCGGAACGCGGGCTCGGCCGGTTGCGCATGAAATAATGCCCGGGGTGTCGGTCCTCGGCCATAATGCGGATATGCCCGGCTGCGGGCAACCGCCGGCAATATGGCGGGGGACCGGGGAGGGAGACGGTGCCCCGGACGTATCCAGATGAATAACGACGACCGATTCCTGGGGCGCTATGTTCATCCTATCCATAATCAAACGAGTGGAAGTGGTCATTGTAGCGACGCTGGTCATCATTCTGGCGGCCATATTATTGCTGTCTACGGCCGATGTCGCATTCTCCATCAGCCGTGAGGTGTGGCGTTCGCCGACATTCCTGATCGAGTCCGACAACCTGATGGGTCTTTTCAGTTCAATACTCATCGTGATCATTGGGCTTGAGATGCTCGAGACCATCAAAGCCTACCTGAAAGAGGATGTCGTTCACGTGGAACTGGTGGTCCTGGTGGCCATCATTGCGCTGGGCCGGAAAGTCATCTTGTGGGATTTCAATAAATACTCGTTTTGCGAGTTGATCGGGCTTTCTTTCCTGATGCTATCCCTGGCCCTGGTCTTTTTCCTGATCCGGAAGGCGGCATCACCGGGGGGGGCCCGCCAGGGGGACGACCGCGCGCTGCAGAAAACCACGACCCCGTTGCGGGCCGACGATGTCCG
>JAFGSS010000086.1 GCA_016934555.1 Acidobacteriota bacterium | reverse complement strand
TCGGCCCCGCGGCGCGCGATCAGATCCAGGAGAGCTCCCGCTCGCCCGGCCCCCCTGCGACTTCCCACAGCGCCGATTCCAGCGCCGGGGGGGGAGGCGGCAGGCTCCCGGCGCCGGCGGGGGCGCACCCGATTTCGCGTTGCAGCAGACCCTGGTGGAGGATCCCCACCCTGTTGCACAGCCGCTCCATGCGCCCCATGTCGTGGGACGACAGGATAAGGGTGCGCCCGCCGGAAGCCATCCGCCGGAACAGGCCGAGCAGGCGGAAGATGGCCGCCGGGTCCAGGCCCAGGAAGGGCTCGTCGAGCAGGCAGACCTCCGGGGCGTGGATCAGCGCACAGCAGAGGGCGAGCTTCTGCTTCATCCCGAGGGAATACCGGCCGATGTATTGGTCCGCGGCGGCGCCGATCTCCAGCATTTCCAAGAGATCGCCGGCTCGCCGGGCGACCTCCGCGCGGCCCAGCCGGTGCAGTCGCCCGCAGGCGGTCAGGATCTCGCTCCCGGTCAGATAATCGAGCAGCGGGAACTGCGGCGAGGCGAAGCCCGTCAGCGCCGCCGTCCTGCCGTCCCCGGGCCGGACCTCCACCCCGCCGATCCAGGCCTTCCCGGAGGAGGGGCGGACGAGGCCCGCCAGGAGGGCGAGCGTCGTCGTCTTCCCCGCCCCGTTGGGGCCGATGAGGCCGTAGACCTCCCCTTTGCGGATTCCCAGGGTCAGGTCCCCCAAGGCCCGCGTTTTTCCGTAGGTCTTGCCCAGGTCGACGGTCTTCACGATCATGTCCATAGTCAGAACCATGCGAGCCTTCTAAGAAAGTTTTCGACATCCCCCGCCAGGGTGCGGCGGACCCAGCCCTTGAGGAGGGAGGCGCGCACCGCGGCCAGCCCCAGCGGCAGTGCCACCCAGACCGCGGCGCAGAGAAGAGGGGGGAAAACCCGCGCGGCCAGGGAGGAAGCCGCGAGAAAGAGGAGCAGGAAGCCCAGCTGAAGCAACCCTACCACCAGCGCCCCTACCGTGGCCCCCCCGTCGAACTGGGAAGAGCGGTCGATCGATTCGGGATGCCGGACCGTGAAATACCAGCCGCAGATCCCGCCGAAGAGGATGCCGGAAAGCGCGTAGCTCAGAATCCGGATCCAGTCCGACGGCCCCATCCCCGCGCCCCCCTTCAGCACCCCGGCCGCGAAGAGGCAGGCGATCATCCCCCCCTGGAGGAAGTCGAGGCTCAGGCTCCGGGCGCCGAGCGCCCGCTCCGCCGGAAGCGGGAAGCGGTAGTGGATCCAGGCGCCGTCGCGGTCGATCCCGAAGAGATTGGCCCGGAGGTAGGAGTGAAAGAAGAGGTTCAGGAAGGTGAAGGAGAAGAAGTAGCCCGCATCCGGCGAATCGGTGAACCAGGTCCAGCAGAAGCTGAAGCCGCCCCCCCAGACGGCCAGCATCAGGGCCCCCCGGTAGCGGAGCCAGCCGGAGACTCCGATCCAGAAAAGGGGCCCGGGCCAGGCCGGGTGGGGGAGCGGCGCGCGCCCCCCGGCGGCATGGGCGCGGGGGAGGGCGCTGTAGTGCAGGCGGCGCTCGACCAGGAAATCCGCACCTCCCAGCAGCGCGATCCAGGCAAGCATCAGCGCCAGCGGGAGGACGGAATCGGGGGAGGCGAGGGCCCGGCCGAACAGGCGGCCCGGGTTGGGCGGAAAGGACCCGGGAGCCAGGTGTTCCCCGAGGATGGCCGCGGCCGTCACGGAGAGGATGGAGACGGCCGCCGCCCGTTCCCCTGGCCCCAGGGCGCCCAGGCGCCCGGCCGTGTTGCGCGCGAGCGAAGCCCCCAGGCGGATCGAGGCGACAAACAGCAGGTACCCCGTCCCCGCTGTCCCCGCGGTCAGGGCGGGATCGGGCGCGCGCGGGGTCCGGCAAAGCACCAAACCGAGGCCGGCGAGGATGGGGAGGCTCAAAAATCCCAGCAGGAAGGTGTGGAGATAGAGGTCGCCGAAGCGGGGGGAGGGGAAGACGCGCAGGCGGTCCCGGCCGATGCGCCAGGAAAAATCCCGGCCGGTCAAGGTCCCGAGGAGGAGCCACGAGGTCCAGGCCGCCGCGGTCAGCTCTTCCCAGCGCGCGGGGGGGAGGGGGCGCACCGGGAGGAGGGCTCCGGCGCTCCAGGCGAGCAGGCAGAGGGCGCCCCCCGCGCTCAGCCAGCCCATCCAGCCGCGGCCGTGCCGCAGCCGGCGCCCCCTTTCCTTGAGCAACAGCAGAGTTATCCCATGCATGGTCCGATGTCCTCCGGGCCGGCCGCCCGCGCGGGGCGGCCGGCGTTCCCGCCCCCGCCCGGGACCGCCGGCGGGTCCGGACCGGGAGCGGGAGTTCACACGCGATCAGCAGGCCATGACGTCTATGACCTTCGCGGCGATGCCCACTCCGGCGCACCAGACACAGCCGCAAAGGGCGGCCACGCCCATGCCGACGGCGAATCCGTCGAGAAAGCCGTTGCACGCCGTCAATCCTCCCATGGCGGCGTCGACCGGCGCTCCGGACCCTGCGGGGCCAAGGCCCTGGGCCACGGTCGCGGTCAGGCAGAGTACGACGATCAAGAGCACGGATAGCTGTTTCCTTTCCATTTGGAGTCCTCCTGAGGTTTTGAAATTAGGGGTGAAAATGGTCCCCGGCCAGGTCGACCAGCGCCCAGAGGGCGGCGGCGATGCCGCCCAGGCGGAGGACGATCTTCCAGAGTTCACGGTTCGGGGTGAGAGTGTGGCTTTTCATGGCTCCCCCTCTCAGCAGTCTTCCAGCGTCGGCAGCACGAGCCATGCCCCTGTGGCGCACAGCACGCTGCAGGGGG
>JAFGSS010000085.1 GCA_016934555.1 Acidobacteriota bacterium | reverse complement strand
CACACCGTCCTGCGCCAGGGGCTGGCCGGGCTGCTGGGGCAGGAGCCCGACATGGAGGTGGTCGGGGAGGCCGACGACGGGGAGATGGCCGTAAGCCTGGCGTCGAGCCTTTGCCCCGATGTGGTGCTGATGGACATGGGGCTGCCGAAGATGGACGGGGTCGAGGCCACCCGCGAGATCCGGCGCGCCTCGCCCGGGGTGCGCGTCATCGGGCTGTCGATGTACGAGGGGCAGGAGACGGCCGATGCCATGCTCCGGGCGGGCGCCGCCTTCTACCTGAGGAAGAGCGGCCCGGCCGAGGCCCTGTTCAAGGCCATCCGCTGCTGCGCCCGGGCTTCGTAAGGGGGAGTCCGCCCGGGAATACCGTTCTGCTGATCCTTCTGCGGGGAGGGTGCATCTGATAAGTTGTGAAGAGAGACCAATGATTTTAGGGAGGGTAGCCACCATGGTACGCCGCCTCTGTTTCGTACTCCTGACCGCACTCTTACTGACCGCAGCCCCGGTTTTCTCCGACGACGACGCCTACCTGCGCCTGTCGCGGATTTCCTACCTCGAGGGGGACGTGAGCACCCAGCGTCTGCCCGACGTCGACTGGTCCGCCGCCAGCATCAACATGCCGCTCGAACCGGGCGACCGGATCTACACCGGGCGCAACGGGAGGATCGAGATCGAGTTCGACGACGATTCCGTGCTGCGCCTGGCCGAGAACACCGACATCGAGATCCTCTCGCTCGACGAGAGGATCGTCCAGGTGCGGATGCTCCTGGGCCTGGCGACCCTGACGGTCGCCTCCGGCGTCGATTTCGAAATCAACACCCCCGCGGCCGCCTTCAACGCGGTGAGCAAGGGGAGCTACCGGTTCGAGGTGAACGAGGACGGGGACACCGACGCCATCGTGCGCAAGGGGCGGATCGAGGCGGCCAACAACGCCTTCGCCCGCGCGGTCGAAGCGGGCACCCGGCTGCACGTGCGGGCCGGCGGCGAGGCCCTCTACTCCGTGGCGCGGTACGAGGAACGGGACGCCTGGGACGAGTGGAACGACCGGCGCACCGTGGACCGCAGGGCCTACGCCAGCCGCCGCTACCTCCCGTCGACCGTCTACATCGGCGCGGCGGACCTCGACCGCTACGGGCGGTGGGTGAACGTTTCGAGCCATGGCTGGGCCTGGGTTCCCTACAGCGTCGACGTGCACTGGTCCCCCTACTCGGTGGGGCGCTGGTGTTACCGCCCGCGCTTCGGCTGGACCTGGGTCTCTTACGAGCCCTGGGGCTGGCTGCCGTACCACTACGGGCGCTGGTACCAGAGTTCGAGCTTCGGCTGGGTCTGGCTCCCCGGGCCCTCTTTCAGCTTCAATTTCTGGTCGCCGGGCCTGGTGGCGTTCTACAGCGGGCCGACCTGGGTTTCCTGGCTGCCGCTGGGTCCCCGGGACTACTATAACGTCAGGCACTATCACTATAACCGCGGCATCTACAGCCACCAGCTCGCGCAGCTGCGGGGGCTCCACACCCGGGCGCCCGGGGACCATTTCAACCGGAACGCGCGCGGGGCCGTCCGCACCGTTCATGTCGACCAATTCAGAAACGGGAGCTTCCACGAGCGGAGCGCCAGCACCCGCTGGGGCAACATCGACCGCCCGTGGCAGGAAGGGACGCTGAGGGACGGGATCGATGTGCGCCCGACGCGCACCAGCTACCGCCCGGCCCCGGAGCGGGAGTTCGCGCGTCCCGAAAACCGGCGGGAACGACCGGTGGTCGTGCGCAACGAGCCGCGGCGCGACGCGCCCGACGGTGCCGACCGCGAGCGCTTCCGGCCGATCACGCGCCCGGAATTCAGGGACAGAGTCGATGAGGCGCGCGGCCGGACCGCGCCCGCTGCACGGGACGGCGGCGGCGACCGTTCCGCTCGTGACGGCTCGGTGCGCGGCGACGCCCCCGGCAACGCCGGGAGACCGGACCGGGGGGACGACCGCCCGGTGGCGCGCAGCGCAGACCGGGAACCAGGCGGCACGGCGGGGCGTGAAGAGAGCGGCCGATGGCGCACGGAACGGCAGCCCCCCGATCGCACCGTACAACACGAAGCGGAAGCCCGGCGCGAAACGCCGAGGGATGGGGGGCGCGAATTCGACTCCGACAGCGCTCGCGGCGCCTACCGCGATGCGGCCCGCGGAGGAGCGCGGGCGGAGCGGCCCGAGGCGAGGCCGACGGCGGTCCCTGCCAACCGCGCGGCGCCCGAACCCCGATCCGAGCGGAATACGTCCCGTTGGCGCGCAGAAAGCGGTGATTCGGCGTCGCCCGCCCCGAGGGTGGAAAGTCCTGCGGCGAGGCCGCAGGCCGTCCCGCGCACCGCAGAGCCGCGAACGGATCGGCCAGCGGAGCGCACCGTGACGAGGCCGCAGACCGCGCCGCGCACGGCCGAGCCGCGGACGCTTGCGCCCCGGGATTCGGGGAGTTCGGGCCAGGCGCGGCGGATCGAAAGGTCGGTCGCCCCGAGCCGTTCCCTTTCGGGGGGGAGCCCGGCGCGGAGCAGCGGGGGGAGCAGCCGGAGCGGTTCCAGCCGGAGCCTATCCAGCGGGAGCGGCCCCAGCCGGAGTGGTTCTTCGGGTGGTTCGGGTTCTTCGGGAGGATCGGGCCGGAGCGGGTCGGGCGGACGCCGGAGGTAGAGGCCTCGTCCCGCCTGGGGGCCATACAGGGAGCAATGGTTGACCCCCGAAGCAATCTCGGCTAGTCTCTATCTTCCTGTATGAAGACATCACATCGGCTTTTACAGTTTGTCAGGCCCCACCTGGGCGTGCTCGCGCTCTCGTTCGTGCTGCTGGCGTTGACGAGCCTCTTCGAGGTCCTGACCACGGCCCTCGTCATCCCCCTTTTCGACGACGTGCTCGCCGCCGGCCCGGCGTCCGCGACGCCGTTGCACTCGCTCGTGCTCTTCCTCGACCGCGCTCTCGGCCTCCTCCCGGGGAGCATGGTGACCCAGCTGGCGCTGGCGCTGCTCCTGCTGACCTTCGCCAAGGGGGTCTGCCTCTACTATTCCAACTACAACATGGGCTACGTGGGCCAGAGCGTGCTGACCGACCTGCGCGTCCAGCTCTTTTCCCACGTCCTGGGCCAGTCGATGGAGTTCTTCGCGGGCCACTCCACGGGGAAGCTGATGTCGCGGATGTCGAGCGACGTGGAGCAGCTGCAGGAGGCGGTGTCGAGCACGCTCGGGGAGCTGCTGCGCGAGGTGGTGCTGCTCGCCGCCCTGGTCGGCTTCATTTTCTACCTCGACTGGAAACTGGCGCTGATCGCCCTGCTGATCGCGCCGCTGGCCGGGCTGCTGACCATGACCATGGGGAAGCGGATCCGCTCGGTGAGCGCGCGCGGACGGGAAAGCGCTGCGGTGCTGAGCGACCAGCTCCAGCAGTCGATCACGGGGATGCGCGTCATCAAGGCCTTCGGGATGGAGGCGCACGAGGAGAAGGGGTTCGTCGCCCGGTCGGCCGAGCTCTTCCGCAGCAATATGAAGGCGGCCTCGATTTTGTTCCTGAACTCCCCCCTGATGGAGTTCCTGGGGGTGGTCGCCTTCATCCCGCTGCTCTATTACGCGCACGCGCGCATCGCCGACGGGACGCTGTCGCTGGGGCTGTTCGGGGGGTCGCTTTTTTCCCTCTTCCGGATGTACGACCCGATCCGCAAGCTGAGCCGCATCCACGTGCAGCTGCAGCGTGCCCTGGCCTCCGGCCACCGGATCGTGGAACTGCTCGACGCGCGCCTGGAGATCCCCGACGGCCCCGGCGCCCGTGCGCTCGAAGGGGTCCCCGGCTCGGTGGAGTTCCGCGGCGTCTGTTTTCATTACGCGGACGGGGCCGGCGAAACGAGGGTGCTCGACGGCATCAACCTGCGGGTCGAACGCAACCAGGTCGTCGCCCTGGTCGGCGCGAGCGGTTCGGGAAAGACGAGCCTGGTGAACCTCATCCCCAGGTTCTACGACCCCTCCTCGGGCTCGGTTCTCATCGACGGCGTCGATATCCGCGAATTCACCCAAAGCTCGCTGCGCCGCGCGATCGCCATGGTGACGCAGGAGACCTTTCTCTTCAACGACACGGTGCGGCACAACATCGCCTATGGCGACATCGGGGCGCCGGAGGAGAGGGTGCGCGCGGCGGCGCGGGCGGCGCTGGCCGACGGCTTCATCTCGCGGCTGCCGGAAGGGTACGACACCGTTATCGGGGAGCGCGGGCAGCGCCTCTCGGGGGGGGAGCGGCAGCGCATCTCGATCGCCCGGGCCCTCCTGCGCAACGCCCCGATCCTGATCCTGGACGAGGCGACCTCGGCGCTCGATAGCGAATCGGAAAAGCTGGTGCAGGAGGCGCTCGCCAACCTGATGCGGGACCGGACGACGTTCGTGATCGCACACCGGCTGTCGACCATCCGCCGCGCCGACAGGATCCTGGTGCTCGAACGGGGGAGGATCGTGGAGGCGGGAACGCACGACGAACTGATGGACAGGGACGGCGCCTACCGCCGCTTCTTCCGGCTCCAGGCGCAGCAATAGGGGGCGCAGGCCCCTTGACCGCGGCGCCGGATCACGCTAAACTGTTAGTTTTTCTAAAGATGAGGAAGGAAAGCGCATGATCCTCAGCATGACGGGATACGGCACCGGATCGGCTCGGGAGGGAGACACGACGGTTTCGGTCGAGATCAAGACGGTCAACCACCGTTTCCTCGACCTGCACGTGAGGCTTCCGCGCGAGTGCCAGTTCCTGGAGTCGGACATCCAGCAGGCGGTGCGCGCGCGCATCGGGCGCGGCCGGGTGGACGTCGGCGTGACGGTGCAGAACGCGGCCGCGGGCGGTTTCCGCATCCGCGCGGAGGTGGTGCGCCGGTACCTGGACGCCGTCGACCGGCTCCGGGCGGAGTTTCAGCTCGAGGGGGCGCTCGACATGCGCTCGCTGCTGACCCTGCCGGGGGTGCTCGAGACGGACGACGGCGGCGGGGCGGAGCCGGGGCCGCTGCTGGAACTCGCCGGCCGGAGCCTCGCGGAGGCGCTCGACCACGTATTGGAGATGCGGCGCCGGGAAGGGGAAGCGCTCAAGGGCGACATGATCAGGAACCTCGAGAGCATAGAGGGGGCCACGGAGCGGATCGGCCGGCTCAGCCGGGACGACGCCGCCGGGCACCTCGAGGCGCTGCGGGAGCGGATGGACAAGCTTCTGCCGCAGGCCGCTCTCGACCCCCAGCGGCTGGCCCAGGAGGCGGCCCTGATCGCCGACCGGGTCGACATCGGGGAAGAGGTCGCGCGCCTGCACAGCCACATCGTGCAGTACCGGCAGCTCGTCGAGGCGGAGGAAAAGCCGGGGAAGAAGCTCGATTTCCTGCTGCAGGAAATGCAGCGCGAAGCCAACACCATCCTGTCGAAGTCGGGGAACCTGGAGGTGACCGGGCTGGGGATCGCCATCAAGACGGATGTCGAAAAGCTGCGCGAGCAGGTCCAGAACGTGGAATGAAGCCATGAAGAGAGGGAGCCTGATCATCGTGTCCGGCCCGTCGGGCGCGGGGAAGAGTGCGCTGGTGGGGCGCGCGCTCGCAGCGATCCAGAACCTGGAGTTCTCGGTGTCCTACACGACGCGGCCGCCGCGCAGGAACGAGCGCGACGGGGTCGAATATTTCTTCGTCGACCGACGGGAATTCGAGGCGCGGATCGCCGCCGGCGATCTGCTCGAATGGGCCGAGGTCCACGGCAACTGCTACGGGACCTCGCGACGGTTCGTCGACGGGCGGCTCGAGCGGGGGACCGACGTCATCCTGGACATCGACGTGCAGGGGGCCGACATCATCCGGCGGGAGCGGCCGGAAGCGGTGGGAGTCTTCGTCATGCCCCCTTCCTTCGAGGTGCTGCGCGAGCGGCTGACGCGCCGGAGCCTGGACGACGCCGACGTCATCCGGATGCGGCTCGAGCGGGCCTGCGGCGAGATCAGCCGCTACCACGAGTACGATTACCTGATCGTCAACGACGGCCTGGAGGCGGCCATCCGGGACCTCGAGGCGATCATCCTGAGCACCCGCTGCCGGATGTCGGCAATGACCGGCCCGGCGCGATCGATAATGCAAACCTTTGGAGGAACCCATGCAGAAGATCCCTGAACGCATCGGATCGAAATACCGTTTCATCATCCTGGCGGCGGAAAGGGCGAAGCAGCTGCAGAACAACGCCAAGCCCAAGATCAAGACGAAGTCGACCAAACCCGCCTACATCGCGATGCGGGAGCTGGAAGAGGATCTGCTCAGCTACGAGGTCACCGAGCCCGTCGAACCGCCGGCGCAGGTCTGAAACGCGGGAAAGGGGGCGGATCATGAAAGTGGCGCTCGGAGTCACCGGCTGCATCGCCGCGTACAAATCGATCGAGGTGATGCGGGGGCTGCAGAAGGCGGGGGCGGAGGTCCAGGTGGTGCTGACCCGCTCGGCGGCGGAGTTCGTCGCGCCGCTCACGTATGAAGCGCTTTCGGGCCGGAGCGTGATCCTGGACATGTTCCGGCCGGAGTTGAACCGCGACATCCGCCACATCAGCCTGGCGCAGTCGATCGACCTGCTGGCGGTGGTCCCGGCGACGGCCAATATCCTGGGGAAGATGGCGCACGGGATCGCGGACGACTTCCTCTCGACCCTCTATCTCTCCACCCCGGCGCCGGTCCTCATCGCCCCGGCGATGAACGCCGAGATGTGGCGGCACCCGGCGGTGCGCGCCAACGTGGAAACGCTCCGGGGGAGGGGGCACCATTTCGTGGACCCGGAGCCGGGCATGCTCGCCTGCGGGATCGAGGGGGATGGGCGCCTGGCCGCGGTCGATGGGATCCTCGACCGGATCCTGGGCGTTCTCGGCGGCGAGCGCGACCTCGAGGGGCTCAGGGTGCTGGTGACGGCGGGACCCACGGTGGAGGACATCGACCCCGTCCGTTTCATCTCCAACCGGAGTTCGGGGAAGATGGGGTACGCCGTGGCGCAGGCAGCGCATGCGCGCGGGGCCGGGGTGACGCTGGTATCGGGTCCCGTGAGCCTTCCGGCTCCCGCGGGGGTCGAGATGGTGCGGGTGCGTTCGGCGGCCGAAATGGGAGAGGCGGTCATGCGCCTCTTCCCGGGCACGGACATCGTGGTGAAGGCGGCGGCCGTGGCCGATTACCGGCCGGCGGAGCCGGCGGCGGGGAAGATCAAGAAGGGGGAGGGTGCGAAAACGCTGAGCCTCGAGCGCACGGACGACATCCTGGCCCGGCTGGGGAGGGAGAAAAAGGGGCAGGTGCTGGTCGGGTTCGCCGCCGAGACCGACAACCTGCTGGACAACGCGCGGGGGAAGCTCACGGGCAAGAACCTGGACCTCGTCGTCGCCAACGACGTTTCCCGGGGCGTATTCGGAGAGGATGAGGCCACCGTGCACATCCTCAGGAGAACCGGGGAGACGGTGACGCTGCGGCAGCGGCCGAAGGGGGCGATCGCGCGTGCGATCCTCGACCTTGCGCTCGAGGCGCGCCGGACCCGGGGAGCGGAAGCCCCATGAAAAGCGGGACCGCCGTCATCATCGGAAGGCCCAACTCGGGAAAATCGACGCTGCTGAACGCGCTCGCGGGTCAGAAGGTGTCGATCGTCTCCTCCAAGCCGCAGACCACGCGCCACCGCATCATCGGGGTCATGAACGAGACGCGGGGCCAGATCGTCTTCGTCGATACGCCGGGGGTCCACAAGCCGGGCTACCGGATGAACCAGAGGATGCTGGGCACGGTCTACGAGCAGCTTCGCGGCGTCGACCTGGTGCTGCACATGGTCGATGCCGGCATCCCGTTCGGCGCGGGGGAAAACTTCGTGCTCGAGATGGTGAAAAAGACGGGGGCCCCCGCCTTCCTGCTCCTCAACAAGATCGATGCCATCGCCAAGCAGCGGCTCCTGCCCGCCATGGATCGCTACGGGCAGGCGGGATGCTTCATGGAGATCCTCCCGATATCGGCCGCGACCGGGGAGAACCTGGACCTGCTCCGCGACCGGATCTTCGAATACATGCCGGAGGGGGAGCCGCAGTACGGCGAGGACCTGGTCACGGACCGGACGGAGCGCTTCCTCGCCGGCGAATTCATCAGGGAAAAGCTGCTCGAGCGGCTGCGCGAGGAGCTTCCTTACGCATCGGCCGTGATGATCCGCCGGTTCGACGAGAGCCGGAGGACAGACAGGAACCTGGTGGTGATCGACGCGGACATCCTGGTCGAGCGGCGTTCGCAGCAGGGGATCGTGCTGGGCGCGGGGGCGAGGACGCTCCGGGACCTGGGGACCGAGGCGCGGCGCGACCTGGAGCAGCTGCTCGGCTGCAAGGTGTACCTGGGACTCGAGGTACGCACGGCGCGCAACTGGCGCAACGACGACGCGTTGCTCGACCAGCTGGAGCTGGGGTCATGAACCGCCGGGGGCTGGGGGGGCAGATTTACGGTCACCTGCGGCTGTTCAGCGCCCTGGGGGTCCGCTATGCCGGGGGGGCTCCAGGGGAGAAGAAGGCGCCGGCGGCCCCGCGTGCGAGCGGAGCCGCGGCGGAAGCGGTGGCGCATGAGGCCGCGGCGGGGGACGCCGCCGGGACGGAAACGCTGGAGGCGATCCGGGCCGATCTCGGGGATTGCCGGCGTTGCGCGCTGGCGGCGACGCGGAACCGGATCGTGTTCGGTGCGGGGAACCCGCACGCGGCCCTGATGCTGGTCGGAGAGGCGCCGGGCTCCGCGGAGGACGCGCAGGGGATCCCCTTCGTGGGGAAGGCGGGGCAGTTGCTCACGCGCATCCTGCAAGCCATCGACCTCGGGCGGGAAGACGTCTACATCTGCAATATCCTGAAATGCCGACCCCCCGGAAACCGCAACCCGCAGCCGGAGGAGATCGCCGCCTGCTCGGGATTCCTGCGGCGCCAGATCGCGGCCGTGCGCCCCCGCATCATCTGCGCGCTGGGCGCCTTCGGCGTCCAGACGCTCCTGGGGACGACCGAATCGATCGGACGGCTGCGCGGGCGGGTGATCGATTACGGCGGCATCGAGCTCGTGGCCACCTACCACCCCGCCTACCTGCTCCGCAACCCCGTAGAAAAGCGCAAGGTGTGGGACGACATGCGCCTCGTGCGCGACCGCCTGCGCTCGCCGTAGGGTCCCGGGTCCTATTTGAGGTTGGAATGATGGAGTTCGTGGATGTCGCCGTCCCGTCCGGCGTACGCAGGACGTTCGCCTACTCGGTCCCGCCCGCGCTGCGTGCGCGGATCGCACCGGGGATACGCGTGCTCGTGCCTTTCGGGCGGAAGCTCGTGACCGGCTACGTGGTGGGCGAACTCGGTGAGGCCGAGGTCCGGGGGATCCGGCTGAAGGCGGTCGAGGACCTGCTGGAGGCGCGCCCGGCCGTGACGCCGGGGCTGGTCCGGACGGCGCTGTGGGTGAGCGACCACTATTTCGCCCCGCCGGGGGAAGTGTTCCGTGCCCTCTTCCCGGCCGGTTCGCATGTGCTCGGGGAGCGGGTGGTCGAACTCGAGCCCCGGACGGCGGCCCTCTACGAGGGGGGGTTGCGCCCGACGGGACTTGCACCCCGGGAGGAGGCGCTGCTCGACACGCTCCACCGGGAGGGGGCGCTCACGGTCAGGGAGCTGGCGCGCCGGGCCGGCGTGCGGGGGGCGGAGGGTTGGGTGGAGGCGCTCGAGGCCGCGCGCCATGTCCGGCTCGAAATGCGCGTCGGGGGCCCGAAGACGAGGGAAAAACAGCAGTGGGGCATCCGGCGGCTGCCTGCGGCAACCGATCCCCCGCTGCCGCCCGCGCAGAAGCGGCTGTACGGCGCGCTCGGCTCCGAAGAGACGGCTCTCGAGGAAGCGCTCCGCCGCGCGGGCTGCTCGCGGAGCGCCGCCACGGCGCTCGAGCGCAAGGGGCTGGCCGCCATCGCCCCGATGAAGATCGAGCGGGTCCCGCAGGAGCTCGCGGCCGCTCCCGTCGGCGCGGGGCTGGAGCTGACGCGCCACCAGCGGGAGGTGATCGACGGCATCCTCGAGCTGATGCGGGGGCCCGAGCCGGCGCGCTGCCTGATTCACGGGGTGACCGGGAGCGGGAAGACGGAGGCTTACCTCAGGCTGATCACCGAGGCGCTCCGCATGGGGCGATCGGCCCTCTTCCTGGTGCCGGAGATCGGGCTCACCCCCCTGCTCAGCCGCCTGGTGGTCTCGCGCTTCCCGGGCCTGGTCTCCCTCCTGCACAGCGGCATGAGCCCGGGGGAGCGCTACGACCAGTGGAGCCGCATCCGCGACGGGGGTGCCCGCGTCGTGGTGGGGACGCGTTCGGCGGTGTTCGCGCCGCTGGCGGAACCGGGGCTGGTGATCATCGACGAGGAGCAGGACGGCTCCTACAAGCAGGACGAATCCCCCTGTTACCACGCCCGCGAGGTGGCCTGGCACCGCATGCGCCAGTCGGGGGGTGTTCTCGTGATGGGATCGGCCACGCCGTCGATCGAGACCTACCACCTGGCGGTCCGCGAGCGGAAGGCGGCCTACTTTCACATCCCCGAAAGGATCGAGGCGAGGCCGATGCCCCGGGTGACGGTCGTCAACATGGCCGAGGAGTTCCGGCGGGCTGGGAAGAACGTCGTGATTTCGCGCCCGCTCGCCGCGGAGCTCGAAGGGTGCATGGGGCGGGGGGAACAGGCGATCGTGCTCCTGAACCGGCGCGGGTTCGCCCGGTCGCTCCTCTGCCGCAGCTGCGGCCACGTCTACGTCTGCCCCGACTGCAGCATCAGCATGACCTACCACCGGCAGGAGAACCGGCTGGCCTGCCACTACTGCGGGATCGAGAAGGAGGTGCCGTCGCTGTGCGCCAACTGCGGGGGCGCCTATATCCACTACGCGGGGGTGGGGACCGAACAGCTGGAATCCCTGCTCGCGGAGCTCCTGCCCGGGGCCCGCATCGCGCGCCTCGACCGCGACACCACGAGGCGGCGGGGGGTGCTCCGGTCGACCCTGGTCGCCTTCGCGGAACGCCGCATCGACCTGCTGGTCGGCACCCAGATGCTGGCCAAGGGGCATGACTTCCCGGACGTGACCCTGGTGGGGGTGGTGGCCGCCGACGCGGGGCTGCAGTTCCCCGACTTCCGGTCGGCCGAACGGACCTTCCAACTGCTGACGCAGGTCGCGGGGCGCGCCGGGCGGGGGGTGTCGCCGGGGCGCGTGATCCTCCAGTCCTACTACCCGGACCACTACGCGCTCGAGTTCGCGCGCGACCAGGATTACGGCGGGTTCTACGCGCGGGAGATCGAGTTCCGGCGCCTGATGGGGTACCCCCCCTTCCGCGACCTCGTGCAGATCCTGGTCAGCGACCCCGATTACGACCGGGCGATGCGGGCGGCGGAAACGATCGCCGCCGCCCTCAAGCGGCGGGGGGCGGCGCTCGGGGGGGATGAAAAGCCGCGGGTGCTGGGGCCCGCCGCGGCCCCGATCGAGAAGCTGCGGGCCCGCTACCGGGTGCAGATCCTGCTCAAGAGCGGGCCGGGCGGGGCGGCGACGGGACTGCTGCGCGCCTGTTTCGAGGAACTGGCCTCCGGCCGGGTGCAGGCGGAGAAGATTCACGTGGATGTCGACCCGCTGTCGCTTCTCTAGCCGGGTCCCGGGAAACACACAGGGGGAGGGAGCATGCCGAAGCGCGGGGGCGGGGAATACAGCGTGCACGCCGAAGGTGGTCACGGCGGCGGCCGCAGGAGCCTCAGGCGGGCGCTCGCGATCACGGGAACCTGGTTTCTGATCGAACTGGCGGGCGCCCTCTACTCCAACAGCCTGGCGCTGCTGGCCGACGCCGCGCACATGCTGACCGATCTTGCGGCGCTCGGCCTCGCCCTGTTCGCGCTCACCATCTCCCTGAAGCCCGCGACCCCCCAGAAGACCTACGGATACCTCCGGGCGGAGATCCTGGCCGCGCTGACCAACGGCGTCTTCCTCGCCCTGCTGGCCCTGTATATCTTCTATGAAGCCTACGGGCGCCTGATCGCGCCCCCCGAGGTCCGGACCGTGCCCATGATCGTGGTGGCCTCGACCGGGCTCGGCGCCAACCTGGTCACCGCCGCGATCCTGTTCCGCAGCCGCCACGAAAGCCTCAACCTGCGCGCGGCCTTCCTGCACGTGGTCGGCGACACGCTGGGGTCCCTGGGGGCCGTCGTTGCGGGGGTCCTGATGCTCGCCTGCGGCTGGACGCGGGCGGATGCGGCGGTCAGCGTCCTGGTGGGCGCCCTGGTGCTGGCCGGCGCCTGGCGGCTGGTGTCGGAGAGCGTGGATGTGCTGCTCGAAGGGGTTCCGCGCCATCTGGATGTCGCCCGGATCGACGGGGACCTCCGGGCGATCCCGGGGGTGGCGTCGGTGCACGACCTGCACGTCTGGTCGATAGCCTCGGGAACCACGGCGATGAGCTGTCACATCGTTGTCGGGTCGGAAGCGGACGGGGGGAGAGCGCTCGCGGAGGCCAGCCGCGTGATGCGGGAAAAATACGGGATCGGTCACACGACGATTCAGGTGGAACCCGCGGGATGCCCCAATGGAGCCTGCGGGGGCTGATCACTCCCCGGCGGGCGGCGGCGCGGGCGGCGGCGGCATCGGCGCGCCCACCGGGCGTTTCTCCAGCAGCGCGACCCCCACGGCGCCTCCCAGCATGGCGAACAGGCAGTAGAGCACCAGGGAGACGGCGAGGCCGGAGACGAGGAGCAGTGCGGGGAAGTTCCCGCTCGAGGTCAGCGCTTCCAGCATCTCGAGGGTTTCGGGGGGGACGTCGGGCATCCCGGCGAGGGCTTCGCGCATCCGCTCGGCGATGCGGGCGGTGGCGTCCCCGGTCAGGAAATGCAGGGGGATGGAAAAGAGGGCGTAAACGGCCGTGCCGACCAGCCCGGTCAGCGCGCCGAGGGCGGCGCCGCGGCCCAGGGTGACGGCGGCGGGCGCATGCTTCACGCAGAGGTGGGCTGCGAGCCCCCCTCCCAGGATTGCCCAGGCGCAGCAGAAGCAGTTGAGGGCGCCGATGACGGGGAGGGCCGACAGGACCCCCAGCAGCACGCCGCCGCCGAGCGCCGGCTTCCACATCGTTTCCGTATTCATGAACGTTCTCCCTCGAGGGTACCGGGCCGGAGTGCGCCGGACGGCCGCCGTTGCACACACTCTGCAAGCGCCCGCACCAGTAGCGGCGATATCATATATCCTAGAAACATTCCGGAGAGGGCGCGGCTCCAGGCCGATCCTGACCAGAGTCCCGCGCGGCCGAGCGCGACGTCGACCAGCGCGGGGAGCGCTGCCGCCAGCAGCCACCACCGGCGCCCGCGCAGGCTTTCGGGAAACCGTAGCGGGGAGAGCAGGGCGCCCGCAAAAAGGCCCAGGTAGACCCCGGAGCAGCGGTGGCACACGGCCAGGGGGAGTCCGGCAAGGGCGAAGGAGCGCTCGGGCAGCTGGTGGCAGAAAAAGGAAAATCCCAGGTAGAGGGGCAGGGCGTCAGCACGACCGCGGGCCAGCACGAGGGGCGCGGCCAGGGCGAGAACGAAGACGACGCCCCAGGAAAAGGCGAGCAGGATGCGGGCTGCGGTGTATCCCGATTTCATGGCGGACT
>JAFGSS010000084.1 GCA_016934555.1 Acidobacteriota bacterium | reverse complement strand
TCCTCCTCTCGGACGAGGCGCGTTACGTCAACGGGACCAACATCCACGTGAGCGGCGGCTGGGGTATCTGATCGGCTAGCGCAGCAGGGAAATGAGGTCGGCGAAGAGGGCGTAGGCCGTCTGGTCCACCGACGGGTTGTTTTCCACGATCGCCAGTTCGCGCATGGTGTCGGTGTTGACGACGAGGATGTTGCTCAGGCCCCGGATGGCGGCCAGCGGATCGAAGACCTCGAGTTCCTGCAGTTCCACCTTCCCGATGACCTTCCCCCCCTGGCGGTACGCCCGGGCCACCAGGCGGAGGCGCCGGTCGCGGCGCAGGGCGGCGCGCACGGCCCGTCCGATATCGCTTGAGATGGGGCTGCGTTCGATCTCCTCCGGCTTCACGCGCCCGCCCATGACGGCCTGGATCAACACCGACAGCTTGATGGCGGAATCCCATCCGTCGAGGTCGTGGCTGGGGTCGGCCTCGGACACGCCGGCGGTCTTCACGTATTCGAGCGCGGCTTCGAACGTGGTTCCCTGTTCCATCTGGGACAGGATGTAGTTCGTGGTGCTGTTGAAGATCCCCCGCAGGGAGAGGATGCGGGTCCCCGGCAGGGAATTGCGGAGCAGGTTGAACACGGGCGCCCCGTCCATGACCGTCCCCTCGTAGAGGAACCGGACGTCGCGCAGCCTGGCCAGGCGCGTCAACTGCGCGTAATGCGTCGCCACCGGGCCCTTGTTCGAGGTGATCACGTTCAGTCCCGCTCCCAGGGCCTCCCGGATGTGGGTCGCGGCGGGTTCGCCGCTGAGGTCGAGCACGCTCATCTCGAAGAGGACGTCGGCGCCGCACTGCCGGATGAAATCGAGATGCGAAGCGCACTCCGGCCCGTTGTGAAAACGGTCCAGGGAGGAACCACGCCTGCGGGAGGCGAGGATTTTCCGGGTGGGGAGACCGTCGTGGTCGATCGCCATCCCGTGGTCCTTCGTCGCGATCCCCGTGATCTTCCACTCGATGGCGTGCGTTTTGAGCAGCCATTTTTTCCGCTCGACCAGCAGGCGCGCGAAAGCCCGGCCGACCCGGCCGAACCCGATGAAGGCGAAATTGATCTGTCGAGTTTCCTGATCCATGGGGCACCCCCGCCGGGCCGATCCGCCTTTTGATGATGTTCAAAAACAAACCGTCCTGCCGATATTACTCCGGGATATGTCCGTGCACAAGAAAGGGGCGTAACGCCGGTTTCCGGGGCATGGTTTCCCGCTTGATTTTCACCAAATCTTCACCTATTTTGTAGTCATGATCCTGGTGGGGACAAGTGGATTCCGATATCGCGACTGGACCCCGGTTTTCTATCCCGAGGGCCTCGACCCGAAGGAGTGGCTGCGCTACTACAGTCGGCGGTTCGGCTGCTGCGAGCTTGGGTTCACCTGCTACCGGATCCCGGAAGCTCAAGAAATTCAAGAGATTATGGAAGAAACGCGCGGAGCCCTGCCCCTGGTGTTCCGGGCTCCGCTGCGCCTGGACAACCCCGGCCTGGCGCGCCGGTTCGCGGGGGCCCTGTGGCCTTTGAAAGAGACCGGCCAGCTGGCCGGGGTCCTGGTCCGTTTCCCGCCGGAGTTCGTGTTCATGCGGGACAATTTCTCGGGTCTCCTCCGGCTGCGCGACTCCCTCGAGGGGATCCGGCTGATCGCCGAGTTCGGTTCGGCCGGGTGGCATTCGGCGCAGGCGGCCCGGCACCTCGCCGCCTCCCGTGTCGTGCTCGCGTGCGTCGACGGCGTCGAAAGCCCCGGGGCTTTTCGCGCCACCACGCCGGAACTGGCCTGTGTCCGCTTCCAGGGGCGGCGCCGGTCGCGGTGGCTGCGGGGGGACGGGTCGGGCGAACACGATTACGCCTACAGCCGCGCCGAACTCGAATCGGCGCTCCCCGCGCTCCGGCGGCTCGACGGGGAGTGCGAGCGCGTCCTGGTGTTCATGAACAACCCCTGGCGGGGGCAGGCGGCCGTCAACGCCCGCATGCTTATCGACATTCTGGCCGCAACGGCGAAGGAAGCACGGGTGCCCTCATGGACCGCGAAATCATCCACCTGACCGTCCGGTCTTTCCCCGTGGCCGTGGAACGGGTGGTGCACCCCGAACTGCGCCGGCGCCCCGTGGTGGTCGCGCCCCGCACCGCGGCGCGCTCGGTCGTGACGGCGTTGTCCCCGGAAGCCTGGCAGGCGGGGATCCGCAAGGGGATGCTTCTGTCCCGGGCGCTGCGCTGCTGCCGGGACACGGTCGTGCTGCCGCCGAACGAACCCCTCTGCCTCCGGGCCTCCCGCGCGATATGCGGGATCCTGGCGGCCTACTCCCCGGTGCTCGAACCCTCGGGGTACGGACACGCCTACCTGGACGTCACGGGGACCGGCCGGCTCTGGGGGCCGCCGAGGGACGCCGCCTGGAAAGCGCGCAGGGAGATCCTGCGGCGGCTGGGCCTCGAGGCCGCGCTCGGAATCGCCTCCAATAAAATGGTCAGCCGGATCGCGACGGAAGTAACGCGGACGGCGGGGCTGCAGGACGTGCCGCACGGGGAAGAGAGTTCCTTTCTCTCCCCGCTGCCGGTGCGGCTGCTCCCGGGTGTCGGGCCCCGGACCGAGGAGCGGTTCCGGGAACTGAATATCCGCATCATCCACGAAGTCGCCGCCATGAGGCTGGAACATCTCGTCTTGGCGTTCGGCCGGCCCGGATTTCTGCTCCGCGAGCGGGCCCTGGGGATCGACCGCACCCCGGTGGTCCCGGCGCGTTCGGCCCCGGCACTGGAACTGGAAAGGACGCTGGGCGAAGACTCGAACGATGACGCGCTGCTCGCAGGGGAGCTCGCCGATCTCTGCGACCGGGCGGGGGAGCGGCTGCGCGGGGAGGGACGGCGCGCCGGGCGGGTGGAGGTGCGGGTCCGCTACGCCGACTACGGGGAAGGGGCGTGGGGGGTGCAGACGGCCGTGCCGCTCGAGTCGTCGGCCGCCCTGTACGCCGCGGCCCTCCCCCTGCTCGGCCGGGCGCTCGACCGGCGCACGCGCGTGCGGAGCGTCCACCTGCGGCTCGGGGCGCTCCTTGCGGGGCCGGTGCAGATGGACCTGTTCGCGGACCCGGGGCCCGCGCGCCGCCTGCGGCTCGAACAGGCGCTCGATACCCTCCGCGCCCGCTACGGCCGCCCCGTCCTGCGCCCCGCGGCGCAATCGACCGTCGGGCGGTAGAGGGAATTTTGTTTGTCCACCTTCACGTTCATTCCCACTACTCCTTCTGCCGCGGCGCCAGCAGCATCGAGGCCCTGGTGGATGCGGCCCGGGAGCGGGGGATGCCGGCGCTCGGGCTGACCGACATCAACGGCGTCTACGGGCTGGTCCGGTTCCTTCAATGCGCCGCCCGGCGGGGGCTGCAGCCCGTCGTAGGGGCGGAACTGCGGGCGGAAGGGGAGCGGGCGACGCTGCTCGTGCGCAACCGCGAGGGGTATGCCCTGCTCTGCCGCATCATCTCCGGGCTCCGGGCGCCCGGCTTCCGCCTCTCCCGCGCCCTCATGGAGGAGCGGGAAAACCTGGTCGTGCTCAGCAGCCAGGTCCCGCTGCTGGGGGCGCTCGCCCGCCAGAACGGGACCTCGGGCCTCTACGTCGAGCTCGACGATCCCCGGACCGAAGCGGGGCTCCTCGATTTTTCCCGGGCCTCGGGCGTCCCCCCCGTGGCGGCCAACGACGTCTATTTCGCCGACCCGTCCGATCACGCGCTCCACCGGTTGCTGCGTGCCATCGACCTGAACACCTCCCTGTCCCGGGTTCCGCCGGGGGAACTGGCGGGGGAGGACCGCTGGCTGAAGCCGGAGGCGGAGATGGAGCGCCGCTACCCGCACCTGGGCCGCGCCCTCGACAACGCCGCCCGCATCGCCGACGCGTGCCGGGCCGACCTGGATATGGGCAAGCCGGTGTTCCCCTCCTGCGACCTTCCCGAAGGCGCCGACGCGTTCGAGTACCTGCGGGAGGAGTGCTACCGGGGGGCCGAGCGCCGCTACGGGGAGCTTTCCGATTCGGTGTTGAAGCGGCTGGACCACGAACTGGGCATCATCGAATCGAAGGGGTTCGCCCCCTATTTCCTGGTCGTGCGCGACATCGTCCGCCGCTCGGCGCGCACCTGCGGCCGGGGGTCGGCCGCGGCCAGCCTGGTCTCCTACTGCCTGGGGATCACCCACGTGGAGCCGATCACCCACAACCTTTTCTTCGAGCGCTTCCTCAACGAGGGGCGCAGCGACCCGCCCGACATCGACATCGATTTCCCGTGGGACGAGCGGGACGGGATCCTCGATTACGTGTTCCGGAAATACGGGGCCGGGCGGGCGGCCATGATTTCCAACCACGTGGGTTTCGGCGCGCGCGCGGCCGTCCGGGAGGTGGCCAGGGTGTACGGCATCCCCGAGGCCGAGATCCGGGCGGTCACCCGGCGCATCGGCTATTACTGGGCGCTCGGCCGTCTCGAGGACGCCGTGCGCCACCACCCCGTTTTCAAGGACATGAAACTGGGCGGCCCCTGGCCCGAGATCCTTCGCATGGCCGTGCGGCTCGACGGCTATCCCCGGCACCTGTCGGTTCACTGCGGCGGCGTCGTCATCGTACCCGACCGCATCGACCGCTACGTGCCGGTGGAGACCGCGCCCAAGGGGGTCCCGATCATCCAGTGGGAGAAGGACCAGGCGGAAGACGCGGGCCTGATCAAGATCGACCTCCTGGGCAACCGCTCGCTTGCGGTGATCCGGGACGCGCTCGCCGCCGTCCGGGAGCACTGCGGGGTGGATATCGACTACGGGCGCTGGGACCCCACCGGCGACGCCCGGACCCGGGACTTCATCCGCAGGGGGGACACCCTGGGGGTTTTTTACGTGGAGTCCCCCTCCATGCGGCAGCTGCAGCAGAAGTGCGGCACCGGCGATTTCGACCACCTGGTGATTCACAGCTCCATCATCCGCCCGGCAGCCAACCGGTATATCCGCGAGTATGTCCGGCGGTTGCGGGGCGGCGCCTGGACGTCGCTCCACCCGATCCTGGACGAAGTCCTCCGGGAGACTTACGGCATCATGGTCTACCAGGAGGATGTCTCGCGCATCGCGATGGCGATGGCGGGGTTCGGTGCGTCCGATGCCGACCTGCTCCGGAAGATCCTTTCAAAGAAGCGGGCGGGCAGGAAGCTCGAGGATTACAGGGGGATGTTCTTCTCCGGTGCGGCCGCCCGCGGCGTTTCCCCGCAGACGGCGGAAGAGGTCTGGGGGATGATCCTGAGCTTCTCCGGGTACTCGTTCTGCAAGCCGCATTCGGCATCCTACGCCCTGGTTTCCTACAAGTCCTGCTACCTGCGGGCCCATTACCCGGCCGAGTTCATGGCCGCGGTGCTCACCAACGGGGGAGGGTACTATTCGGCCTTCGCCTACGTGTCCGAAGCCCGCAGGATGGGGCTCGAGGTGCGGCCCCCGGACGTCAACGAAAGCGGGCGGGAGTACCGGGGCAAGGGCCGGGTGCTGCGCGTCGGGCTGATGCAGCTCAAGGGGCTCGGCCGGGCGGCGCTCGAGGCCGTCCTCGAGGCGCGCCGCGAGGGGCCGTTCCGGTCGCTGGAGGATTTTTTCCGCCGCGTCCCGATCGATATGGCGGACGTGAAGGTCCTCGTCAAGGCCGGCGCCATGGACGGCATCTCCGGTGGCGCCACCCGGCCCGAAATGATCTGGAAGGCGCTCCTCCGGCAGGAAACGCGCGCGGCGCGCCGGCCGGGGGAGCGCTCGCTTTTCGAGGACCTGCCCCCGGCGGAGCCCCCGCGGGTGCCGCAATACCCCCCCCGCGCCATCCTGGAGCACGAACTGGAGACGCTCGGTTTCCTCCTCAGCCGCCACCCGCTCGCCCTCTACGCGCGCCCGCTGTCGCGGTGCGGATGCGTGCGGGGGGCCGATCTCGCGAAACATGCGGGGAAGCGGGTGACCACGGCGGGCTGGTGGGTGACGGGGAAAATCATCACCACCCGGGACGACCTGCCGATGGAGTTCATCAGTTTCGAGGACACCAGCGCCCTGTACGAAACCGTCTTCTTTCCGGAAGCCTACGCCCGTTTCTGCCACATGCTGAACCGTTCCCGCCCCTACCTGCTCGGCGGCACGGTCCAGGAGGAGTTCGGCGCGGTCACGCTCGCCGTCGACTCGGTGCGGTTTCTTTAGTCCTGTCCCGCGGTTGGCGGTTCGGGATCGGATGGACCCGGGTATAATGAAGGGATACGCGGAAACATTATGGAGGACGGATGATGAACGGAACTTGGAAGCTGCGGGGCCTGGCGGTTGCCGCTCTTGCCGGGCTGCTTGTCCCGGCGGGCGCCGAGGCGCAGAAACTATTCGCCGGGGATTCCTTCGAGACCTCGGGCGGAGAACTGAAAATCACCTTTATCGGGCACGGGACGCTGATGCTGACATACGCGGACAAGGTGATCCACGTCGATCCCGTGTCGATGTACGCCGATTACGCGACGATGCCCAAGGCGGACCTGATCCTGGTCACGCACGAACATGGAGACCACCTGGATGCCAAAGCGGTCGCGGCCGTCAGCACCTCCCGCACCGTCGTGGCCGCCAACGAAAAGGCGGCGGGATCGCTCGGCGGTGCGATCGTGATGAAGAACGGCGACCGGCGCACCCTGGCCGGCATTCCCGTCGAGGCGGTCCCAGCGTACAATTTCGAGAAGGCGTTCCACCCCAGGGGGAACGGCAACGGCTACGTCCTCACCTTCGGCGACCGGCGCGTCTATATCGCGGGGGACACGGAGAACGTTCCCGAGATCAAGAAACTGGAGGGGATCGACATCGCCTTCCTGCCGATGAACCAGCCCTTCACGATGACGCCCGAGCAGGTCGCCGACACCGCGCGCTCCCTGCGGCCCCGGGTGCTGTACCCCTATCATTTCGGGGACACGGACACCTCGAAACTGGTGGAGCTGCTGAAGGGCGAGGAGGGGATTGAAGTCCGGATCCGGCAGCTGCAGTAGGCTCCGGGGGATGGGGTGCGTCGCCGGGGCCGCCCGCCGAGGGCGGTCCCGGCGAACGGGCTTACTTCAGTTCCTGCTCGGCCTTCTGGATGACGTTGTTGATGCCCGTCAGCGAGCCGCGGTGACTGCTCTTCCAGAGTTTTTCCAGGTTCTGCCGCGCCGCCGTCGCCACCGACCCCTTGATCACGTAGGCCTTGGCGAAGTTCAGCATGGCCGGGGCCGTTTTGCCCGACTGCCAGTGGGCCAGCCCCAGGTGGTAGTAGGCGGTGTCGTTTCTCTTGTAATAAGCGACCGATTTGTCCAGGTTGCTGATCGCCGAGGCGTAGCTCTGGTTCTGGTAGGCCGATATTCCGATCGCGTAGTAGGCCGTGGCGTAATAACTGTCGGTGGCCCTCTTCCAGTCGGCGGCGCTCACCCCCGCCGGTGTTTCCGCTTTCGGGAGGGAGCTGGCCGTCATCTTGGCGTATTTGGCCGCCTTGGCCATGTCCTGGACGGACAGGAAGTGGCGCGTCAGCCCATCCGAGATCTCGTAGAAGCTCGAATCTTTGGCCAGGGCACGCTCCCCCCACTGGACGAACTTGGCCTGGTTGCCCAGCTGCTGGTAGGCCCTGGCGAGGGCGTGGGCCAGCTGGGCGCTCGGCTTGGACGCGTAGGCCTTTTCGCCGAAAGCGGCGAAGCCCTTGGTGTTGTCGGTTTTCGAATACGCCTCGGCCATGGCGGCGAAGGTGAAATCGTCGTCGGGCACGCCCGCCAGGAGTTTGTTGCCCAGGGTGATGATCTGCGTGTAGTCCCCCTGCTGCCCCAGGTTCACGATGAGGGTCTGGTATTCGGCCATCACGTGCTCGCGCAGGCTCGTCTTGGGGTTTTCCTTGAGGAATTTCGCGGCTTTGTCCACTTTGGCCGCGGCGTCGGCCGTGGCCTTGATATCCTCGTAGCTCTTGTATTGCTCCTCGGTGTAATCCTGCTCCTGTTGCGCCGCTGCCGGCATGACGGCCAGGCAGAGGAACAGGAGGCCGGCCAGCGTTCGGTAAATCATGGAAGTCGTGGGGGAAGTCATGGTGTCGTCTCCTTCGTTACGTGCCCGGCAGCAGTTTCCGCGACTGTCCGGCACCCTTGGCGTTTTATATCAAAAGCCTTCTGTAAACACAACTTGAAACGGCCGCCCCGCACATCGGCTTGTGAACCCCCGCCCGGTTCCGATATGCTTCCGGCATGAACATCGCCGACACGCCCGTCCGGGACATCGATCTGGAGAACGAGGAATGCAGGGTCAGCGAGGGGCTGGAGCCGCCCCCCCTCATCCGGTCGCTCCGTGAACTAGGCCAGTTGAACCCGGTGGTCCTGCTCGAGCGCGGCGGGCGCCTGACGATCGTGTGCGGGTTCCGCAGGCTCCACGCCACCCGGCGACTCGGCCGGGAGTCGGTCCCGGCCCGCATCCTGGGCGAAGCCGATTTTTCCCCCCTGCACCCCCTGGAATTCGCCCTGCGGGACAACCTCGCGACCCGGCGACTGGAACCGCTCGAGCGGGCGCGCGCGCTCTGCAAGCTCGTCGAGACCGGCCTGCCGCGGGAGAGGATCGTCCGGGACTATCTCCCGCTCCTGGACCTGCCCCCGCGCGAAGAGGCCCTGCAATCCCAGCTCCTGATCGACCGGGCGTGCCCCGGACTGCGCCGCTGCCTGGCCGGGGGGGTCCTGGCGCAGCAGAGCGTGGAAGCGCTGGCAAAAAGGACGCCGCCGCTGCAGGAGCGTTTCTCGCTGCTCGTGGAGCGCGTCCGCCTGAGCGCCAGCCTGCAGCGGCAGGTCCTCGGGCTGCTGGGGGAACTGGCGGCCAGGGACGGCGCACCCTGGGGCGCCCCGCTGGACGGAAAGGAGGTTGCCGCGGTCCTGGAGGATCCCTCGCTCTCCCCCTCCCAGAAGGGGGAGCGGCTGCACGAGGCGCTCTATCGCCTGCGCCATCCCCGGCTGACACGGGCCCGGGACCGTTTCCGGCGGCGGGAACGGGCGCTCGGCCTCCCCGGGTCGATCCGGCTCGCGCCGCACCCCTATTTCGAAACGGCCGATATCCGCGTCGAGTTTTCGGCCCCCGACGCGGCGCGCTTCCGGGAGCTGGCGGGGGAGCTCGAGCGGGCGGCCCGTTCGCCCGGGCTGGAGGAACTGTTCGAGGTGGAGGGGGAGACCCCATGATGGAGTATCGCCCCGGGGAAGTGATCGTCGAAGCCGGATCGTGGGGCGACAGCGCCACCGCCGATATCCTCCGGAACCTCCCGGGGGTCCCCCGCCGGACGGTGGAGGACGCCGGCGGGGTCTCCGCGTCCCGCGATACGCTGGTGCTCGCGCGCCACAGGGGCAAGTTCCTGAAACAGTGCCAGGGATCCGGGGCGGAGATGTGCTGCAACTATTTCATCGCCAGCTACGCCTGGAACTGCCACTTCGGGTGCACCTACTGCGTGCTGCAGTCCTACCTCGATGGGAGCGGGATCGTCGTCTGCACCAACATCGAGGACTTCCTGGGGGACATCGGCCGGACGCTGGCCGAATCCCCGGACCGGACCTTCCGGATCGGCACCGGCGAGCTGGCGGATTCCCTTGCCCTGGACCCCATTACGGGCTATTCCCGGCGGGTGGTCCCTTTCTTCGCCCGGCTGCCGAACGGCATCCTCGAACTCAAGACCAAATCGGACCGGGTCGCGAACCTCGAGGGCCTCGAGCACGGCGGCCGCACGGTGGTCTCCTGGTCGATGAACTCGCGCCGCATCTGCCGCTCGGAGGAGGCCTGCGCGGCGACGCTCGAGGAGCGCCTCGCCGCCGCCGACCGCTGCCGGCGCTGGGGCTACCGGATCGGTTTTCACTTCGACCCGATAGTGCACTACGAAGGCTGGGAGGAGGAGTACCGCGAGGTCGTCCGGATGATCTTTTCCGTCGTCGACCCCGGCGACGTGGCGTGGATCAGCCTGGGCGCCCTGCGCTTCACCCCCCACCTGCGCGAGCGCCTCATCGAGCGCCACCCCGGTTCGCGCCTCCCCTGGGGCGAGTTCGTCCCCGGCCATCACGGGAAGCTGCGCTACTTCCGGCCGGTCCGGGAGGAGATCTACCGGAAGATGAACTCCTGGATCCACGAGTGTGCTCCCGGGGTCCTGGTCTATCTCTGCATGGAAAGCCGTCTGGTCTGGGAGCGGAGCCTGGGCTGCGGCGTCCGGGACGCCCGCCACCTGTCCGATTGCCTCGATGCGGCGCCGCTCTGCCGGTTCCGGTCCTGAACCCGAACAAATGGGATATAATGGTCCCAGGGACGGTCTCGAGACGGAGAATCTGAACATGGGGGCGAACGTCAAGGATCCGGTTTGCGGAATGCAATTTCCTCCCGGGAAGGCGGCCGGAAAGCTGGAGCACGAGGGCCGGACCTATTATTTCTGCAACCCCGGCTGTCTCGCGAAATTCCGCGCCGACCCGGAAGCGTACGTGCGGCCGCGCCCGGCGCCGGCGGAGCCGGCCGCCTGCTGCGGCGGCGAAGAGGCGGTATACACCTGCCCGATGGATCCCGAGGTCCGTCAGAAAGGGCCCGGCTCCTGTCCCGTCTGCGGCATGGTCCTGGAGCCGCTGGCCCCCGGCCTGGACGATGCCGAAAACCCGGAAATGGGCGCCATGAAACGCCGGTTTTTCATCTGCCTGGCCTTGACCCTCCCCCTGCTGCTGGTCGCCATGGGGGGGATGGCCCTGGGCATCCACGGCGCGGCCGGCACGTGGGTCCAGTTCGCCCTCGCCACCCCCGTGGTGCTGTGGGGGGGGTGGCCGTTTTTCCGGCGGGCATGGAGCTCGATCGTCAACCGCAGCCTCAACATGTTCACCCTGATCGGGATCGGCACCGGGGCGGCCTACCTCTACAGCGTCTTCGCCCTGCTCCTTCCCGGGAGGCTCCCCCGCTCCTTCCTCGGCCCCGGCGGGGCCGCCGAGGTCTATTTCGAGGCGTCGGCCGTGATCCTCACCCTGGTCCTTCTCGGGCAGGTCCTGGAACTCCGGGCCCGCAGCCGGACGGGGGGCGCCATCCGCGAACTGCTCGAGCTGGCGCCCCGCAGCGCGCGCGTCGTCGGGGAGGACGGCTCCGAGACCGATGTCCCCCTCGACCGGGTGGAGCCGGGGGATCTTCTGCGGGTGCGCCCGGGGGAGAAGGTTCCGGTGGACGGCCGGGTGCTGGAAGGGGAGAGCGCGATCGACGAGTCGATGGTGACGGGCGAGGCGATGCCGGTGGAGAAGTCGGCCGGCAGCCGGGTGACGGGCGGGAGTCTGAACGGGACCGGGAGCTTCATCATGGAGGCCGAAAAGGTGGGGGCCGACACCCTCCTGGCCCGGATCGTGCGCATGGTAAGCGAAGCGCAGCGGAGCCGGGCGCCCATCCAGCGCCTGGCGGACCGGGTCGCAGCCTGGTTCGTCCCGGCGGTGATCGCCGTGGCGCTCGTGGCCTTCGCGGTCTGGAGCCTGGTCGGGCCCGAGCCGCGGAGCGTTCACGCGCTGGCGGCCGCGATCGCGGTCCTCATCATCGCCTGCCCGTGCGCCCTGGGCCTGGCCACGCCGATGTCGATCATGGTGGGGACGGGGCGCGGGGCGCGCGCGGGGGTGCTGATCCGCAACGCCGAGGCGCTCGAACGGCTCGACCGGGTGGACACCCTGGTGGTCGACAAGACCGGCACCCTGACCGAGGGGAAACCGGCGCTCACGACCGTCCAGCCCCTAGGCGGGTGGACCGGGTCGGGAATGCTCCGGCTCGCGGCGAGCCTGGAGCAGGGGAGCGAACACGCCCTGGCGTCCGCCGTGGTCGCCGAGGCCCTCGACCGCGGGCTCGAACTCTCCAGGGCGGCGGACTTCCGTTCCCTGACCGGGAAGGGCGTCACCGGGGTCGTCGACGGGCACCGGGTGGCCGTGGGCAACAGCGGGCTGCTGGGGGAAGCCGGGGGGAGTCCGGACCCGCTCGAGGAGGCGGCCCACGAGTTGAGGCGGGCGGGGAGGAGCGTGATGCTCGTGTCGATCGACGGCGCCCCGGCCGGGCTGCTCGGCGTGGCGGACCCGATCCGGGATTCGGCCCGCGTGGCCGTGGCGGAGCTTCACCGGCAGGGGATCCGCGTGATCATGCTGACCGGGGACAACCGGACCACGGCCGACATCGTGGCGAACCAGCTGGGGATCGACGCCGTGGAGGCGGAGGTCTCCCCCGAGAGCAAGGGCGATTTCATCGAGCGGCTGCGGCGGGAGGGGAGGGTCGTGGCGATGGCGGGGGACGGCGTCAACGACGCCCCCGCCCTGGCCCGGGCCGATGTGGGGATCGCCATGGGAACGGGGACCGACATCGCGATCCAGAGCGCGGGGATCACGCTCGTCGGCGGGGACCTGCGCGGCGTGGTGCGGGCGCGCACCCTCAGCCGGCACACGATCCGGAACATCCGCCAGAACCTCTTTTTCGCCTTTGTCTACAACATCCTCGGGGTGCCCATCGCCGCGGGGGTGCTCTATCCGGCCCTGGGGCTGCTGCTCAACCCCATGATCGCGAGCGCGGCCATGACCTTCAGTTCGATTTCGGTGATCACGAACGCGCTGCGGTTGCGCAAGGTGGACCTCTAGCCCCTGGCGCTGGCTCCGTCCCGGCGCCGGGACAGCGCCTGTTCCCATTTCCACGCGGACCGCATCATATCGTCCAGGTCCCGCTCGGCCTTCCACCCCAGTTCGCGGTTGGCGAGCGAAGTGTCGGCCCACACCTTCTCCACGTCCCCCGGACGGCGGCCGACATAGCGGACGTTGAGCCGGACGCCGGAGACCCTTTCGAAGGCGTCGATGACCTCCCGCACGCTGTGCCCCCTTCCCGTTCCCAGGTTGAAAACCTCCAGGCCCGACCGGGCCTTTTCCCCCGTCATCCGCGCCACGGCGGCCACGTGGGCGCGGGCCAGGTCGACGACGTGGATGTAATCGCGCACGGCGGTGCCGTCGGCCGTGCCGTAATCGGTGCCGAAGACCTCGAGGCACTCCTGCCGCCCGGCCGCCGTCTGGGTGATGAAGGGGGCGAGGTTGTTCGGAACCCCCAGGGGGAGTTCCCCGATCAGGGCCGATTCGTGCGCCCCCACCGGGTTGAAATACCTCAGGGCGACCGCCTTGAACCCGTAGGCCGCGACCGAGAACCGGAGGATCTGCTCGGCCATCTGCTTGGTGCTCCCGTAGGGGGACCAGGCTTCCCGGACGGGGGAGGTTTCCCGGACCGGCAGCTCGTCCGGCTGGCCGTAGACGGTCGCGGAGGAGGAAAAGACCAGGTGGCGCGGGCCGTGGCGCCGCATCCCCTCGAGCACCCGCAGGAGCGATTCCAGGTTGTTGCCGTAATAGGCGAGCGGGTCGCGCATGCTCTCGCCGACGGCCTTGTAGGCGGCGAAGTGAATGACGGCGTCCAGGTCCGGGGTGGAGGCGAAGAACGCCTCGGTCTTTGCGCGGTCGGTCAGGTCGAAATCGTGGAATTCGGGGCGGACGCCGGTGATCTCGGCAATCCGGTCCACCACGTCGGCCCGGGAGTTGGAAAGGTTGTCCACGATGACGACGGCGTGTCCCCGCTGCTGCAGTTCCACCACCGTGTGCGAGCCGATGTAGCCGGCCCCGCCGGTCACCAGTATCCTCGATTGCCGCCCCGTCTCCGTCATAGCGATCCCCGTATGTCTCCGTGGTAACCCGATGCAGTGGACATCATACAACAGATTCCGGACGATGGCCCCACACAGGGCAGATCGGCATCCGGGCCGCCCCGCGTCAGGTTTTTGCGCCGGGGCCCCGGGAAAATTGTGGGGGCGCACCGTTCTGTGGTTTACTTGCGGCATGGAGCGGACGATTCTGCACGTCGACATGGACGCCTTCTACGCGGCGGTCGAACAGCGCGACCACCCCGAGTACCGCGGCCGGCCCGTCATCGTGGGGGCGGACCCCAGGGGGGGGCGGGGCCGGGGGATCGTGGCGACCTGCTCCTACGAAGCCCGGAAGTTCGGGGTCCATTCCGCGCAGCCGATTTCCGAGGCGTGGAAACTGTGCCCCCGGGGGATCTACCTTCCCCCGGACATGCGCAAGTACGCCCGGGTCTCAAGGCTCGTCATGGGGATCCTGTCCGATTTCACCGACCTGGTGGAGCCGGTGAGCGTCGACGAGGCCTTCCTGGACGTCACCGGGTGCCGCCGGTTGTTCGGGCCGGGAGACGTCATCGCCCGGAAGATCCGGGAGCGGATCGGGCGGGAACTCGGCCTCACGGCCTCGGTGGGGGTGGCGGCGAACAAGTTCGTGGCCAAGGTGGCTTCCGACCTCGAGAAACCGGACGGTCTCGTCGTCGTCGAGCCGGGGCGCGAAAGGGAGTTCCTGGCTCCCCTCGACGTCGGCAGGCTCTGGGGAGTCGGTCCCAGAACCGAAGCGCGGCTCAGGGCGCTGGGAGTCAGGACCGTGGGGCAGCTGGCGGCCCTGGGCCCCGGGGACGCCGCCCGCCTGCTGGGGGACCACGGGGAGCACCTGTGGCGCCTGGCACGCGGGATCGATGACCGGCCGGTATCGGCCGGGCCCGGGTGCCGCAGCATCGGCCACGAGGTCACCTTCGAACGGGACACCGACGACCCCGGGCGGCTCCGGAACACCCTGCTCGACCTCTCCGGGAGGGTGGCACGGCGGCTGCGGGCCGAAGGCGTCCGTACCCGCACCGTCACGCTCAAATTCCGGCAGGCCGATTTCACCACCTCCACCCGGCGCCGGTCGCTCGCGGAGCCGGTGGACACGGCGGAAGCCATCTTCCCGGTGGCCCTCGAGCTGATGCAGCGGGTGTTGCGCGCCGGGATGAAGGTGCGCCTCCTCGGCGTTTCCGCCGCCGGCCTAGAGCCGGGAAGCATCCAGCCGACGCTCTTCCCCCCCTCCCCGTCACGCGACCGGAAACTGGCCGAGGCGGAGGACGACATCGCGCGGCGCTTCGGCGCGCGGGCGATCACGCGCGGGTCGCTCGTCGGTGGGAAGGAGGGGGCCTGATCCCCGCATCGGACAGGCTCCCCAGCTTTTCCGCCCATCCCCCGGCACTTGATGCTATGATCCATAATTTGGAGCGGGGGAATGGTGCGGATCGCGGCGGCCGGTTTTCTCATCCTCGAGGCGTTGCTGGGCGGCATCGCCGACGGGGTCCGCGCCGAAGCGGTCCGGCCCGAAGGGGCCCCCTTCGCTCAACGGCGCGAGCGGCTGATGGAGCGGATCGGGGGCTCGGTGGCCGTTCTGGCCGGGGCCCGCGACCCGGCGGCCTATGTCCCGTTTCGCCAGGACAACAACTTCTACTACCTGACCGGCGTGGAGGTTCCGGGCGCCCTGCTGCTCCTCGACGGGGTGCGGCGGGAGAGCCTGCTGTTCCTGCCGCCGCGGGACCGCGGCCTGGAGCAGTGGGAGGGGGAGCGGGTTTTCCCCGGGCCGGAGGCGGAGCGCGCGACCGGGATGGACGCGGTGCTCGACACCGCCCGCTTCGGGGGGGAACTGGAGGAGCGGACGGGCGCCGCGGGCGTCCTCTATCTGCCCCGCTCCCCGCGGGAGACGGCGGCCGTCAGCCGCGACCGGGCACTGGACGCCGACGAGGCGCGCCGCCTCGACCCGTGGGACGGCCGGGAACCGGGGAGAACGGCCTTTGAACGGAAGCTGCGGGGCCGGGTGGGCCCGTCGGTCGACATCCGGGACCTCGCCCCCGTCCTCGACGGGATGAGGCGGGTCAAGGACGCGCGGGAGATCGCCCTGCTCCGGGAGGCCGGACGGATCGGGGCCCTCGGCCTCCGGGAGGCCATGCGCTCCGCCGCGCCCGGGGTGTACGAATACGAGCTGGCGGCGCGGGCGCAGTTCGAGTTCCTGCGGCTGGGGGCGATGGGATACGCCTTTCACCCGATCGTCGGGTCCGGGCCGAACTCGTGCGTTTTGCATTATTCGCGCAATCGGCGCAAAATGATGCCCGGAGAGATGGTGGTCATGGACTTCGGCCCCGACTACGGCTATTACGCGGCCGACGTCACCCGCTCGTTCCCGGTCACGGGGAGATTCAGCGCGGAACAGGCGAAGGTCTACCGGGCGGTGCTCGAGGCGCAGGAGGCGGTCCTCGGCAAGGTGCGGCCCGGCGCCACGTTCCGGGAGCTGGAAACGGCCGCCGACGAGGCGCTCGGGCGCCACGGGTACGGCGGACGCGCCCCCCACCGGTTCGTGCATCACGTCGGCATGGCGGTCCACGATGTCGGGGACGGGGCGCCGCTCGAGCCCGGGGTGGTGATCGCGGTCGAACCGGGGGTATACCTGAAGGAAAAAAACCTGGGGGTCCGCATCGAGGATACGGTGCTGGTGACCGAAAGCGGCCGCGAAGTGCTCACCTCCGGCGCGCCCAGGGAAATCGCCGGGATCGAGGCCCTGATGGCCGAACCGGCCGTCATGCAACCCATGCAGGATTGAGGCTGCCGCCGATTCCTGATTCGTCATACGGGAAGGTGTTTATGGTCCGCATCTACCACGCCAAAGACAGAGCCAGGCTTTTTGCCCGCCTGGAAAGCCGGAAGATCCTGGCGACGAGTGAAATTTCCGCCTCGGTGCGGCAGATCATCTCACAGGTCCAGAAGGAGGGGGACCGGGCCCTGGTGCGCTTCACGGAGCGGTTCGACAAGGTCAAGCTCCAGGCGCGCCAGCTGCGGGTGCGTCCCCAGACCCTGCGGGCCGCGGCCAGGAAGGCCGACCCCGCCCTGCTGCGCGACCTGGAAAAGGCCATTTTCAACATCCACGCCTACCACAAGCGGCAGGTGCAGAAGTCGTGGGAGTACCGCAAGCCGGGGGCCGTCCTGGGGCAGAGGGTGCTGCCGATCGACAGCGTGGGCGTTTACGTCCCCGGGGGAAGCGCGGCCTACCCTTCTTCGGTCCTGATGAACGTCATCCCCGCGAAGATCGCCGGGGTTCCCCGCATCGTGGTCGTGACCCCTCCCGGCACCTTCCAGCAGCACCCCATCATCGCCGCGGCGCTCTACGAACTCAACATGACGGAGATCTACCTGGTCGGGGGGGCCCAGGCGGTCGCCGCCCTCGCCTACGGCACGGAGACCATCCCGCGCGTGGACAAGATCGTCGGCCCCGGCAACGCCTACGTCAGCGCTGCCAAGCGGGAGGTTTTCGGGCAGGTCGACATCGACATGATCGCCGGCCCGAGCGAGGTCGTCATCATGTCCACGGCGGAGTCCAACCCGCGCTTCATCGCCGCGGACATGCTCTCGCAGGCCGAACACGACCCCTTCGCCTGCTCGATCTGCTTCACCGACTCGATGCCGCACGCGGTGCTGGTCGAGCGCGAGCTGCAGCTGCAGCTCGAGTCGCTCGACCGGAAGGAGATCGCCCGGAAATCGCTCGAAAACTACGGCGCCATCGTGATCATGGACAGCTACCACGACTACCCGGAGTGGATCAACGAAATCGCCCCCGAACACCTCGAGATCTTCTCCAGCATCCCGGCGTCGGTGATCCGGGAGGTGCGCAACGCGGGGTCGATCTTCTACGGGGACTACACCCCCGAGGCGGTGGGCGACTATTTCGCGGGGAGCAACCACGTGCTGCCGACCGCGGGCACAGCGCGCTTCTTTTCCCCGCTCGGGGTGTATCACTTCCAGCGCAAGACCGGCATCATCCGCTACACGAAGCAGGAGCTGGCCCGCACCTGGAAGTCGATCGACGCGCTGGCCCGCTCCGAAGGGCTCGATGCGCACGCCCGGAGCGTGTCGATCCGCCAGGAGTCCCCGAAAACCCTCAAGCGCAAGGACAGGTGACCGTGAAAAAGACGTCCCCCCTCCGCGGGGTCAAGCCCCGGGTGTTGAAGGTGCCGGCCTATACGCTCCACGCGTACGAGGCGGAGGTCAAGCTCAACCAGAACGAGAACCCCTTCGATTTCCCGGAGGATCTCAAGGAGGAGGCGTTCCGGCGCTTCCGCGGGCGGCAGTGGTCGCGCTACCCCGATTTCATCCCCGACCGGCTGCACCGGAAGCTGTCGGAGTTCGTCGGGTGGCCGAAGGAGGGGATCCTGGCCGGCAACGGCTCCAACGAGCTGCTCCAGGCGACGCTGATGGTGCTGGTGGGGGCGCGCACGCGCGTGGCCATCCCGCTCCCCACCTTCACCGTCTACCGGCTGATCGCCACCATCCTGGGGGCCGACGTCGTCGACATCCCCCTCGGCGCCGACATGGGCTACGACGTCGACGCCCTCATCTCCCGGTCGCGGGACTCGGGCGCCCGGGTGCTCGTCGTCAACAACCCCAACAACCCCACCGGGTGCGCGATCGGGGAAGGGGAGATCCGCCGCATCCTGGACGCATTCGAGGGCTTCGTGCTGCTCGACGAGGCCTACTACGAGTTCTGCGGCCACACCGGGTTCGGGCTGCTGGAGCGCTACCCGCGGCTCGTCATCACGCGCACCTTTTCCAAGGCGATGGGGATGGCGGGGCTGCGGCTCGGCTACCTGATGGCGCACCCGGACCTCGTCGCCCAGATTTCCAAGGCGAAGCTCCCCTACAACATCAACCAGTTCAGCCTCACGGCGGCCGAGGTCGCGCTCGAGAACATCGACCGCTTCCGGCCGGCGATCGAGACGATGCTCTGCGAGAAGGAGCGCCTGGACCGCGGACTCCGGGAGATCCCGGGGGTCCGGGTGTACCCTTCGCAATCCAATTTCTTCCTGATCGAGATCCCGGTTCCCCCGCGGGAGATCTTCAACGATCTCTACCGCCGGGGCATCCTGGTGCGGGACGTGAGTTCGTATCCCACGCTCGGGCGTTGTCTGCGCGTCAGCGTGGGGACGCCGGAGGAGAACACTCAACTGCTGGCGGCGCTCCGCGCCGGCCTGGAATCGCTCGCGCCGGCCGGCGCCGCGCGGCAACCGGGGGCCCTATGAACAGACGATGTGCGACGATCCACCGGACCACGAAGGAAACCGACATCAGGTTGACGCTCGACCTGGACGGCGGCGGCAACGGCAACGTGAGCACGGGGGTGCAGTTTTTCGACCATATGCTCACGCTTTTCGCCAAGCACGGGATTTTCGACCTCGACGTCGCCTGCCGGGGGGACCTGGGGGTCGACGCGCACCACTCGGTCGAGGATATCGGGATCTGCCTGGGGATGGCGATCGACGAGGCCCTGGGGGACAAGAGCGGCCTGGTGCGCTTCGCCCACGCCTATTTCCCCATGGACGAGGCGCTGGCCCGGGTGGTCGCCGACCTTTCGGGGCGCCCCTATCTCCATTACGACGTCGAGGTGCAGCAGGAACGGGTCGGGGAACTCGATTCGGAGCTGGTGGAGGAATTCTGGCGCGCGGTGTCGGTGCACGGTCGGCTGAACCTGCACCTCGAACTGCTCCACGGCCGCAACGCGCACCATATCTTCGAGGCGGTGTTCAAGGCGGCGGCGCGCGCTCTCTCGCTGGCGACGCGCACCGACCCGCGGATCGAGGGCGTGCCGTCGACCAAGGGGGTGCTCTAGCTTGGCCGTCGAAGCGGAAACCCTCATCGTCGACTACGGCATGGGCAACCTGCGCAGCGTGGAGAAGGCGCTCTCGGCCGTGGGAGGCCGGCCGCGGGTGTCGGCCGATCCCGACGCCGTCCGCCGGGCCGGCCGCCTCATCCTGCCCGGGGTCGGGGCCTTCGGGGACGCCATGGGGAACCTCGGCCGCACCGGCATGGATGAAGCCCTGCGGGAGGCCGCGCGGGACGGGGTCCCGCTCCTCGGCCTCTGCCTCGGACTGCAGCTGCTGTTTACCCACAGCGAGGAGTTCGGCAGTCATCTCGGGCTCGGCCTGATACCGGGGAAGGTGCGCGCCTTCCGCGCCCCGGGCCTGCGGGTGCCCCACATCGGGTGGAACCAGGTGGAGGATCTCCGTCCCGACCACCTCTTCCGGGGCATCGCCGGCGGGAGCTATTTCTATTTCGTCCACTCCCTCTACGTGGAGCCCGACCGCGGGGAACACGTGCTGGCGCGGACGACCTACGGGCACGCGTTCTGTTCGGTCGCGGGCCGGGACAACGTGAGGGGGGCGCAGTTCCATCCCGAGAAGAGCCAGGACAACGGGAAGCGGCTCCTGGAGAATTTTCTTGCGCTATAGGCGGACGGGGGGACGCATATGCTGGAATTGATACCGGCCGTGGACATGAAGGGGGGGAAATGCGTCCGGCTCCAGGAAGGGGTCGCCTCCCGGGTTACGGAGTACGGCGACGACCCGGTGGCTATGGCCCTCCACTGGGAGGCGGAAGGGGCGACGCGGTTGCACCTGGTGGACCTGGACGGTGCCTTCTCCGGGCGCTCGGCGCACCTGGACGTTGCGCGCTCCATCTTCCGCTCCCTGAAGATCCCGGTCGAGTTCGGGGGGGGGCTGCGGACGCTCGATGAGATCGACGCCGTCCTCGATCTGGGCGCCGACCGCGCCATCCTGGGGACGGTGGCGGTAGAGAACCCCGGCGTCGTGCGGGAGGCGGTGCGCCGCCACCCGGGCGCCATAGTGGCGGGCATCGATGCGCGGCGGGGAAAGGTGGCCCTGCGCGGGTGGGTGGACCAGACTCCGGTGGAGGCCGTGGACCTGGCCCTCGATATGAAGGGGCTCGGGATCGAGCGCATCATCTACACCGACGTGGCGCGCGACGGGATGCTCACGGGGGTCAACTACGCGGAAACCGAGAAGGTCGCCCGGGATTCGGGGCTCCGGGTCATCGCCAGCGGCGGGGTCGCTTCCGAGGAGGACATCCGGGAACTCTGGCTGCGGCGCGGGGCCGGGATCGAGGGCGTCATCCTGGGCCGGGCGCTCTACGACGGCAAGATCGATTTCAGGAATCTGCGGGCCCGGATGCTGTCGTGGTAGGGGCGGGCCGGGGGAAACGCGGAAGGTTATAGGCGCATGCTTGCGAAAAGAATCATTCCCTGCCTGGACGTGAGGGAGGGCCGGGTCGTCAAGGGGACCCATTTCGTCAACCTGGTCGACGCCGGGGACCCGGTGGAGGCGGCCGCGCGCTACGACGCCGAGGGGGCGGACGAACTGGTGTTTCTCGACATCACGGCCTCCTCCGACCGCCGGGAGATCGTGACCCGGATGGTCCGGGCCGTCGCCGACCGGATCTTCATCCCCTTCACCGTCGGCGGGGGGCTGCGCACCATGGAGGACATCCAGGCCATCCTGCGCGCCGGCGCCGACAAGGTGTCGCTCAACACCTCGGCCATCGACAACCCCGGGCTGATCACGGAGGCGGCGCGCTACTTCGGGTCCCAGTGCATCGTCGTGGCCGTCGACGCGCGCCGGGCCTCTCCGTGGGACGAGGGCCGGCCGCGGTGGGAGGTCACGACCCACGGCGGGAGGGTCCGCCGACCGCTCGAAGCCGTCGCCTGGGCGGCGGAGGCGGCCGAAAGGGGCGCCGGGGAAATCCTGCTGACGTCCATGGACCGTGACGGGACCCGGGCGGGGTACGACAACGTGCTCAACCGCCGGGTGGCGGAGCGGGTGGGAGTTCCCGTCATCGCCTCCGGGGGGTGCGGCGCGCTCGAGCACCTGGCCGACGCCTTTATCGAGGGGCGTGCCAGCGCGGTGCTGGCGGCCTCCATCTTTCATTTTGGCAACCACACGATCGCCGAGGCCAGGAGATACCTGCGCGCGCGCGGCATCCCGATGCGCCCGGCATAATAAGGTGGACTTCACCGGACAAGAGAGAGAATATGAAAAGCATCGAAGATCTTAAATGGGGCGCCGTCGGGCTGATCCCCGCCGTCGTCCAGGACGCCGATACGGGCGAAGTGCTCACGGTGGCCTATGTGAGCCGCGAGAGCCTCCGGAAGACGCTCGAACTGGGGGAAACGGTTTTTTTCAGCCGGAGCCGCCAATGCCTCTGGCACAAGGGGGAGACCTCGGGTAACACGCAGAAGGTCGTCAGCGTCACGGCCGATTGCGACCTGGATGCTCTGGTCATCCGGGTCCACCCGAAGGGGCCCGCGTGCCATACGGGGGCGCGCTCCTGTTTTTACGAGGCGGTGGAGGGTTTCGCGGCGGGGTAGATGGAGCCCGCAGGCGCGGGCCGGAACCGTCGGAGAGCGGGTATGAAAGACGTCATAGGAGTGATTCTGGGCGGCGGACAGGGGCAACGCCTGTATCCCCTGACCAAGGAGCGGAGCAAACCGGCCGTACCCCTGGGAGGAAAATACCGCCTCATCGACATCCCGATCAGCAACTGCCTGAACTCCCACATCAACCGGGTGTTCGTGCTGACGCAGTACAACTCGGCCTCCCTCAACAAGCACATCGTCCAGACCTACAAGTTCGACATGTTCAACGGCGGCTTCGTCGACATCCTGGCCGCCGAGCAGACGCCCGAAAGCTCCAGCTGGTTCCAGGGGACGGCCGACGCGGTGCGCAAGAGCCTCAAGCACCTGATCCCTTTCGAGGACGCGAAGTACGTCATCGTGCTGTCCGGGGACCAGCTCTACCAGATGGACCTGCGCCGGGTCATCAACTGCCATCTCGAAAGCGGGGCCGAGATCACCGTGGCCGCGATCCCGGTCTCCGCGGCGGAGGCCCCGGACCTGGGCATCATGAAGACCGATCCGGGGGGGAAGGTGCTCGGCTTCAGCGAGAAGCCGAAGCCGGAGGCGCTGGCGGAGCTGCGATCGGATGACCGTCCCGACGGCCGGAACTACCTCGCCAGCATGGGCATCTACGTCTTCGAAAAGAACTTCCTGGTGGACCTCCTTTCCAGCACGACGGCGGCCGATTTCGGCAAGGAGGTGATCCCCCAGGCGATCGGGACCCATCGCGTCTGGGCCTGCCCCTTCGACGGGTACTGGGAGGACGTCGGGACCATCCGGGCGTTCTACGAGGCCAACCTCGCCCTGGCCGACGTCGCCCCCCGGTTCAATTTCTACGACGTGACACGCCCCATCTACACCCACCCGCGCAACCTGCCCGGGTCGAAGCTCAACAACTGCAACATCCACCAGTCCATTATTTCCAGCGGCTGCATCCTCACGGGCGCCGACATCAAGCACTCCATCATCGGGGTCCGCAGCCGCATCGGCATCGGGACCACGATCAAGCACTCCATCATCATGGGCTCCGACCACTACGAAACCGCGGAGCAGCTGCAGGAAAACCTGGATAAGAAGCAGCCGCACATCGGCATCGGGAACCACTGCACCATCATCAACGCCATCGTCGACAAGAACGTGCGGATCGGCGACAACGTCTCTATCATCAACGCCCACAACCTTCAGGAAAAGGACGACGAGAGCTACTGCATCCGGGACGGGATCATCGTTGTGCCGAAGGGGGCCTGGATTCGGAGCGGAACGGTCATCTGAGGCCCTCTCCGCCCATAGTGGGATCGATGTCCCCAAAGACCATCAGGATCCTCGGCCTCGTCCTGCTTCTGGGCGCCCTTTTGAGGGTCCCCTATCTTTTCCACACCCTCCAGGATATGGACGAGGGCTGTTACGCGGGCGCCGCCGCGGTGTTGATGGACGGGGGGCTGCCGTACCGCGACGCCGTTGAGAACAAGCCGCCGGGGATCTTTTACGTTTACCGGGCGGTGTTCGAGCTCTTCGGCAGATACAACATGGGGGCGGTCCATGTCCTGACCTTCGCCTGGACGATCCTCACGGCCGCCGTGCTGGCCCTGGCCGCGCTCCGGCTGGGGGGGAGGCTCGAGGCGGTGTGCGCCTTCCTCTTCTATCTCGTCTTCACGGCCTCGCTCTACCCCAAGATGATCGCGGCCAACAGCGAGATCTTCATGGCCCTCCCCTGCGCCCTGGGGGCGCTCGCGCTCCTCGACGCCTTCACGCGCGACAGCCGGGGGCTCTATTTCGCCGCGGGGCTGGCTTTCGGGGCCGCCCCCCTGTTCAAGCAGGTGGGCGCCGTCGGGGGCGCGGCGGTCCTGGTCTTCCTCCTCGTCGCGCTTCCGCTTCTCCGGCGCGGGGCGCGGATCGGGCGCACCGTCGGGTTCGCCTGCCTGTTCGGGGCCGGGTTCGCCCTGCCGGCCGGGGCGATCGCGCTCCTCTTTCACCGGGCGGGGATCCTGGGGGACTGGCTGTTCTGGAACGTGACCTACCCGGTCCGCTACGTCGCTTCAGGAAACGCGGCGCTCCCCTTTTTCCCGCAGCTCCTGGCCGAGTTTTTCCCCTTCGTCTTGGCGACCGTCATCCTCTGGGTGCTCGCGGCGCTCTGGGTGCGCCACGAGGCCGGCCGGTGGCGCTCCGGCAACGGGTTTTCCCTCTTCATCCTGCTCTGGCTGGTGGCCAGCACGGGAGCGACCTTCATCGGCAGCCGGATGTTCGGCCACTACTTCATCCAGATCCTCCCCCCCCTCTGCCTCGCGGCGGCGCTCTCGGCTGGGCGCCTCCTGTCGGCGGGAGACCCGTCGCGGAGGCGAGTCTGGAAGGGCTCCATCCTCTCGCTGACCCTGGTTCCGGGCGTCATCTTCGCCCTGATGGGCGTCTTCTTCGAGGCCTCCACGAACAGCTGGTGGCGGCCCGACCCCGATTTCCGCCCCGCCACCGACTACATCAGGCGCCACACGGACCCGGACGACAAGGTTTTCGTTTGGGGGTGGTTCACCCCCGTCTACGTCTACGCTGAGCGGACCCCCGCCACCCGCTTCATGAACACGCACCTCCTCACGGGATACCGGAAAGGGAACGACCCCGACGAGCGCGACCGCGCCGACATCGCCTGGCACTCCGTTCCCGAGGCGTGGCCGATGCTGGAGGCGGATCTGCGGCGCAACCGCCCGGAGCTCGTCGTGGACACCTCCCCCGGCGACTACCACGATTTCGGCCGCTACCCGATCCGGGACTATGCGCCCCTGGCCCGCTTCCTGGACCACGCCTGCCGCCTTGAAAAACAGGTCGCCGGCATGGATATTTATCGCTGCCGATGAGGGCCCGAAACGACCATGACGGATGAAATTTCGGAAGCATTGAAGCGGTACTGGGGGTATGACGGGTTCCGCCCGCTGCAGCGCGAGGCGATGGAGTGCGTCCTCCGGGGAAGGGACTCGATCGTGGTGCTCCCGACCGGCGGGGGGAAGAGCCTCTGTTACCAGGTGCCCGCCCTCCTCCTTCCCGGGCTGACCCTGGTGGTCTCCCCCCTGATCTCCCTGATGAAGGACCAGATCGACGCCCTGGCCGGGTGCGGCATCCCCGCCGGACGGCTCGACAGCACCCTCTCCGCGGGGGAGAAGGACCGGGTGTCCCGGCAGCTGGGCGCCGGGGGGCTCCGGCTCCTCTACGTGTCGCCCGAACGGCTGCTCTCCCCCGGTTTCCTCGATTTTCTCAAGGGCCTGGGGGTGTCGTCCGTCGCCATCGACGAGGCCCACTGCGTCAGCATGTGGGGGCACGATTTCCGCCCCGAATACCGCCGGCTCGGCATTCTGCGCACGGCTTTCCCCGAAATCCCCATCGGCGCCTACACGGCCACGGCCACCGAACAGGTGCGGGGCGATATCGCCGTTCAACTGGGGCTCGGCGAGCCGGAGGTCCTGGTCGGCAGCTTCGACCGTCCCAACCTGGTCTACCGCGTGCGGCGGCGCACCGAGGGGGTGCGGCAGGTGCGCGACGTCATCGACCGGCACGCCGGGGAATCGGGCATCGTCTACTGCCTCCGCCGCTCCGACGTCGACCGGCTGACCGAAACCCTCCGCCGGCAGGGGTGTCGTGCGGTCGCCTATCACGCCGGCATGTCGGACGAGGAGCGGCACCGGAGCCAGAACGGCTTCATCGGGGAAGAGGCCGACGTCATCGTCGCCACCGTCGCCTTCGGCATGGGGATCGACAAATCGAACGTCCGCTACGTGGTCCATGCCGCCATGCCCAGGTCGCTCGAGCACTACCAGCAGGAGAGCGGCCGCGCCGGGCGCGACGGGCTCGAGGCCGAGTGCGTCCTCCTCCACTCGGGCGCCGACTACCTCACCTGGAAGCGCATCATCCTGGAATCGGAGCCGCAGACCGTGGAGAACGGACTCGCGAAGCTGGGGCAGATGTCGCGTTACTGCCGGGGGGTCTCCTGCCGCCACCGGGCGATCCTCGCCTATTTCGGCCAGCCGGCGGGGGCGGAGGCGTGCGGCGCCTGCGACATCTGCCTGGGGGAGGTGGAGGGGGTGGCCGACCCGGTCGTCGTGGCGCAGAAGATCCTCTCGAGCGTGCTGCGGCAGGGGGAACGCTTCGGGGCCGATTACACGGCCGGCGTCCTCTACGGCTCCAGGGAGGAGCGGATCGTGGCCAACGGCCATGACCGGCTCTCCACCCACGGGATCCTGAAGGAGGAGACCCGGCCGGCGGTGCGGGACTGGATCGAGCAGCTGGTGGAGCAGGAATACCTCGCGCGGGTGGGCGATTACGGGGTCCTGAAGCTCACCGCGCTGGGGCGCCGGGCGCTCGCGGGGGAGGAACGCCCGCTCCTGCTCGAGGCGCCCAGGGCGCGGCGGGCGCCGAAGGCGGCGGTGGAAAAGGACTCCTGGGACGGGGTGGACCGGGCGCTGTTCGAGCGGCTGCGCGCCTTGCGCCGGACGCTGGCGGCCGAGGCCGGGGTCCCCGCCTACATCGTCTTCGGCGACGCGACGCTGCGTGACCTGGCCCGGAAGAAACCGGCGACGCCGGACGAGCTCCTCGCGGTCACCGGCATCGGCGCGAAGAAACTCGAGCTGTACGGCCCGAGGGTGCTCGCCGGGATCCGGGCGCATGACCGGGACCCGCTCCCGCCGCGGCCGGAGGGGGGGAGATGAGACCGCCGCTTATCGGGGCGCACATGTCGATCGCCGGGGGGATCCACAAGGCCTTCGAGCGCGGGGAGAGCGTCGGGTGCAGGACGCTGCAGGTCTTCCTCAAGAACAGCAACCGGTGGGACTCCCCCCCCCTTACGGGGGAGGACCGGGAGCTCTTCGCCGCGGCCCGGGCCCGGACCGGTATCGGCCCGGTGGTGGCCCACGACAGCTACCTGATCAACCTCGCCTCCCCCGACCGGGCGCTCTACGAGAAATCGGTCCGCGCCTTCATGGAAGAGATGAGGCGGGCCGATTTCCTGGGGGTCCCCTTCCTGGTGCTGCACCCCGGCGCGCACCTGGGGAAGGGGGAACGGGCAGGGTGCGCCCGCGTGGCGGAAGCGCTCGACCGGGTGCTCGGGGAGGTCGGGAGTCCCGTCGTCCCGCTCCTGGAGAACACCGCCGGGCAGGGGAGCACCCTCGGGCGCAGCTTTGAGGAGCTGGCCTCCATCCTCGAAGGGGTCGGGGAGCGCGAGCGGGTGGGCGTCTGCTTCGACACCGCCCACGCCTTCGCCGCGGGCTACGACCTGCGGACGGAAAACCGCTACGACGCGGTGATGCGGGAGTTCGACCGCCTGATCGGGGTCGGCCGGATCCGGGTGTTTCACGTCAACGACAGCAAAAAGGAGCTGGGGAGCCGGGTGGACCGCCATGCGGACATCGGGAAGGGGTTCCTGGGCCTCGACCCCTTTCGTTTTCTCCTGAACGACCGCCGCTTCCTCGCGGTCCCCAAGATTCTGGAAACCCCCAAGGGGCCCGATCTCGCCGAGGACCGCCTGAACCTCGCGACGCTCGAGTCCCTCTGCCGGACTCGATAGCCCCTACAGGACCTTGAGTTTCGCGAATTTCTCCACCAGCGACTTGCGGCCGACGCGGCTGAAGGTGATCACCAGCTTGAAGTCGCTCCCCATCCGCTCGCGGCGGAGGATGATGCCGTCGCCGAACTGCTCGTGCCGGACCCGCATCCCGCTTTGCAGCCCGGCGGCGCTGCTGGACCCTTCGGCCGCAGCGGCGGGCGCGCCTGCTGATGTCTTCTGGCCGGCCAGGTACTCCTTCAGTTCGGCGATCGATTTGGGCTGCGGGAGCGATTCGGGGCGGTTCCAGGAGGCCCCCTTCCGGGGCGGCTCGGGCTGTTTGCGCGCGAACGGTGTGCGGAACCCGGCCGGCTGCTCCATGAAGCGTCCCCTCGGCCTCGGCCGCTGATCGTAGGCGTCCCCTTCGAGGTCTTGGAGCCCTTCCACCAGCTCCGCCGGCATCTCCTTCAGGAAACGGGACGGCTGGGCGGGAAAGCCCGCCTCCGGCCCGTAGGTCTTGCGGAAGGGGGTCCAGGTGACGAAGAGCTTGCGCCGGGCGCGCGTGATCCCGACGTAGCACAGCCTCCGCTCCTCCTCGAGCTCGGAGTCCGACCCGCTCGACTGGGAGTGGGGGAAGAGCCCCTCCTCCATCCCCGCCAGGAACACCACGTCAAACTCGAGCCCCTTGGCGCTGTGGAGCGTCATCAGGGCCACGCGGGCGTTGGGGTTGAGGTGGTCGAGTTCCGAGGAGAGCGAGGCGCGGTCGAGGAACTCGGCGATGGTCTCCCCCCGCTCCTCCGATTCGGCGGCGGCGGCGATCAGTTCGTCGATGTTGCCGGTCCGGTTTTCGGCCTCCAGCGCCGTCTCCTGCCGCTCCAGCATCTGCCGGTACCCGGTGTCGGCGAGGATGGTCTCCAGCATCCCGGCCAGCGTGTTCGACGCCTGCAACCCCGCCCACTTGTCGACCAGGGCCAGGAAGCGCTCGAGCGAGCGCGCCGCCCGGGGCGAAAACTGAGGATCCTGCACCTTCTCCCGCAGCGCCTCGAGCACCGGGATCCCCCGCTCGAGGGCGAAGGCGGTCAGGGTGTCGACCGTCGTCGCGCCGATCCCCCGCGGCGGGGTGTTGAGCACCCGCAGGAGCGCGATGTCGTCCACGGGATTGAAGACGATGCGCAGGTAGGCCAGCAGGTCCCTGATCTCCATCCGGCTGAAGAAGGCGATGCTGCCGACGACGGCGTAGGGGATCCCCTCCTCGGTCAGGACATCCTCGAAGTTGCGCGAGAGGAAATTGGCGCGGTAGAGGACGGCGACGCGCCAGTCGGGGTTTTCCCGCAGGATCTGCCTGATATGCCCGGTGATCAGCCGGGCCTCCTCGCGCGGCGACTCGGCCGAGCGGCAGCTGATCAGGTCGCCGCCGTCGTTTTCGGTCCAGAGCGTCTTCCCCTTCCGCTCCCGGTTGTTTTCCACCACGGTCCCGGCTGCCCGGAGGATGTTGCCGGTCGAACGGTAGTTCTGCTCCAGCTTGATGACGCGGGCGCCCGGGAAATCCTTTTCGAATTTCAGGATGTTCTGGATGTCGGCCCCCCGGAACTTGTAGATCGACTGGTCTTCGTCCCCCACCACGAAGAGGTTCCGGTGCGCCGTCGTCAGCAGCCGGAGCAGGTCGTACTGCGGGCGGTTGGTGTCCTGGTACTCATCGACGAGGATGTAGCGGTACCAGTCGCTGTAGAATTTTCCCAGTTCGGGGTTCTGCTCCAGCACCGCCACAGATTTCAGGAGCAGGTCGTCGAAGTCGAGCGAGTTGGTGCTCTTCAGGCGCTTGTTGTACCGGTCGTAGAGGTATTCCACGTCTTCGGCCTTGTCGGACGGGAAGCGGGCGGCGTAACGTTCCGGCGGCACCCCGTGGCTCTTGGCGTAACTGATCCGGCTGATGATTTCGCGCGGGGAGAGCTCCAGGTCGGGCCCCTGCATCTCTTCGAGCGTCTGCTTGATCAGCCGCTTCTGGTCGTCGGTGTCGTAGATGGAAAAGTCCCTCTTGTATCCCAGGTGGTGGATCTCCCTCCTGAGCAGGCGCACGCAGAAGGAGTGAAAGGTCGAAATCAGCGGCTCCGCGCTTCGCTCCGTGCCCAGGAGCTTCTGCACCCGCTCCCGCATCTCCTTGGCCGCCTTGTTGGTAAAGGTAACCGCGAGAATGTTTTCCGGCCGCACGGCCCCGTTCTGCACCAGGTACGCGATCCGGTAGGCGATGACGCGCGTCTTCCCGCTCCCCGCCCCCGCCAGCACCAGCGCCGGGCCCTGCCCGTGCTCCACCGCGAGCCTCTGCTCCCTGTTCAGCCCTCCCAGAATATCCATCCGGCAATGCTATCAAGCCGGCGCGGATTAGACAAACCCGGCGGCGGATGTTTTTGGATTTTTCGCCGCCCGTCCCTTTGCTATAGTGGTTCCAGTTCCGTTCTCCACGGGAAGACGTACGATCCTTGCATCCGAGGTTACCCATGCTGATCAAGGCCGAGAAGCTGAAAGCGATTTTCGCCCCCCGTTCCGTCGCCGTCGTCGGCGCCACCGCCCGGCCCCAGAGCCTCGGGCGGGCCGTTTTCGCCAACCTCCTCTATGCCGGCTACGGCGGCTGCGCCTACCCCGTCAACCCCGGGGTGAAGAGCGTCCTGGGGGTGCGGGCCTACGGCTCCATCCTCGACATCCCCGACGACGTCGACCTGGCCGTCATCGTCGTCCCCGCCGCCGCCGTCTGCGACACGCTCGAGGAGGCGGGGCGCAAGGGGTGCCGGGGCTCCATCGTCATCAGCGCCGGTTTCAAGGAGATGGGCGGGGAGGGGGTCGAGCTGGAGTGCCGTCTCCAGGAGGTCGCGCGCCGGCACGGCATCGCCGTCGTGGGGCCCAACTGTTTCGGCGTGATCAACACCGACCCCGCCGTCTCCCTCAACGCCACCTTCTCCCGCAGCTTCCCGGCGGCGGGCCGGATCGCCTTCGTCTCCCAGAGCGGCGCCCTGGGCGTCGCCGCCCTGGAGCACGCGGCCCAGGAGAAGATCGGCTTTTCGAAATTCATCTCGATCGGCAACAAGGCCGACATCAACGAAAACCATGTCCTGGCCGCCCTCGCGGACGACGAGGCTACCGACGTCATCCTCCTTTACCTGGAGGACCTGGAGGACCCGAAGGAGTTCATCGACCTGGCCCGGAAGGTTTCGGAGAAGAAACCGATTCTGGCGGTCAAGTCGGGCCGGACCAAGGAGGGGGCCAAGGCCGCCGCCTCCCACACCGGGGCGCTGGCGGGTTCGGACGAGACCTACGACCTCCTCTTCACCCAGTGCGGCGTGCTCCGGGTGGAGACCCTCGAGGAGCTGTTCCGCCTCGGCATGGCCTTCACCCACAGGCCGCTCCCGCGGGGGAAGCGGCTGGCCATCGTCACCAACGCCGGGGGGCCGGGGATCATGGCCACCGACGCCGCGGTCCGGCACGGCCTGGAACTGGCCCGGCTCGACCCGGCGACAGAGGCGCGGATGCGGCCGCACATGTCCCCCGCGGCCAGCCTCGGCAACCCCGTGGACCTGGTGGGGGACGCCGACGAGGCTCGCTACCGGGAGGCGCTCGCCGCGGTGCTCGGCGACGACGGGGTCGACGAGGTGATCGTCATCGTCGTCCCCCAGATGAACACCGATCTCGGGGCGATGTCGCGCGTCATCGCCGACGCCGCGGGGGGGACCGACAAGCCCCTGTTCGCGGTCTACATGGCCACGGGCGACATCGAGCGTCCCCTCCGGCTCCTGGACGAGGCGGGGATTCTGCACTACCGCTTCCCCGAGGACGCCGCGCGCGCCCTGGGCGCCATGGCCCATTACGTCCGCTGGCGCAAGCGCCCGCACGCCGGCCTGCGCCTCTTCGACGATGTGCGGCCCGACGTGGTCCGGGAGATCCTCGCCGGGGCCGCGCGGGAGGGGCGGAAGTTTCTGCCGGAGCCGGAGGCGCACGCGGTGCTCGGCGCCTACGGGCTCCCCGTTTCCCGCTCCCGCTTTGTCCGGGACTGGAGTGAGGCGGCCGCGGCCGCCCGGGAGATCGGCTTCCCGGTGGTCCTGAAGATCGTCTCCCCCGACATCGTCCACAAGGTGGACGTGGGGGGGGTGCGACTCGGCCTGAATTCGGAAGAGGAGGTGCGGAGCGCGTACGCGGAACTGACCGCGCAGGTTGCGGCGGCGCAGCCCGATGCGCGGATCTGGGGCGTGTTCGTGCAGGAAATGGTGGGGCGGGGGAAGGAGACGATCCTGGGGATGAAGCGGGACCCCCACTTCGGGCCCCTCCTGATGTTCGGCCTCGGCGGGATCTACGTCGAGGTCTTCCGCGACGTGATCTTCCGCCTGGCCCCCATCCGCGAGCTCGACGCCCGCAACATGATCCGGGGGATCCGGGGGGCGAAGCTGCTCAAGGGCTTCCGCGGCGAGCCGCCGTCGGACATGGACGCCATCGCCGACGCGCTGCTGCGCCTGTCGCAGCTGGTCACCGATTTCGCCGAAATCGAGGAGATGGACATCAACCCGCTGATCGTCCTCCCCGAGGGGCACGGCGCCCGGGTGGTCGACGCCCGCATCCTGATCCGGAAATAGCCGCCCGGGCAGCAAGGCGAGTCTTGCTTGATGACCGATTGACAAAAAGTACCTTATAAGGTACATTTGTGATACGGGTGTTTGCCAATGCCCCAGTTCTCGAGAAAAATCGTTCCGGCAGCCTTCTATTGCACGGAAACGGGAAGTGAGCCTGTCCGCGATTGGCTGAAGGAACTGCTCCCGGAGGACCGGCGCATTATCGGCGCCGATGTCCGGACTGTTGAATTTGGCTGGCCCGTGGGCATGCCGGTGTGTCGGCCGATGGGACAAGGGTTGTTCGAGGTTCGCAGCACGATTACGGGGAACCGGATCGCGCGCATCCTGTTCTGTTTTCACGAGGGGACTATGCTCCTGCTCCACGGCTTTGTGAAAAAGACGGGCAAGGTTCCAGCCGCCGATCTGGCCATCGCCCTGAAACGCAGGAAGGAGGTAGAAAAATGAAGCGGCGAACGATCGGGACGTCCTTCGACGATTTTTTAAGAGAGGAAGGCATCTACGAAGAGGTGACGAGTCATGCCATAAAGCGTGTCATCGCCTGGCAGCTGGCTGAGGCCATGAAGGCCCAGAAGATATCCAAAGCGGAAATGGCCCGCCGGCTGCAAACCAGCCGCACCCAGATCGCTCGTTTCCTCGATCCCGAAAACAGCAGCGTTCAGCTCGACACCATGCAGAGGGCGGCGGCCATCGTGGGCAAACGCCTGGTGATCACGCTTGAGGATTTCCCTCGTCCGGCGGCATGAATCACCTGCCGATCAGAACAGGCTATCCCGGGGCGTCCCGTCGAGCAAAAAGGTCATCGCCCTCGACCCGCGTGCGGGCAATGGTGTACGCGTGCTCCGACTCTACCAGGAAAGAGAGCAGGTCAGCGTGCCATGGCAATAGATTCTGTTCTGCCAAAAATCCCGTATTCATGGACGCAATCTGCAGCTGGAATGCCGCTACGGGCAGATCCTGGGATCCCAGTCAACAGCTTTGGCAAATAGGTGTTGGAAATCGATTGAATGCCTCATAACCCCGGACGAAAACGGCAGCGGATCCCTCCCGCCCCGGGAACCTTCATGAACGGGCGGATTTGAAGACGGCTGACTTTTCCGCCCCCTGCGCGTGATACTGGAGTCTGCGAAAGGAGCCATGCATGAAGACCGGACTGGATAGAAGGGAATTTCTGAAAGCCTCGGCCCTGGTCGGCGTGGCCGGAAGGATGAAGATCGACCTCTTCGCCGCGACGGGGCCCGACCGGGATCCTGCCGCCTGGATCCGGTCGCTCATCGTCGAGCGCGTCGCGAATTCCCCGGCCAACTCCATCCGGAACGCGGAAAATGAAAAGGCATGGGACGAGCCGCTGGTCGGTTTCGCGCGCGGGGACGACCCGATCTTCGAGTCCTTCAAGGAGCATGTAGGATCCTTTCACCTCACCCCGCTCGAGATTTTCCACAAGGAGTTCCCGGACGTCGCCGTGAAACCCGGGGAACTGGCCGTGATCTCCTGGGTGCTCCCCCACACGGAAGCGATCAAGGCGGATCTTCGCCGGCAGAAGACGCAGCCTTCTGAGAAATGGATCCGGGCCCGGCTCTACGGCGAGGAGTTCAACGAGGGGCTGCGGCGGTTCGTGGCCGAAACCCTCACGGAAGCGGGCCATCCGGCCGTCGTTCCCGTGCTTTCCAAGAGCTACAAGATGGAGAAATCGGAACGGTACGGCATAGGTTCGACCTGGTCCGAACGGCACGCCGCCTACGCCAGCGGCCTGGGGACTTTCGGATTGTGCGACGGCCTGATCACCGCCAAGGGGAAGGCCATCCGCTGCGGCTCGGTGGTCGCCCGGATCGCGGTCCCGGCGACGCCCCGTCCCTACAAGGACCATCACGCCTACTGCCTGTTCTACGCCACGGGAGGGTGCGGGGTGTGCGTGACCCGATGCCCGGCCGGCGCCGTCACCAAGGCGGGCCACGACAAGATGGCGTGCCTCAAACAGTGCAACGCGACCGAGGAGTACGCCGGCAAACACTACGGCCTGGAGGGATACGGCTGCGGCTTCTGCCAGACCGGCGTCCCCTGCGAATCGAGAATCCCGGTGTAGCCCAATTCCCGGAATCGTGTCGATCCGCGGTCGCCGCATTCGCTGCGAGGCACCGCCACCCGGGACCTTTTACGGCGTCACGAAGTCGGCCAGGGGGCCGGGCCATGCGGACCCTCAGTTAGTTGTCGCCTCCCCGCTTGTAGCGCCCCCCGGAGAGCCGGTGCATCTCCGGGGGGCGTGTGCTCGAGGCGCGGTCCAGATCAGTTCTTTCGATTTCGGGCGACAAACAAGCCGGCAAGGCCCAAAAACATCAGCGCGAAGGTACTCGGTTCGGGAACAACCGTCTGCGTCTGCGAGAAACGCTGATCGAAGGAATTCAGTCTCGCCGTGTCGGTGTCCGTTGCCCAAACACGAATGTTCTGGGTGACCCAGATTGCGTTCTGCGGTTCAAAGCCGGCTGTGGCAGTTGTATCTTCGGTTTCTGTACCATTGAGCACGCTGAATTCAGTCTCGTTGACGCCCAGACCATCATCCCATGGGAAAGTGCCGATGGTTTCGTGGATGTAGAAGCCCACATCATTGTCGCCATCCATGCTATAGCTTATGGAACCATCCAGCCCGCCCAGAGAGCCGTCAACGATCTGAAGCCCGGGATCCAGTACCGAAACCCGGAAGCCGAGCAGCAAATCGACAAAGGCAAGGTTTTCGTCGGCCGTCACCCACAATTCCTGGTTGAGAATATCAAATGTCAGGCCGGGGCCGGGGTCGAGGCCCCCATCGTTCAAGGGTGTGACCACAATATTGCCGTAATTGAAACTGCGGTCCGGTTGGCTGCTTTCATAGTCCAATAATTCCCAATCATCGAACAGTTTGTCGCCGGCGGTGATGGAGCCGTCATCAAGTAATTCAGCCAGAGTCACGGCCTGGGCGATGGTTGTGCCGGAGAGCAGTACAATCCCGCATAACACGATTTTGATCAATTGTTTCATTCTCTTCCTCCTCTCGTCGGGGTAGGAACGGTCCGTTGACGCTGGCCGTTGAGGGCTACTGAATGGATCAATCTGCTGAGGTTGCGATGATGGGACAAATTGCACTCCCATGATTTTGGGTCGCATCTGTTAAGGCATAAGTATGTTTCACTCATTCAAGCAATGTCCTGTCCAGTTTTTGATTCCATGAGTGCCTATTGGGCCATGAAGAGATAAGCCCTATATAAACAAGCAATTACATCGACCATATGTTCGGGGTCTGAAGCCTGGACAATCGCGGCGGAATCATGAATGTCAGACGGCTTTACAGGTTTCCATGAAAAGATTTTACGGAAAGCTTATAAATGAGGATATAAAATGAGTTAGGGAATGTCGCGTGCAATTTTTCGAATTGTAAGGTTTCACGACACGCCACCGGCATCGGTGCAAGATGGATGCTGCATCATCCATTTTCGATGACCACCTCCATCGTCTTGGGATCTCCCGGCTTTGGAGATGCACAATTCTTTCTGGTTTCCGGATATGATGAATTGTCGGTGATGAAGGCCTTCGGCACCGATCTGTCGGTTATGCCAAAAAATCAGGTCATCCATCCCGAATATGGGGGTATCTTAGGAGAGGATTTAAGATGGTGGATAGGGCGCCTTCCGGAATGAGGTCCATGCAAGATGCGATGGGGATCCACGGTGTGCCGATCCACCCGTGTTTTGCGGGCACTCTGTTGGAGAGTGGTTTTGCCGAACGATACCGAGGAACGTTCAGACTAGGAAATTCGGCTGCCGAGCTTTTTTGTTCCGATGGGGTGACGGTGCAGTTTCATGAAGGTGAAGGATGCAGACGAGAATGTCCCCCTTTAATCACATGTTCATGCAAGGAGAATAAGAAATGAGAAAGATCG
>JAFGSS010000083.1 GCA_016934555.1 Acidobacteriota bacterium | reverse complement strand
TCAACAGAACATATCAGAGAAGGGCATGTCAATGACCGCAAAAAAAACAGCAGCGCCTCCAGTGAAAAAAAACGCGCCTGTCGAGTCCTCCTATAACCCCTTCGTGACCGCGCAGCAGCAATTCGACCGGATCGCCGGCATGCTGGGCCTGGACGGGCCGACGCGGGACCTGCTCCGCAACCCCATCCGCGAATACCACTTCAGCATCCCGGTACGGATGGACAAGGGGGGGATCCGGATCTTCCGCGGCTTCCGGGTCCAGCACAACGACGCGCGCGGCCCGTGCAAGGGGGGGATCCGCTTTCACCCGATGGAAACGATCGACACGATCCGGGCCCTGGCCATGTGGATGACCTGGAAGTGCTCGGTGGTGGACATCCCTCTGGGGGGGGCCAAGGGGGGGATCGTGTGCGACCCGCACAACCTCAGCCTGAACGAGATCGAGCAGCTCTGCCGGGGCTGGGTGCGGCAGATCGCCCGGGACATCGGCCCGAACCTCGACGTGCCCGCCCCCGACGTCATGACCAACCCGCAGGACATGCTCTGGATGCTGGACGAATACGAAAAGATCGCCGGCGGGCGCTACCCCGGGTTCATCACCGGCAAGCCGGTCAGCATCGGCGGATCGCTCGGGCGCACGCAGGCCACGGGGTACATGGTGGTCCTGACGGTGCGGGAGGCGCTCAAGGAACTCAACCTGAAACCGGAAAACACCACCGCCAGCATCCAGGGGTTCGGCAACGTGGCCCAGTACGCCGTGGAGCTGTACCACAAGATCGGCGGGATGGTCATCTCGGTGTCGAGCTGGGATCCCACCGACAACAAGACCTTCTGCTGCCGGAAGAAATCGGGGATCCGGTTCGACGAGCTCAAGTCGATCAGCGACCCCTTCGGCACCATCAACCGGAACAAGGCGCAGGACCTGGGATACGAGATCCTTCCGGGCGAAGCGTGGCTCGAGCAGGACGTGGACATCCTGATCCCCGCCGCGGTGGAGAACCAGCTGACGGGCGACACCATCCCGAAGGTCCACGGCCGGGTGAAACTGATCGCCGAGGGGGCCAACGGGCCGACGACGCCCGAAGGGGATATCCTGCTCGACAAGCGCCGCATCTTCATGGTTCCCGACATCCTCTGCAACGCCGGCGGGGTCACCTGCAGCTATTTCGAGCAGGTCCAGGGGAACATGAACTACTACTGGGAAGAAAAGGAAGTGTTCGACAAGCTCGATTCCAAGATGACCAACGCCTTCCACGCGGTGGTGGACGTCTCCCGGAAGCAGGGGATCCCCATGCGGGACGCCGCCTACGTCCTGGCCGTCAACCGCGTGGCGCGCGCGTGCAAGGACCGAGGCTGGTGCTGACCCCCTCCCCCCCGCCCGGCACGGATACCGGGCGGGGGGGAAAGCGCCGATCGCCGCGGGAATCCCGGGAGGCGGGCCATGGAAAGCCAATCGCTCAACAAGCTCCTGGTCGACCTGAAGGAGCGGGCCAAGGAACTCAACTGCCTCTACGAAATCGAGGAGGTCCTGAGCGCGCCGGAGTTCACGCTGGAGGACACCTTCCGGAGAATCGTCCACACCCTCCCGTCGGGGTGGCAGTTTTCCGACATCTGCCAGGCCCGGATCGTCTACGACGACATCGATGCCCGGACGGAAGGTTACGCCCCCTCCCCCTGGATGCAGCACTCCGACATCCTGGTCCAGGAACAGGTCGTGGGCCGCATCAGCGTCTGTTATACCGAGGAGCGCCCCCCCGCCGATGAGGGCCCCTTCCTCAAGGAAGAGCGCAAGCTGATCAACACGATCGCGGACCGTCTCAGGCACCGGATCCTCTACACCAAGCTCAAATCGGTCTTCGAGACCCATAAACTGAAGGAGGCGCCCTCCTCCGAGTGGGCCGTGATCCTGGACCTGCTGCGCCGGACGGACCCCAAGCTGCTCACCCGCGTCTCCCGGAAGATGCTGAACCACCTCTCCTGGTCCGGTTACGAAAAAGCCCACCGCATCCTGGAACGGATCAGCCCGTCCCTGAAGGGGGAGGACGAGGACGAGGAGCTGGACGAGAACCGGCCGCTCAGGATGGGGGCGGTCGAGGACCTGCAGTCGGCGAGCGAGGAAATCTTCCGCCTGGCGGGCAAGCACATGGGGGAAGCCGAGATCATCGGGTTCATCCACAAATGGATCCAGGAGGACCGGTCCGGGTTCCTGATCAAGGCGCTGGAAAACCCCAACTCCTCGCTGCACGAGATCTCCGGCGCCATCGAGCGCTACCGCCACCTCATCCCCCAGGGGGTGGAGCTCTCCTCCCCGCGCGAACGCACCTTCCGCGTCTCGCTGATCCAGCGGATCCTGAGCGACGACGCCGAGTTCGTCCAGGTCGCCAAGCAGTTCATCAGCGTCAACGATTTCCACGGCCTTTTCGAACGGACGATCTACCCGGCCGAAAGCCACGGCCGGCTCGGGGGAAAGGGGGCGGGACTCTTCGTCGCCTCCCAGGTCCTGAAGAAGAAGGCGGAGGAGCGCCCCCTCCTCAAAGGGGTCCGGACCCCGAAGACGTGGCACATCACCTCCGACGGGCTCTACGATTTCATCAACTACAACGACCTGGAAGAGATCGCCGAGCACAAATACAAGGACATCGGCCAGGTGCGCGGCGAGTACCCCGCCATCGTCCAGGTGTTCAAGAGCGCCTCCTTCCCCCCCGAAATCGTCAACGGGCTGTCGATCGCGCTCGACGACCTCAGCGAGGTCCCGCTGATCGTGCGCAGTTCCAGCCTGCTCGAGGACAGCAGGGGGACGTCGTTCGCGGGCAAATACAAGAGCCTCTTCATCGCCAACCGGGGGACCAAGCGCCAGCGCATGCTCGAGCTGCTCGACGCGGTGGCGGAGGTGTACGCCTCCACCTTCGGCCCCGACCCGATCGGCTACCGCGCGCAGCGGGGGCTGACCGATTTCCACGAGGAGATGGGGATCATGATCCAGGAGGTGGTGGGGACCCGCGTCGGCCCCTGGTACCTCCCCGCGTTCTCGGGCGTGGCCTTCAGCCGCAACGAATACCCCTGGTCCCGCCGCCTGCGGCGCGAGGACGGGCTGCTGCGCATGGTGCCGGGGCTCGGCACGCGGGCGGTGGACCGGGTGCAGGACGACTACCCGGTCCTCGTCTCGCCCGGGCAGCCGACGCTCCGGGTCAACGCCACCGTCGAGGAGAAGGTGCGGTACTCCCCCCGGTGCATCGACGTCATCAACCTGGAGTCGGGGTTATTCGAAACGGTCGAGATCCGGGAGCTCCTCGGCCGCCACGCGGCCGAATACCCGATGGCCCACGAGCTCGTCTCCATCCTCGAGGACGGCCGGCTGGTGCAGCCGTGGAGCAGCGGGCTGGACGGTGAGGCCGACCGGTGGGTGGTGACCTTCGAGGGCCTGCTGGGGAGGACCCCCTTCGTCGACCAGGCGGCGGAGATCCTGCGCACCCTCGAGTCGGAGTTCGGGGTGCCCGTCGATTTGGAGTTCGCGCACGACGGCACCGATCTCTACCTGGTGCAGTGCCGGCCGCAGAGCTACAGCCCGAGCGCGCACCCCCCCCCGATCCCGCGGGACATCCCGAAGGAACGGATCCTGTTCACGGCCAACCGGCACGTCACCAACGCCTCCATCACCAACCTGACCCACATCGTCTACATCGACCCCCGCAGATACGCCGAGCTGCCGAGCCGCTCCGACCTGCTCGCCGTCGGCCGGGCCGTGGCCGCGCTCAACCAGCTCCTGCCCAAACGCCGGTTCATCCTCATGGGGCCGGGGCGCTGGGGGAGCCGCGGCGACATCCGGCTGGGGGTGAATGTCTCCTATTCGGACATCAACAACACCGCCATGCTCGTGGAAATCGCCCTGAAGCGGCAGGACTACGTCCCGGAGCTCTCCTTCGGCACCCACTTCTTCCAGGACCTGGTGGAGGCGTCGATCCGCTACCTCCCCCTCTACCCCGGAGACTGGGGCACCCTGTTCAACGAAGCCTTCTTCGAGCGCTCGTCAAACCGCCTGGCCGACCTCCTCCCCGATTTCGCGCACCTCGCCGACACGGTGCGCGTCATCGACGTGGCGCACGCGGCCCCGGGGATGGCGGTGCAGGTCCTGATGAACGGGGAGCTGGGCGAGGCGATGGCGCTGCTCGCGGAACCTCTGCCCGGAGAGCCGTCGGAAGCGCCGTTGGCTTTCGGCGCCCCCCGCGCCGGGGCGGGGCCGGGGCGGTCGGCGGAGCCGGGGGTCAACCTCCACTGGCGCTGGCGCCTGGAGAGCGTGGAGCGCATCGCCGAGCTCCTCGACCCGGTGAGGTTCGGCGTCAAGGCCCTTTACCTGTTCGGAAGCACCCAGAACGGGACCGCCGGCCCCGAGAGCGACATCGACCTGCTCGTCCACTTCGCGGGGACCAGGGCCCAGGAAAAGGACCTCCTCTCCTGGCTCGAGGGGTGGAGCCTCTGCCTCAGCCACCTCAACTACCTGAAGACGGGGTACAGGACCGACGGGCTGCTCAGCGTCCACCTCGTCACCGACCGCGACATCAAGAACAGGACCAGCTACGCGGTCAGGATCGGGGCCGCCGGCGACCCGGCCCTGTTCATCCCCATCGGCCGGGGGGCGGGAGACTGATCCTTCCCATGGTCACCGGCGTCCGCTTCCCCTATTATTGAGATGAGGATCGTATGGGCGGGTGTTTTTTCGTGTCGGATCTCCATGGCCGCGAGGACCGTTACCGGAAGCTGTTCGCGGCCATGGAACGGGAAGTCCCCGCGGCCGTATTCCTGGGGGGGGACCTCTTCCCCTCCGGCCTCGGCGCCGTCGCGGGCGCGGGAGAGTACGAGAGCTTCGTCGAGGAGTTTTTCGCCCCCGGGTTCGAGCGGCTCAGGTCGGGCATGGGGCCGGAGTGCCCCCCGGTTTTCCTGATCCCGGGCAACGACGACGCGCGGACCGAGGAGGGAGCCCTCCACCGGCACGAAACCGGGGGCCTCTGGCACCAGGTGCACAACGCCGCCGTCCCCTGGGGCGATTACGCCGTTTACGGCTACGCCTTCATCCCGCCCACCCCCTTCATGCTCAAGGACTGGGAGCGTTACGACGTCTCCCGGTACCTCGACCCCCTCTGCGTGGCGCCCGAGGAGGGGTGGCTGACGGTGCCCGTGGAGCCGAGCGTGCTGAAAAACCAGACGATCCAGTCGGACCTGGAGCGCCTCACCCGGGGAAGGGACCTCGCGCGCGCCATCTTCCTCTTCCACGCCCCCCCCTACGACACGGGGCTGGACCGCGCCGCCCTGGACGGGAAGAAATACAAGCACGTCCAGCTGGACGTCCACGTGGGAAGCATCGCCATCCGGCGCTTCATCGAATCGAGGCAGCCGCTGGTGACCCTGCACGGTCACATCCACGAATCGGCCCGTCTCACGGGCACGTGGATGGAGCGGATCGGCAGGACCGTCGCCCTCTCGGCCGCCCATGACGGGCCCGAACTGGCCCTCGTCCGCTTCGATCCCGCCCTCCCGGAGGAGGCGACCCGGGAGCTGGTGTAGTCGCTCCATCGAATAAACACCGTCTTATCTATGCTTTATCCTGCGCCGGCCCCGAAAGGTCGCGAACGGCAAAGAGGGCTGGAAAGATACTAATAGATTTTATATCATTATAAGTTTGTGGAATGATTTGAAGGTTTGTTCAATTCAACCGAAAGGCGGTTTGCGGAATTTCCCCCGGCCCCCGGCCCCCGTCACCTGAAAGGTTTTGCCCGGACGGCCGAAGGGTTCACGGATTCATACAATCTATCACAACACGTCCTTATTAATAGGCCCTGGTTGTTTTCTCCCCATGGAGGAAAAGGACAGGGCAAACGTTTGCCACGAGAGAGAACCGGAAATGACCAAGAAAATCGATATCACCGAGCTCATCCTCCGCGACGCCCACCAGAGCGTGATGGCGACGCGGATGTCCCTGGAAGACATGGTCCCCGCATGCGAAGACCTGGACAAGGCGGGGTACTGGTCCGTCGAATGCTGGGGGGGCGCCACGTTCGACTCCTGCATCCGATTTTTGAATGAAGACCCCTGGGAGCGGCTGCGCACCTTCCGCAGGCTGATGCCCAACACCCGGCTGCAGATGCTGCTGCGCGGGCAGAACCTGCTCGGTTACCGCCACTACGAAGACGGGGTGGTGGACCGCTTCGTCGAGAAGGCGGCCGAGACCGGGATCGACGTCTTCCGCGTCTTCGACGCCCTGAACGACATCCGCAACCTCGAGCGCGCGGTCGCCGCCGTCCGGCGCACGGGCAAGCACGCCCAGGGGGCCATCAGCTACACGGTCAGCCCGCTGCACACCACCGGGGGCTTCGTGGACCTGGCGAAGAAGCTGCTGGACCGCGGATGCAACTCCATCTGTATCAAGGACATGGCGGCGCTGCTGAAACCCCGGGCGGCCTACGACCTCGTCAGGGGGATCAAGGACGCCTGCGGCGAGGAGACCCGCGTCCAGGTTCACGTGCACGCCACGACCGGGGTCACCCTGGTCAGCCTGATGAAGGCGATCGAGGCGGGCGCCGACTGCGTGGACGCCGCGCTGAGCCCGCTCAGTCTCGGCCCCGGCCACAACCCGACCGAAAGCGTCGTCGAGATGCTCCAGGGGACCGAGTTCGAGACCGACCTCGACAAGGGCCGCATCCTGAAGCTCAAGCAGTACTTCAACACGATCCGCCCCCGGTACCAGGAGTTCCTCTCCAACATCACCGGGGTGGAGACGGAGATCTTCGAAAGCCAGATCCCCGGAGGCATGATCTCCAACATGGAGAGCCAGCTGAAGCAGCAGAAGGCGGGCGACCGCATGGCCGAGGTGCTGGCGGAAGTGCCGAAGGTACGGGCGGACGCGGGTTTCCCGCCCCTGGTCACCCCCTCGAGCCAGATCGTCGGCACGCAGGCGGTCTTCAACGTCCTGATGGGCAAATACAAGGTGCTGACGGGCGAATTCGTCGACCTGATGCTGGGTTACTACGGCGAAACCATCGGCCCGCGCAACCCCGAGGTGATCGCCATCGCGGCCGGCAAGTCCACCAAGGAACCGGTCACCTGCCGCCCCGCCGACCTGCTCAAGCCGGAATGGCAGGAGCTGCGCAAAGCGGCGCTGGAGCTGCCCGGCTGCAACGGGTCGGACGAGGACGTGCTGACCTACGCCATGTTCCCGCAGGTGGCCCCCAAGTTCTTCGCCACCCGGGACGAGGGCCCGAAGAACCTGGGCAAAGACCCGGGCGCCCAGCCGGCCGCCGCGCCGGGCGCAGCCCCCGTCGTCGACAACGGCAAGGGGCCCGTGCGCTCGCCCATAACCTACAACGTAAAGCTCAAAGGAATCACGCACCAGGTCACGGTCACACCGGCCTGAAGGGGGATCATTCGACATGTCCAATATGACCATGCAGGAAAGAATCGAGGAATTGCATAAGCGGCGCAAGCAGGCGATGCTGGGCGGCGGCGCCGACAAGCTGGAGAAGCAGCACAAAGAGGGGAAACTGACGGCGCGCGAGCGGATCGAGACCCTGGTGGACCCGAACAGCTTCGAGGAAACGGGCCTGTTCGCCGAGCACCGTTCGGTCCTGTTCGGGATGGCGGGCAAGGAGTTCCCGGCCGACGGCGTGGTGACGGGGGCCGCCTCCATCGACGGCCGGCTGGTGCACCTGGCCAGCCAGGACTTTTCCGTCTCCGGCGGTTCCGCCGGGGAGGTCCACTCCGTCAAGGTGGCCGAAATCATGGAACAGTCCCTGAAAACGGGCTCCCCCTTCGTCTTCATCAACGATTCGGGCGGAGCGCGCGTGCAGGAGGGGATCGATTCCCTGTCCGGCTACGGCAAGGTGTTCTACACCAACGTCATGCTCTCGGGCGCCGTGCCCCAGATTTCGCTCATCTGCGGCCCGTGCGCCGGCGGTGCGGCCTACAGCCCCGCCCTGACCGACTTCATCATCCAGACCCGCCAGGCGCGGATGTTCATCACCGGCCCTTCGGTGATCAAGAGCGTCACGGGTGAGAACGTGACGGCGGAGCAGCTGGGGGGGGCCGACGCCCACATGGCCAATTCGGGCGTGATCCATTTCATCGCCGAGGACGACAACCACGCCATCGCCCTGTGCCAGAAGCTGTTGAGTTTCCTGCCGGCCAACAACCTGGAAGACCCGCCGCAGGCCGAGGGGGACCCCAGCGTCGACCCCAACCCGGAACTGGACGACGTGATCCCCACCAACCCCAAGAAGGGGTATGACGTGCGCGACGTGATCACGCGGGTGGTCGATTTCGGCGACTTCCTGGAAGTGCAGGCGGGCTACGCCATGAACATCGTGGTCGGCTTTGCGCGCATCGCCGGCAGCCCGATGGGCATCATCGCCAACCAGCCGTCGGTCCAGGCGGGCGTGCTCGATATCAACGCCTCCAACAAGGCCTCCCGCTTCATCCGCTTCTGCAATGCCTTCAACATCCCGCTCCTCACCTTCGTCGACGTCCCCGGCTTTCTCCCGGGGGTGCAGCAGGAGCACAACGGGATCATCCGCCACGGCGCCAAACTCCTGTTCGCCTATTCCGCCGCCACGGTGCCGAAAATCACCGTGATCCTGCGCAAGAGCTACGGCGGGGCCTACCTGGCGATGTGCGGCAAGGACCTGGGCGCCGACCGCGTCTACGCCTGGCCCACGGCCGAAATCGCCGTGATGGGGGCCGAAGGGGCGGCCGAGATCGTCTTCCGCAAGGAGATCGCCGAGGCGGAAAACAAGGCGGCCAAGCGGAAGGAAGTGATCGAAAAGTATCGCGAGGCGTTCTCGACCCCCTACGTGGCGGCGGGCCGCCGGCTGGTGGACTCCGTTATCGAGCCCTCCATGACGCGGCAGCACCTCGCCCAGGCGCTGGAATATCTCAACACCAAACGCTCCCTGCGGCCGGCCAAGAAGCACGGCCTGATCCCGCTGTAGGGCCGAGGACATACCCATGGTAAAGACCGTAAAGACAAAAGATTTGGCCGAAATGCTGGAAAAGGTCGAGGCGCAGCTCGCGGCGCTGGCCGAGCGGGTCGGGAGGCTGGAGTCCCCGGCCCCCGCCGCCGCGGCGGCACCCGTCGTGCCGGCGCCGGTGAAACCGGAGATCAGCGACGAGGAGATGGCGGCCGTCTCGGCCGCCCTGGCCGCCTACCTGGGGGTGCGCGTGCGCATCCGCAGGATCCGGCTGCTCAGCTCGCGGGCGTGGGCGCAACAGGGGCGCGTCAACATCCAGGCGTCCCACACTTTACAATAACGAGGAGGCGGCGTGAAACTGAACATTACGATTGATGGCAAAAACTACGAGGTGGACGTCGAGGCCGTGGAGCCCGAGGCCGCCGGTCCCGGTCGCGGAATCGGGTTCGGGCTCGGGCCGATCCGCGTCCCCGCCGCCCCCGTCGCCGCCCCCGCGGCGGCGCCCCCGGCCCCGGCCGGCGGGAACGTGAACGAAGACAAGGTCTGCCGCAGCCCGGTGTCCGGCATCGTGATCAAGCTGACGGCGCAGGTGGGGCAGAGCATCCAGGCCGGCGATGTGCTGATGGTGCTCGAAGCCATGAAGATGGAAACGAATATTACAGCTCCCGGCCCCGGAAAGGTCGCGGCCATCCCCGTCAACGCGGGGGACAGCGTCCAGTCGGGCCAGGTGCTGGTGGAGTTTGAATGATGACGAACGCACAGATGGAACAGATCCCCGGCTTTCTCTTTTTCGACCATATCGCCGTCAGCGTCAGGCCCGGCGAGCTGGAAGCCCACGTCCAGGCCTACAAGACCATGGGATTCAAGGAGCTGCACCGCGAGGAGATCCTGGGCACCGACCAGGTCCGCGAGGTGCTCCTGCAGGTGGGGGACGGCCCCAACCTGCTGCAGCTGATCGAGCCCCTCAACGAGCTCTCCCCCGTCGCCAAACAGATCGAGAAGAACGGCGGCCGGGGGGGCATCGTCCACATGGCGCTGCGCGTCAGGGATATCCAGAAGGCGTTCGACCACCTGCAGGCGAACGGCTTCAAGCTCGTCGACAAGGCCCCCCGCAAGGGATCGCGGGGAACGATGGTCTTTTTCGTCCACCCCAAGGCCACCGAGAACGCCGCGTTCGGGTACCTGCTGGAAGTGGTACAGGAGGGCACCCATGACGGACACTAGCCCGGACCGCGAACCGCTCGACCTGGCCGCGGAGTTCCCCGCCACCCCGACTTCGGAATGGGAGGCGGTGATCGCGAGCGACCTCAAGGGGGCCGATTACGAGAAGAGGCTGGTCCACAGGACCGAGGAAGGGATCGCGCTGCGCCCCTACTACCGGAAGGACAGCCTCGCAGGCTTGGAGCCGCAGCTCTCTTTCCGTCGCGGGAAGCGCGGGTGGGAGATCGCCCGGGAGGGTGAGATCGACCCCGGCGCCGTCCGCGCCGATCTCCTGCACGAGGCGGGGGCGCACGGCGTCCAGGAGCTGGCCTGGGCGATGGCCGCGGGGGTGGAGCGGCTGGCGGAACTCGCGGCCACGCAGCCGGTGGACCAGGCCGCCCGCGCTCTTACCTTCGTCTTCGCCGTCGGCCCCGCCTACTTCATGGAAATCGCCAAGCTGCGGGCCGCGCGCCTCCTCTGGGCGCAGGTCTTGACCGCCTTCGGCGCGAAGGACCCGGACGGGGGAGCGATGCGGATCCACGCGCGCACCCCGCGGCGCAACAAGAGCCTCTACGACCGGCACACCAACCTGTTGCGGGTGACCACGGAGGCGCTCTCGGCCGTCATCGGCGGCTGCGACCGCCTCACCATCGATCCTTTCGGCTTCGACCCGCACCTGGCGGTCAACATCCAGCGGATCCTCCAGGAGGAGACGCACCTGGACGCGGTGGCCGATCCGGCCGGCGGGTCCTACTACGTCGAATCCCTCACCGACTCGATGGCGCGCGCCGCCTGGGACCTGTTCCGGCAGGTGGAAGCCGAGGGGGGCTATTCGAAATCCCTCGCCTCCGGTTCGATCGGCAAGGAGGTCGCCGCCGCGCGCGCGGCGCGCGCACAGGCACTTGCGAGCCGCCGCCGCAGCCTGGTCGGGGTGAACAACTACCCCAACCTCACCGAAAAGGAGGCCCCGAAACTCCCGTCCGCCTCGGAAACCGCCTCTCCCCTCCCCGCGGCCCGGGTCGCCGAGCCGTTCGAGGCGATCCGCCGGCGGACCATCGAATACGCGCGGGCGACCGGACGGTATCCCAAGGTGCTTCTGCTCACCCGCGGCGACGTCAAGATGAGGGGCGCGCGCTCCAACTTCTGCCTCAATTTCTTCGGCTGCGCCGGCTTCGACATTGCCGTGTCCGAAGGCTTCGAGGGGGCGGACTCCGACCTGATCGTCCTCTGCAGTTCCGATGCGGAATACGCGGAACTGGCCCGGGAGGTCTGCCCGAAGGTAAAGGTCCCGGTGCTGGTCGCCGGCAACCCCAGGGAGCAGATCGAGGCGCTGCGGGCCGCCGGGATCGGGGGCTTCGTCCATGTGGGGAGCGACGCCGTCGCCACCCTGACGGAATGGCAGGACAAACTTGGAATGAGGAGCGGGCAATGAAACCGGATTTTACGAAAATCGACTACAAGCTGAGCCCGCGGCCGGCCGGGGCCCCGGAGTCCGGGGACCGCGCCGCCGCCTGGATGACGACCGAGGGGATCGCGGTCCAACCGCTGTACACGGCCGCCGACCTCGAGGGGATGGAACACCTGGACTACGCCGCCGGCATCCCGCCGTTTCTGCGCGGGCCCTATGCGACCATGTACTGCATGCGTCCCTGGACCGTCCGGCAATACGCGGGATTCTCGACGGCGGAGGAGTCGAACGCCTTCTACCGGCGCAACCTCGCCGCCGGCCAGAAGGGGCTCTCGGTCGCCTTCGACCTGGCCACCCACCGGGGCTACGACTCGGACAACGAGCGCGTGCTGGGGGACGTCGGCAAGGCCGGCGTGGCGATCGACTCGGTGGAGGACATGAAGATCCTCTTCGACCAGATCCCGCTCGGGCAGATGTCGGTGTCGATGACCATGAACGGCGCCGTGCTCCCGGTCATGGCCTTCTACATCGTCGCCGCCGAGGAGCAGGGGGTGAAGACGCAGGACCTGGCCGGAACCATCCAGAACGACATCCTGAAGGAGTTCATGGTCCGCAACACCTACATCTACCCTCCGCTCCCCTCGATGCGCATCATCGGCGACATCTTCCGCTACTGTTCCGCCAACATGCCGAAGTTCAACTGCATCTCCATCAGCGGCTACCACATCCAGGAAGCGGGCGGCACCGCCGACATCGAGCTCGGCTACACGCTTGCCGACGGGCTGGAGTACATCCGCACCGGGATCGCGGCGGGACTGGACATCGACAAGTTCGCCCCCCGGCTGAGCTTCTTCTGGGGCATCGGGATGAACCACTTCATGGAGATCGCCAAGATGCGGGCCGCCCGCATCCTGTGGGCCAAGATCATCCGGGCTTTCGACCCCAAAAACCCGAGATCGATGGCACTGCGGACCCACTCTCAGACCTCCGGGTGGAGCCTGGCGGCCCAGGACGTGTTCAACAACGTCCCGCGCACCTGCGTGGAGGCCCTGGCCGCCGCGCTCGGGCACACCCAGTCGCTGCACACCAACGCGCTGGACGAGGCGATCGCGCTGCCGACCGATTTCTCGGCCCGGATCGCGCGCAACACCCAGATCTACCTCCAGGAGGAAACCGACATCACGAAGGTAGTGGACCCGTGGGCCGGGAGCTACTACGTGGAGGCCCTGACGCGGGAGCTCATGCACAAGGCCTGGCACCACATCCGGGAGATCGAGGAGCTGGGCGGCATGGCCAAGGCGATCGAGACCGGCATCCCCAAGATGCGGATCGAGGAGGCGGCCGCGCGGCGGCAGGCGCTGATCGATTCCGGGCGCGAGACCATCGTCGGGGTCAACAAGTACCGTCCCGAGAAGGAGGAGGAGCTCGAGGTCCTGGTGGTGGACAACCAGGCGGTGAGGGAATCGCAGCTGCGCCGGCTGGCCGAAACGAAGGCGGCTCGCGACCAGGCGGCGGTGGACGCCGCCCTCGGCGCGCTCACCCAGGCGGCGGAGAAGGGGGAGGGCAACCTGCTCGACCTCTCGGTCGAAGCCGCGCGCCGGCGGGCGACCCTGGGGGAGATCTCCTCGGCGCTCGAAAAGGTTTTCGGGCGCTACCAGGCGGTCAACCGGACCATCTCCGGCGTCTACTCCTCCGAGAGTCGCCAGGACCCGGAATTCCAGAAGGCGGCGGCGCTGGCGGAGGAGTTCGCCAGGGCCGAAGGCCGCCGGCCCCGCATCCTGGTCGCCAAGATGGGGCAGGACGGCCATGACCGCGGCGCTAAGGTGATCGCCACGGCGTTCGCCGACCTCGGGTTCGACGTCGACGTCGGCCCCCTGTTCCAGACGCCGCGCGAAGCGGCGCGGATGGCGGTGGAAAACGACGTGCACGCCCTGGGCGCCTCTTCCCTGGCCGGGGGGCATGCCACCCTGGTCCCGGAGGTCATCGCCGAGCTCAGAAAGCTGGGCCGGGAGGACATCCTGGTCTTTGTCGGCGGCGTGATCCCGCCGCAGGCGTACGAGGAGCTCTACCGGGCGGGGGCGACCGATATTTTCGGCCCCGGCACGGTCATCCCCCTCTGCGCCCAGAAGGTCCTCCGGGCGCTGATGCAGCACGCCGGCGCCTGATTTCTCAAGCTCCCGGGCCGGGGAGGCATCTTCCCTGCCCGGGGACGGAGGTATCTTTGCCTTGACCGCCATGGCCGAACACCCTCGACACCCTCACACCCCGGCGCGCCGACGCCTGCCGCCCGAGCGGTACGTCGAAGGGGTCCTCGGGGGAGACCGGACGATCCTGGCCCGCGCCATCACCGTCATCGAGAGCGATCTCCCCTCCGACGGAGAACTTGCCGCCCGCATCCTCGACCAGCTCCTTCCGCACGCCGGGGGGAGCCGCCGGGTCGGCATCACCGGGGTCCCCGGGGTCGGCAAGAGCACCTTCATCGATGCGCTCGGCATGCACCTGATCCGCGATCGCGGGGAGAACGTGGCGGTGCTGAGCGTCGATCCCTCGAGCCCGATTTCGGGCGGCAGCATCCTGGGGGACAAGACCCGGATGGAACGGCTGGCGGTGGAAACCGACGCCTTCATCCGCCCCTCCCCGTCCCGGGGTCACCTCGGAGGGGTGGCGCGGCGCACGCGGGAGACCATGCTCCTGTGCGAAGCCGCGGGCTACCGGAACATCCTGGTGGAAACCGTCGGCGTCGGGCAGTCGGAAACCGCCGTCCGCTCCATGACCGATTTCTTCCTCCTCCTGATGCTGGCCGGGGCGGGGGACGAACTGCAGGGGATGAAGCGCGGCATCATCGAGATGCTCGACGGCATGGCCATCACCAAGGCGGACGGGGACAACAGACGCAAGGCCGACCGCGCCCGGATCGAGTACGCCGGCGCCCTCCACCTCTTCCCCGCCCCGGCCGACGGGTGGCTCCCCCCCGTCCTGACCTGCTCCTCGCTGCACGGCGAGGGGGTCGCCGAGGTCTGGCAGATGATCCTGGACCACCGGCAGCTGATGGACCGCGGGGGCCTGCTGGCCGAGCGGCGCAGCCGCCAGGCGCTCGCCTGGATGAACGAACTTCTGCTCCTGGGCCTGGAGGAGTCCTTCCACGCCGACGCCAGGGTCGCCGCCCGTCTGCCCCAGCTCAGGGAGGAGGTCCGGCGGGGCGGGGCCACGCCGTTTGCCGCCAGCCGCGAGCTGCTCGAGCTTTTCAGGCAGCAGCTGCAGCCCTAACCCTTCAATTGACTCCAGGGGGTGGATCGGAGTATAAAATCGTTGACTGTTAAATTTCTGAACACTGGAGCTATATTAAAGAATATAAAGGTATTATGCATTAGATGTTAAATTCCTTAACAGTCCGCTGCAGAGTCCGGATTGCTGCCGCTTTTGACATAATACCTTCATTTTCTGTAATTTACCCAAGGCGGCCGGTGTGGCCCAAAGATTGCATTGATGCCATCGGACACATAATATCAATCGCCGGAGGTTACCCGAACCCCGGCCATGAAAGGAAGGAACGATGAGCATACAACCCAGAGTTTTGATAGTGGACGATGAAGCCGCACTGCGCCGCCAGGTCATGGTCGGGCTTGCCCAGCATGGATTCGAAGTCGACGAATGCGAAGAGGGGCTCTCCGCGCTGTCGAAGATCAAGGCGGCCGAATCGAGGCAGAACCCCTTCGGCTGCGTCGTACTCGACCTGCGCCTCCCCGACATCAACGGGCTGAAGATCCTCTCCGTGCTCAAATCGATCTACTCGGAACTCCCGGTGGTCGTCATCACGGGTTACGGCAACGACGACACGATCAACGCCGTCCAGAGCCACGGCGGCAGCACCTACCTCGACAAGCCCTTTGAAATGGACGAGCTGGTGGCCCGGATCAAGGACCTGGTCCCGTCCGGAGCCGTCCGCCCCGAGCCGAAGGCGGCCGAGGAGCCGAACGAACAGGCGAGCGGCCTGGTCTTCATCCGCGGCAAAAAGGAGGCGGACCTGCCGGAGATGTTCTCGAAACTCTACTACGCGGACGGCGTCTGCTACTGCGACCCCGTGGTCGGCGACTGGGACATCGTCCTGCTGGTACAGGCGCACAACCGCCAGGACCTCCAGCGGCTGGTGGAAGGACACCTGAAGTCCCTCGAGGGGGTGGAGCGCTTCGAGCTCCACTGTTCAGAAAAGCCCGCCATCCCGCGGGAACTCGAGGAGTTCATCCAGGACTACGAGAAGGTCCAGGCGATGAACGAGAGCGGCGGGGCCGCCGGCGGGCGCAGCCTGCGCAAGACCGCGTCCTATGCCATCCTGGACGTCGACCCGGCAAAGCTCTCGAGCCTTTACATGAAGCTTTATTTCACCGACAACGTGGTCCACTGCGACGTGACCGACGGCGGGAAGCACATCATCCTCCTGCTCGAGGGGGCTTCCACCCAGCAGATCCAGAACACGATCCGCAACGAGATCCGCCTGATTCCGGGAATTCTCCGGATCAAGCAGCTCAACACGTTGAATTTCTCATCCAAGTAAGCGTGGAGCAGTCCGATCATGATTCAGCCAGATGAAAGCGTCCGGGTACCGGCCGCGTTTGAACGCATGCTGTGGCGGCACCGGGGTGAGCCGGGGATGCTCATCCCGCTGCTGCAGGCCGCGCAGGACAGTTACGGCTTTGTCCCGGAATCCGCCATCGGGCAGATCTCGGACATCACCGGGATCCCCACGGCCGAGATCTGCGGCGTCATCACCTTTTACAAGCAGTTCCGCACCAAGCCGCTGGGCAAGCACATCATCCGGCTCTGCAAGGGGACCGCGTGCCACGTGGTCGGGGCGGAGACGATCGGGCAGGTGATCTCCGACGAGCTTGTGGTCGCCCCGGACGAGACGACGGGGGATGGAGTGTTCACCTACATGGTCGTGGCCTGTCTGGGATGCTGCAGCCTGGCCCCCGCCCTGATGATCGACGATCAGACTCACGGGCGCCTGACGCCCCAGTCGGTCCGGAAGCTGCTGCGCCAGTACCGCCGCGACGCTGACAAGGCGGCCGAGGCAGCCGGCGGCGAGCGGCCGGCGACGGCCTAGCCTCTCCTCTACGGCGGCGATTCCGGGAGAGCCGGAAACGGGGGCCGGGGGCTTATCGGCCCGGGCGCGGAGCCCGGGGTTATCTTCGGAGGTTTTATGCGGGAAGTGTTAGTGGGGCTCGGGTCCTGCGGGCTGGCGGCCGGGGGCCTCAAGGTCTATCAGAGGTTTGCGGAGGTCCTGGGCTCCAACTCCAGCGACGCGCTCCTGAAAAAGACCGGCTGCATCGGCATGTGCTACGCCGAGGTCCTGGTCGAAGTCAAGGAGGGCGACGGCGGCGGCACTTTCTATCGGAACGTGACCCCGGACCGGGTGGAACGCATCGTCGAGGAGCACGTCAGAAACGGCCGCGTGGTGTCGGACTGGGTCCTCGATTCCGTCGGCGTCCAGTCGAGACAGCGGCGGATCGCCCTGCGCAACAGCGGCATCATCGACCCCGACAGCCTGGACGAATACCTCGAGCGCGGCGGGTACCAGGCGCTCGAACGCGCGCTCACCCGGATGACGCCGGAAGAAGTGGTCCAGACGATCGCAGACAGCGGGCTGCGCGGCCGCGGAGGCGCCGGCTTCCCCACCGGCACCAAGTGGCGGCTGGCCGCCGGGTCCCGGGACACTCACAAGTACGTGATCTGCAACGCCGACGAGGGGGACCCCGGCGCCTTCATGGACCGGAGCCTGCTCGAAAGCGACCCGCACTCGATCCTCGAAGGGATGGCCCTGGCGGCCTACGCCATCGGCGCCGACGCCGGCTACATCTACGTGAGGGCCGAATACCCGGAAGCCGTGAAAAGGCTCAAGCACGCCATCTCCCAGGCGACCGCCCGCGCCCTGCTCGGCAGCAACATCCTGGGAAAGGGGCTGCATTTCGACATCAAGCTGAAGGAGGGGGCCGGCGCGTTCGTCTGCGGCGAGGAAACCGCCCTGATCGCCTCCATCGAGGGGAAGCGCGGCATGCCAAGGGTGAGGCCCCCCTTCCCCGTCGAGGCGGGGCTCTGGGGACACCCCACCTGCATCAACAACGTCGAGACGCTGGCCAACGTGGCCTGGATCGTCCAGAACGGCGCCGCCGCCTTCAACTCCCTCGGGACGGAGGGGTCGAAGGGGACCAAGGTTTTCGCCTTGGCCGGCAAGGTCAAGAACGGCGGGCTGGTGGAAGTCCCGATGGGAATGACCATCAACGAAGTCATCTACGACATCGGCGGCGGCACGCTCACCGGCGGGCCGTTCAAGGCGGTGCAGATGGGAGGACCTTCCGGGGGCTGCATCCCGGCCAGCCTCGGCGACACCCCCATCGACTACGAACAGATCACCGCCACCGGGGCCATCATGGGCTCGGGGGGCATGGTCGTCATGGACGAGACCACCTGCATGGTGGACGTGGCCCGTTTTTTCCTCTCCTTCACGCAGAACGAGTCGTGCGGCAAGTGCACCTTCTGCCGCGTGGGGACCAAGCGGATGCTGGAAATCCTGGAACGGATCTGCACCGGAAAGGGGAAGGACGAGGACATCGCCCTGCTGTCGGAGCTCGGGGAGCAGATCAAATCGAGCTCGCTCTGCGGGCTGGGGCAAAGCGCGCCCAACCCGGTGCTCACGACCCTGCGCTATTTCCTGGACGAATACCACGCCCATATCCGGGACCATAAATGCCCGGCCAAGTCGTGCCTCGCCCTGGTGGAATTCGCCGTCATCCCGGAAAAATGCATCGGGTGCGGGCTCTGCATCGCCGCCTGCGCCGTGGGCGCCATCACGGGTGAAAAGAAGAAGCCGCACACGATCGACGACGCCAAATGCATCCGCTGCGGCAAATGCATCACGGTCTGCAACGTGGGGGCCATAGAAAAAAGATAGGGGCACGGTCCGCGGGAGGCCGCCCATAAAGGAAACAGGTAGGAAGATGGCAATAGATACCGAAAAGAAGACCCTTCGAGTGGAACTGACGATCAACGGCCGGAAGGTGTCGGGGGAACCGGGCCAGACGATCCTGGACGTGGTGCGCGCCGGTCAGCTCGACGACATCCCCACCCTGTGCCACGACCCCCGGCTGGAGCCGTACGGCTCCTGCTTCCTGTGCGTCGTGGAGGTCAAGGGCTCGCCCCGGCTGCTGCCGTCCTGCGTGACCCGGATCCGCGACGGGATGGAGGTCACCACCCGGAGCGACCGGATCGTCACCGCGCGCAAGACGGCGCTGGAGCTCCTCCTTTCGGACCACTACGCCGACTGCGTCTGCCCCGGCCAGCGCGCCTGCCCCGCCGGGGTCGACATCCAGGGCTACCTGAGCCTCTCGGCCCTGGGGTACCACAAGGAGGCGCTCGACCTCATCCGCGAACGGAACCCGCTCCCGGTCGTCTGCGGCCGCGTCTGCGTCCGCAAGTGCGAGGTCGCCTGCCTGCGCAACCAGGTGGACGAGCCGGTCGGCATCAACTTCATCAAGCGCTACGTCGCCGAAAACCACGACACCCCGCCGCTCAAGCCGGCCGATATCCCCGATTCCGGCAGGAGCGTGGCCGTCGTCGGCGGGGGCCCGGGCGGGCTGAGCTGCGCCAATTACCTGGCCCTGCGGGGGCACCGGGTGACGATCTTCGAATCCCTCCCCAAGCTCGGGGGGATGCTGCGCTACGGCATCCCCGAATACCGGCTGCCGCGCGAGCAACTGGACCATGAGATCCAGGGGATCCTCGATCTCGGCATCCGGGTGGAAACCGGCAAGGCCCTGGGCAGGGACTTCACCCTCGAGAGCCTGCGCGGCGCGGCGGGGTTCGACGCGGTCTTCGTCGCCCTCGGCGCCCCCCTCGGCAAGAAAATGGGGCTCGAGAACGAGGACTCCATCGTGGGGGTCAGTTCCGCCCTCGACTTCCTGCGCGACTGCGAACTGGAGGGGAAGCCGGAGCTCAAGGGGAAAGTGGTGGTCGTGGGGGGAGGGAACTCCGCCATCGACGCGGCCCGGACCGCCCTGCGCTGCGGCGCGGAGGAGGTGACGATCGTCTACCGCCGGACCCGCGCCGAAATGCCGGCGCACCACGAGGAGGTCGACGCGGCGGAGGCCGAGGGGGCGAACATGGAGCTGCTGGCGGCCCCCCTGGACCTGATCGCGGAAAACGGCCGGCTCCGGGCGCTGCGCTGCCAGCGCATGGAACTCGGGGAGCCGGACGCGAGCGGGCGGCGCAGGCCGGTCCCGATCCCGGGGGCCGTCATCGACATCGACTGCAGCTACATCTTCGCCGCCATCGGGCAGGATACCGACCTCACCGCCCTGGAGGGGGATTCGGAAGACGCGCGCCCGGCGGCCAACCGCTGGGCCACCCTGGAAGCGAACGCCGCCACCATGGAGTCGAGCGTGAAAGGGGTGTTCACCGGCGGCGACGTGGTCCTGGGGCCCTCGACCGTGATCGACGCCATCGCCCACGGGCGCAGGGCGGCGCTCGCCATCGACCAGTACCTCACCTGCGGGGAGGCCGTCGGCCCGGAGCCCGACTTCAAGAGCCGCCGCGACTTCTTCGGCGAGATCCCCGGGGAAACCTTCGACAACGTCGAGCACGAGCCGCGCTGCCGGATGCCCGAACGCGAAGCGGCGGAGCGCGTGCGCGACTTCCGGGAGGTGGAGACCGGACTGGACGAAGCGCACACGAAGCACGAGGCGGTGCGCTGCATGGAGTGCGGCTGCAAATCGGTCTTCCACTGCGACCTCAAGCGCTACGCGGGGGAATACGGCGTGGATATCGCCCGCCTCTCCGGCGAGGTGCGCCGTCACAAGGTCGACCGGAGCCACCCGCTGATCTCGCTCGACCCGAACAAGTGCATCCTCTGCGGCCGCTGCATCCGGACCTGCTCCGAAATCGTGGGGCTCGGCATCCTGGGGTTCGTCGGCCGGGGGTTCGACACGACCGTCCGCCCGGCCCTCGGAAAATCGATGGCCGAGAGCGACTGCATCGCCTGCGGCGCGTGCGTCGAGAGCTGTCCCACGGGCGCCCTCGAGGCCCGGTTCCAGTACAGCCGCCAGGGGCCGTGGAAAACGACCCGGGTCCCCTCGGTCTGCACCTTCTGCTCCGTCGGCTGCCGCCTCGACCTCAACGTGGCCGCCGACGGCCTCCTGTGGGCGACCGCCCCGAACACGCTGGCCGACGGCAGGGGCGAACTCTGCCGTAAGGGGCGCTTCGGCACCGGCCTCGTCCAGGGGCCCGACCGCCTGAAGAGGCCGCTGGTGAAAAAGAACGGCAAGCTGGAGGAAACCGGGTGGGATGAAGCCCTCCAGGCGGCCGCCGCGGCGCTCGGCAAGGGGGTGGAAACCGGTGGCCCGGAATCGGTCGCCATCCTGGCGGCCCCCCGGATGACGATCGAGGAGTCGCACCTTGTCGCCCGCATCGCCGCCTCCCTCGGGACGGGACAGGTCGGCAGCTACGGCCGTGCCCGGCGCGGCGGCCCCCGCCACGACCTGGACGCCATACTGGGCCGGACCGCCTCCACCTGCGCGATGGAGGACCTGGCCGGCGCCGACCTCATCCTCATCGCCGGCGCCGACCCGGGCGCCACGCACCCCGTGCTCGGGATGGCCGTAAGGCGGGCGCTGCGCGCAGGGGCGGAAATGATCGCGGTCAACTCCGGCCCGATCGACCTGCTGCGCCCCGAAGACCTCTGGCTGGATGCGCGCCGCGGCACCGCGGGCATCCTCTACGGGACGATGATGGAGCGCGTCCTCGGCCGTCCGGGAACCGGCGACGGGATCCCGGGCGCCGACGCCCTCCGCGAATCGATCGCGTCGCTGACGCCGGAGCGGGCGGCCGAGTTCTCCGGGGTGGAAGCGGCGAAGATCCAGTCCGCCGCGGACCGGATCGTGCGCGCCCGGAAGGTGATCGCCGTCTACGACCTGGACGAGACCCTCGAGCGTTCGAGCGACGACCTCAAGGCGCTCGCGCAGCTCCTGGCCCTGACGGGCCACCTCGGGAGCCCGGGCGAAGGGCTGCTCCTGCTCCACTCGGACTGCAACAGCGTCGGGGCCCGGCTGGCGGGCATCGACCGAGCCCTGGATCCCCACCGGGCGCGGACGGCCCTGGTCCTGTTCGAGAACCCGCTCGCCGATTACCGGGCGCACCGGGAGTTGGCCGGAATCGAGTCGTTCGTGGTAATGGACCATTTCATGACCGAAACGGCGCGGGCGGCCGACGTAGTCCTTCCGGCGGCGACGCTGGCCGAGAGCGAGGGGACCGTCGTCAGCTTCGACGGCCGGATCGGCACGCTCGAAAGGGCGAGCAGCCCGGCGGGAGGGTTGGCGAACGTGGACATCCTGGCCCGGCTGGCGGCCGCGCTCGGGACGCCGGACCTTCCGGCCGACCCGGAGGAGTTGCGCCGGGCGCTGGCGGCCGGACTCGGACTCGACGCCGCGGAGCTGGAAAGAGCCCGCGGGCGGGGGGCCGCGTGGCCGGCCGAAGCCGTCTCCATCCGGAGCCTGGAACCGATCCGGATCGATTCCACGGCGTCGACGGCCAACATCTTCCCATACGCCACCCTGGACGCCGTCCTGGAGAAGAAGCTTGCAGAAATGGAGTAAGCGTTAGATAGTAGTCGGTGGCCGGCGGCCGCCCTCGACCCGCCGCCGGCTACTGGCGGACTCTTTATGGTGGATCGGCTTTTCCTCGAAAAGGAGCTCTTCGGCAGGCTCGGATGGTTCATCAGGATGCGGTGGGGGTTCATCGCCGGGCTGCTCTTCGCCACCCTCCTCTGCCGGCTGTTCGGTGTCGACCTCCCCTACGGACGCATCCTCGCCGTAGGCGGGCTCATCTTCATCTACAACCTCGGTTTCTTCCTGCGCCACCGTGCCATCGAGCGCAAGGGGATCCACTACACCTGGCGCGCGCAGCGCGCGGCCAACCTGCAGATCTGCGCCGACTATCTCTCCCTGACCGCCGTCGTCCACTACGGCGGCGGGGTGGACAACCCGTTCATCCTCCTCTACCTGCTGCATGTCATGATCGGCAGCCTGATGCTGCGTCGGCCGCAGGTCTGGGCGCAGGGGCTCTTCGCTTTCCTCCTCTTCCTGGCAGTCGTAGTGCTCGAATACCACGGCCTCCTGCCGCACTACGCCGTCGGTGAGGTCAGCCCCCGGTACCAGAGCGCCTGGTACATCCTGGCCGTCAGCGCGGCCCTGCTCGTGACGCTCTGCAGCATCATCTACATGAGTTCGGCCATCATCCAGGACCTGCGCGACCGCGAGGCCCGGATCACCCACTCCAGCGCGCTGCTCGAGAAGAAATCGTCCGACCTGGAGGCGGCCAACCGCGAGCTGCGGGAAAAGCAGCAGCAGCTGGTCCAGTCGGAAAAACTGGTGTCGCTCGGGAGGCTCTCGGCCGGGATGGCGCACGAGATCAACAACCCGATCCAGTTCATCCAGGGGAATATGCGCATCCTGGGCGAAGCCATGGACAGCATGCTGCCCGTCGTGGACCGCCACGCCGAGGCCCACCCCGGCTTCAAGGTCGCGCGGCTCTCCTACCCCGTCTTCCGCCAGCACATCGCCACCCTGCTCAAGGACATGTCGAGCGGAACGGTGCGGATCGCCGACATCGTGCGCGACCTCAAGAAATTCGCGCGCTCGGAGGAGCCGTCCGTCGCCGACCTGGTCGACCTCAACGAATCGATCGGGGCCAGCCTGCGCCTGGTGCACAACAAGATCAAGCGCCACAAGGTCATCTGTGAACTGGACCCCGACCTGCCGAAGATCCGGGGGAGTGCGAACAGGATCGGGCAGGTGATCGTGGCCAACCTGATCAACGCGGCGGAGGCGCTGGGGGACCGGCAGGACGGCGTCATCGAGCTGCGCACCTCGACCGGGCCGGACGGGCGGGTTTCTCTCTGCATCGCCGACAACGGCCCGGGAATGACGGAGGAGGTCCAGCAGCGCCTGTTCGACCCCTTCTTCACCACCAAGCAGAATTCGGGCGGAATGGGGCTGGGTCTCTCGGTGGCCTACGGCATCATCAAGGACCACCAGGGATCGATAGAGGTGGATTCGAAACTGGGGGAGGGGACGACGCTCACTCTCTCCTTCCCCGTCGCGAGGAGTGAAGGGGCATGAAGCGCATCCTGGTGATCGACGACGACACCGCCGTTCTCAACTATTTCATGATCTTCCTGGCCCAGACGGAGCGCTACGACGTCCAGACCCTCGGCGACAGCACAAAGGCGTTCGACACCATCGATTCGGGGAATTTCGACGCCATCATGCTCGACATGGACATGCCCGTCGTGCACGGGCGCGAAGTGCTCCGGTACGTGAAGGAAAAACACCCGCACATCGAGGTGATCGTGATCACGGGGGTGGAGGATGTCGAACTCGCCGTGGAGTCGATGAAGGCGGGGGCCTACGACTACCTCTGCAAGCCGATCGACGAGGACCGGCTGCTGCGGCTCCTGGACCACGCCCTGGAGCGTTCCGAGCTGCGCACCGAGGTAGACAGGCTGCGCGACGAGGTCTCCCTGGAGGGGCTGCGCCACAAGGAGGCGTTCGAGTCGATCCTCACCCGGAACCGGGGCTTTATGCGCGTGCTGCAGCGCGTGGACCAGATCGCCGAAAGCGAGAACTACGTCCTGATCTGGGGGGAGAGCGGAACGGGGAAGGAGCTGGTGGCGCGCGCCATCCACCGGATCAGCCGCCGGCGCGACCGGCCCTTCATCGCCGTCAACGCCGGGACGTTCGCCTCGGAGCTCTTTTCCTCCGAATTCTTCGGGCACGAGCAGGGGGCCTTCACGGGCGCCACCCGGACAAGGGCGGGGTTCTTCGAGAAGGCGAACGGCGGCACCCTCCTGCTCGACGAGATCGGGGAACTGGAGCTGCCGGTGCAGTCCAAGCTGCTGCGGGTGTTGCAGGAGGGGGAATACTTCCGGCTCGGGTCGACCGAAAAGCGGGGGGCCGACGTCCGCATCATCGCGGCCACCAACAAGGACCTCGCCGATGAAATCGACAAGGGGCGGTTCCGGCGCGACCTCTACTACCGGCTCAACATCTGCTCCGTCTTCCTCCCGCCGCTGCGCGACCGTGAGGGGGACATCGAGCTGCTGGCGAACTGGTTCCTGGACAAACACAACCGGGCGAACGCGAAGTCGATCTCCCTGATCGACTCCGACGTCATCGGAATCCTGGAGCTGTACGATTTCCCGGGCAACGTGCGGGAGCTCGACAACATCATCGCCGAGGCGGTGGTGGTGGAGTCGGGCCGGAGCCTTTCGTCCCGCTCCCTCCCCCGCTACCTCCTCAACGCCGTCCACGCCCCGCGCGCGGGCGGTTCCCGCGCCGCTGCCATCCCCCCGGCGGAGCGCAAGACGCTCCACGAGCGGGAGGCGGAGCACATCCGCCGGATGCTGGAACTGACCGGGGGGAACCGCACCGCGACCGCCGAGATCCTCGGCATCTCCCGGGTCTCCCTGATCTCCAGGATCAGGCGCTACGGCATCGACATCCCCCCCACGGGCGGGGGCGGCCCCGACTCCTGACCGGCCCCTGTTCTCATGAGGCGGCTGCCGACCTTGTCGCTCCCCTCGTCGTAGACGACGATCTTGAGCATCGGGTTGGACACGGTGACCGGGACGAAGGCGGTCAACGCGATCCCCGTCCGGAGCACCCGCCGGTGGGTCTCCTCCCCGAGTTCCCCCTCGAGCACCCTCCATTGGGAGCCGAGGATCCTGCCGTCCTCCCGGGCGTGGAAGAGCACGACCCGGAGGCGGCAGCGGCGCTTCTGTCCCACCGTTTCGAAATGAACGCCGGAGACGTCGATCGCGAGGTCCACCTTGAGCCCGGACACGCCCTGCTCGTCCTTCCCCCCGGATACTGCGGCCTCGAAGGGAATGTCCCCGATTTCCAGGTTCCCCGAGGCCACGGTGACGATGCTGCGCTTGATGAGGTCCTCGTCCGTTTCGCGGTGGAGCTCCGGCGACGGGGCTTCCCCCCCGGGCGTTTGGAGGCCGGGGGAGCGGATCCCGGCGTAGTACCCCTTGCGCGCCAGCAGCCGGCATCCGGGGCACCGCCCCTCGTCGGCCAGTTTCACCTCCAGGCGGTGAAAACTCCCCTCGTCGCCGGGGCTCGAGGGGTGGAAGCCGAGCGTGTACTGCGTGCGCAGCTCCGTGACCGCGCTCGCCAGCGCCTCGTGCACCGACCGGAACTCCCTGAGCTCGAGCAGCCTTCCCCCCGTCTCCTCGGCGATCCACCTCATCTTTTCGTCCGAATCGGTCTCGTACCCGGCCACCTCGGTCGGGGTCTGGATGCTGTAGACGGTGGCGGCCGCTTCCAGCGCCTTCGCCCGGGCCTCCTTGGCGCTGTAGCCGCCGGAGCCGACCTGGAGGTTGTCGGAAAAAAGGATGATGGCGTGGCGGCTTTCGGGCGCCTCCTTTTGCAGGTAAAGGGCGGCATCGACGACCGGGTCGTAGAGGACGGTGCCGAACCGGTCGGACACCCTGAGCCTGGAAATCTTGTCGGCGATCTCCTGCCGGTCGCCCGTCAGGCCGGTCTGGCGCCAGCGATGGGTGTCGAAGGCGAACAGCACCACCCGGTCCCCGGGCTGGAGCAGCCGCAACGCCGACAGGGTCGCCAGCTGAAGCATCGGCAGGTAGCGCCCGATGCTGGGGCTCCGGTCGACCATGAGGGCGATGGCGAGCGGAAAGGGGTCGCGGGAAAACCAGCTGACCGGCTGCGGCTCGCCGTTGTCGACGATGATGAAGTCCTCGGGCCCGAGCGGGGGCACCGATTTCCCCGCGACCGCGACCTCCACGGGGACGAACGCCGCGTCCACCTTGATGCTGAAAGGCCGGCCGGCCTCCTGGGAATGGGCCCTGGGTGCGCCCAGGAGCCCGGCGCAGATCAGCGGACAGATCAAAAACCGGAAGCCGGGGATCGTGGTGCGCATCACGGTCATGCCTCCCGTCGTCGGGCGCGGAGCCGGCGGGTTCTGGATTTCCTGTTCGTCAAAGATTGGGACCAGTGTAACATCAACGGTAAGATCTCGGATCCGAAAATCGGGGGTACATGCGGATAGAAAAACTCGACCACGGGGAGGAAAAGGTCCGGCAGCACCTGTTCGCATTCCTCCGGCCGCACGAAGCCGAGTGCCTGTTCCTCACCGGGAACCTGAAGAACCGTTTCCCCGGAACCCACCTCTATGCCGCCCGGCAGGGGGAGGAGTGGCTGGGGGTGGGCGGGTATTACGAGGAGCCGCGCGCGGTCGTGCTCGGGGCGGCGGAGGATGCAGCAGCGCGGGAACTCGCATCGGAACTGGCCGGGCGCCACCCGGACCTTCAGAGCCTGTGCGCCCCGGCCGGCCCGGCCGCCGCCGCCTGCCGGGTCCTCGCCGGGATGGGCTGGGATCACGCGGAGGACCCGCGCTGCCTGCTGATGGAGCTCGACTCCCCCCCGGCGCCGCAGGAATTCGAGGGCCTGGTCCGCCCCATCCGGCTGGGAGACCATGTCCCGGTCGTAAAGCTCCTCCGCCAGATCCACAACCGTCCCCCCGGAGCGCCGGTGACCGAGCACGAACTCCGGGCGCTGCTGATGAACCCCCTCTGCCTGGTGCTGGACGCCGGTTCCGGCCCCGTCGCCACCGCCCAGACCAACGGCATGGGGATAGCGGCCTTCCAGGTCCTTGGGGTTGCTACCGATCCGGCCCACCGCAACCGGGGATACGCCCGGGCGGTGTGCGCCTCCCTGGTGCGGACGATGTGGGGCCGGGGCGCGCGCCGGGCGGTCCTGTTCACCAGGCGGGACAACCCGGCCGCCCTCGGGTGCTACCGCCGGATCGGCTTCCGCACCGCGGGGGAATACTGGGTGGCCCGGCTGGTGCGGGGCGGGGGGAGAGTCTCCACTCCCTGGTGAAGCCACGCGCAATCGGTCGGCGGCTTCCAGCCGTGGGCGGCAAAAATTTATTGTGCCGGGTGCCCCCCAATGGTAGCCTTGATACGGGTGGAAACCAGCCCTCTGCTTATGCCTGTTGACTCTGCATGGAGCCTCATCCACCTCTAACGGTTTCAAGGAGGGCTTTTTTTTTGCGTATTCATCTGGTCAACCCCAGCGACGTATCCTTTGGCATCGGCGTGATCACGCCGCGCTGGCTCTACGTTCTCGCCGGCGCCACCCCGCGCACCTACGGCGATCCCCTGATCCACGACGAAACCCTGAATCCCTTTGATCCCGAACAGGTCGAACCGGGGGAAGTGGTCGGCATCGGCATCCACACCAGCAACGCCTGGCGCGGGTACCAGATCGGGAAGAGGGTGTCCGAGCGCGGGGGTATCCCCGTCTTCGGCGGGATTCACGCCACCCTGTACCCGGAAGAGCCGGGCAGACTGGGAGGCGCCGCCGCGGTCGTGCGCGGGGACGGAGATCTCGCCTGGGCGCAGGCGCTCTCCGACTGCGCGGAGGGCAAGCTCAAGCCGGTCTACGAGGGGGGCATCATCGACGCCGCGGATTTCGCCGTCCCGCGCTGGGACCTGCTCCGGCCCGGCTCCTACATGTGGGCCTCGGTGCAGACCATCCGCGGATGTCCGAAGCACTGCTCCTTCTGCTCGGTCTGGCGCACCGACGGCCAGACGCCGCGCCAGCGGCCGGTGGACCCCGTCATCGAGGAGGTGGTCACCCTGCGCCGCATGGGCTACCGCTTCATCGCCCTGGCCGACGATAATTTCTATCCCGTCACCCTCCGGGACCTGGAACTGGCTGCCGGGCGCGAGGACAAGACCCGGTACGAGTGGCTGAGCTCGATCCGCGCGGAACGGTTCGAACTCATGGACCGGCTCGCCCGCATCGGGGGCGACCTCATCGCATTCACCCAGATCACGATGGAGGCGGCCGAGGACGAGGAGTTCCTCACCGCCATGAAAAAGGCCAACATCAAGGGGGCGCTGGTGGGGGTCGAATCGATCAACGCGGCCGGCCTGGAGAGCATGTACAAGGGCTTCAACCTGAGCGGGGAGAACCTGGTCGAGCGCCTGAAGAAGTTCCGCGTTGCCGATATCCACGTCCTGGGGTCGTTCATCTTCGGCCTCCCCAGCGACACCGAGGACACCTTCAAGGCCACTTCGGACCTCGCCGACCGGGCGGAGCTGACCTTCGCTCAGTTCGTGCCGCTCACGCCCTTCCCGGGAACGATTGATTTCGAGAAATGGGAAAAGAGCGTCCAGGAGGCCAATCCCGGGGTGGACACGCTCCCTTTGACCCGCAACTGGCTGGTTCCGCCCGACCGCAGGCCCAAGATCTACCTGCCGCATCCCACCATGTCGGCCGAGGAAATCCGCAGGCATACGCAGGAGGTGTGGGGGAATTTTTACAGCCTGCCCAAGATCTGGAACCGCTCAAAATGCGTATCGAAGATCCGGTCCCGGATGGCTTTCCTCCTGATATCGAAACTCTACCGCCAGATGTACGCCAACACCGGGATCGCGACCGAAAGCGCCCACCGTTCCCAGGCGGTGCGCTGGGCCCGCCTCATCGCCCGCCCCTGCCGTGCTCTCTTTTCGGCGCGTCCTCTGCCGGACCTGCAGGTGCCTGCGCCCTCGCGGAAGTAGGCGCGGTCACCAGGCGTCGGCTCCCGGCCTTGCGCACCTTGACCGTCGGGTGCGACTCCCGGTAACGGGCGATATCCGAGGCGGTCACCGAAACGCGCGCACGGACCGGCCCTTCGGCCTCCTCGCTCTGCAGGTCGGCCAGCAGCTTCTGGTAGCAGAGGTCCGGGGCTTCCTGGATCATCAGTTCCGATCCCCGGAACAGCCCGCTCTCGATTTTCATCACGATCAGCCGGAGGTCCTTCCCCTTCTCTTCGAGGTGAAACCCGTACTCCATGCATCCCTCCTGGGGGATGACGCCGATGTATCTGAGCTGAAATGCGAGATGTGTCGCCATGCCGGTCCTTGCCTCGGGAGAAAGACACCATATAAATCCAAGCACACGGGGAATAAACAGCAGCGTCTGGGCGATGGATTCGACTTAGATAGCAGTATACACCTTCCGGGGCCGGAACCCTACCGGAATGCGCCGGCACTCGCCATTTGGATTTATCCCTCCGGAATGCTATACTTGGCCGGGTTCGCAAACCGCATCCGCACTGTACCCGGTGAAGTGAATTTCCTATTAAATTCTGAGCTGAGAGTGCACCTTGGCTCATTGTGCCAAGGAGTGTCTTTTTGCAGAGTTTTGAACATTTTCCGCTTCATTCGAACATCCATGCCGCCATCCGGGCGGCGGGTTACTTTCACCCCACGCCGATCCAGCAGAAGGCCATCCCGCTGGCGCTCGAGGGACGCGACCTGCTGGGCCTGGCCGAGACCGGCACGGGGAAAACAGCCGCCTTCGTCCTGCCCATACTGCAGCACCTCGAGTCCCACCCCGCGCGGGGCACGCGTGTCCTGATCCTGGAACCGACGCGGGAACTGGCGGAACAGGTGCACGAGTCGATCGTGACCCTGGGCCGCGGGGGCCGGGTCCGGAGCGCCACCGTCTACGGCGGCGTCAGCCGGGTGTCCCAGGTCAGAAACATCAGAAGCGGCAGCCAGGTCGTGGTCGGGTGCCCGGGGCGGATCCTCGACCTGATCGGGGAGGGGGACCTGGACCTCGGCGCCATCGAGATCCTGGTGCTGGACGAGGCGGACCGGCTTTGCGACATGGGGTTCCTGCCCGACGTCCGCCGCATCCTGCGGGTCCTTCCGGCCCGCCGGCAGACCCTGCTCTTTTCCGCCACCATGCCGGGAGACATCCGGACGCTGGCCGACACCATCCTGCGTAACCCGGTCCACGTCCAGGCCGGCGCGCTGGCGCCCGTCAAGAGCGTGGCCCATTCCCTCTACCCGGTCGCGGAAACGATGAAGTCGGGGTTGCTGCTCGACCTGCTCGGCCGGACCCCGACCGGGAGGGTGCTGGTCTTCACCCGGACCAAGCGCCGGGCCGTCCGCGTGGCGGACCGCCTGGCTAAAAACGGCTACCGCGTCTCGGCCCTTCAGGGGGACATGGCGCAAAACCGGCGGCAATCGGCCATCAACGGGTTCCGCAGCGGTAAATACGACATCCTCGTGGCCACCGACATCGCCGCCCGCGGCATCGACATATCGGAAATCTCCCATGTCATCAACTTCGACATGCCCGATACCCCGGACGCCTACACCCACCGGATCGGGCGCACGGGGCGGGCGGGTTGCACGGGGGAGGCCTTCACCTTCACGGTAGCGGACGACGAACCGCTCGTGCGGCAGATCGAAAAGATCTTCGGTTCGCGGATCGAGCGCCGTCGTGTGCCGGGGTTTGCCGCCGCGGAGCCGGCCCCGCCGACCCTCGCCGCACCCGCCGGCGCCCCTCGAGTGGAACGGAGCAGGAGCTTCAGGCCGAGTCTCGCGGGAGCCAGGAGGCGGGCGCACGCCCGGTAGACGGCGGAGGGCCCGGGATCCCGGGAGCGGACTTCATTGAGAGAAGCACAGCGCCGGAACATTCCGGCATGACGGGAGAAAAACCATGGGGAAAAACCTGTTTGTGGGAAACCTTCCTTTCTCGCTGGGCGAGGAAGAACTGCGGGGAATGTTCGAACAGAAGGGGAAGGTGGATTCGCTGACGGTGATGCGCGACCTGGAAACGGGCCGATCGCGGGGGTTCGCCTTCGTCGAGATGTCCACCGAGGAAGAAGCGGCCAAGGCCATCGAGGAACTGAACGCGTTTCCGATCAACGGCCGCCCCCTGGCCGTCAACGAGGCCAAACCCAAGCCGGAGCGCCGGGGCGGCTTCGGAAAAGGGGGGAAACGGACCCCGGGACGCCATCGCGAACCCCGCTGGTAAGCGTTCCCTGCCGGGGGCGCGAGGCCCCGGACCGTCCCGGCCGCCCCCGCCGGGGCGCCGTGCGCCGCTCGGGCGCTTCAGCGCCTCTTGCGGCGGTGAAAGGTCTTTTTGGGCCGGCTGGCGGGGCGGTTCCCGTTATCCTGGGGCACGTTGGCGGCAGCCAGGGGAACAGGACTGCCGCAACGCGAACAGTGATAGTTGTCGCGCTGCAGCGCCATGAGCGGGATTCGCGACTGAAAACCGCAGTGCGGGCAGGCGATGTAGGCTTCTCCTCTTGCCATAATGGACTCTTCTCCTTTCACGCGTCCCGGGGCGGCCGTCCGGACTCTCCGGGCGGCGCCGCGGGCGGCGCCTTTCCGATGGTTACAGGCTCCGTCGGTTGCGGATCCGGGGCTGCTGCGCCTGCGGGATACAGAAAAGGCCGCTTCCCCGCGCAGGGGGTCTGCGGCCCGTTCGACCTGCGAAATGTTACGAAAGCCCCACAGAGAACAGAATCATACCCTATCCCGGGGCGGAATCCAAATTCCCTTGAGGCACGCTCTTACTGAAAAAAAGCGGCGCCCCGGGACCGGGTTCCCGGGGCGCCGCGACGCGTCTTGTCGGATGGGCGAGGCTACGGGGCGTCGTACTGGATCAGCAGGAAAAGGCCCGAGGCGCCGGCGTTCCTGGCGTTGGAATCGACCAGCAGGAACTCCCGCTCCGCCTTTTCCCCCGGTTTCCCCGGGATCTTGAGCTCGAGTTCACCGCTCTGGCCCGGCTGGACCGTCAGCGCCCCCGCGTCCGCGCCGCCGAAGTACACCGTCTTCCCGTCCTTGGACCGGATCTCCTTGACGACGAGAGGAAGCGAGCCTTCGTTTTTCACGACAAACCGCTGGACCTTCCCCGCGGCGCGCTCCTCCCCCTTGAGCGTCACCCTCCTCGGTTCCACGGAGATCTTGGCCCCGGGGGCTTCCAGGACCTCCCCCTTCAGGCTGAAGATTTCGATGCTTTTCCCCCCGGGAATGTTGGTGGTCAATAGGACCTTTTTATCGAACGGCCCCGGCCTCCCCTCCGTTTCATAGCTGACCGTGAGTTCCGTCTTTTCGCCCGGTTTGAGTGCATGCTTTCCAAGCATGGCCTTGGTGCACCCTCAACTGGTCCTCACGTTGGTGATCTCGACCTCCGCGCTCCCGGTGTTCTGCACGACGGCCGTCACCCGGGCCGTTTCCCCCTCCGGCACCTGGCCGAATTCATGGTGCGCCGGGGTGGCGGTGAGTTCCCCGACCCCCGCGTCCGCACCGACCGGGGGTGCCGCCAGCGCCAACACCGCCGCCATGCCGAGCGCGGCCATCGCCGTTTTGCCGTATCTCATGCAAATCTCCTTCTCTCGATCCGGAACCCGCGGCTCCCTAGTCGCCGTGGATTCCCTTGGTCTTTTCCTCGTAGTTGAATCCCGGGTCCTGGTCCTCGGTATGGCACGCCCGGCAGACGTCCTCACCCGCGTCCCGGACCAGTTTTACCCCCATCGGGTCCTCCACATGCCCCCCGGCGGGCCCGTGGCAGGCCTCGCACTGCACTCCCGCCATCTCCGGCGTCAGTTCGCAGTCGATGAAACCCCCGTCCTTTTCATACCCGGTGACGTGGCACTCGACGCACCCGGGCAGATTTTCCTGCCCCGTCTTCCTGAGGCTGTCGATCGCTTTCGCGTGCCGCGTCGTCTGCCAGCCCTCGGTGAGTTCCGAGTGACAGGGGGCACACCGCTCCCATCCCACGTAAGCGGCCGCCGGCTCCGAGCCGGCCCAGCCGGCGCCCCCGGCCGCCGCCGCCAGCAACAGGGCAAAACACCATGGCATTCTCATAAGGCTCCTGTCTCCGCGGGCCCCCTACTTTTCGACCGGGTAGCCCTTTTCACGCCACTCCCTGATGGAGGGGTCCGCCAGTATTTTGACGTTTTCGTACCCCATTTGGAAGAGCTGCCGTGCAAAATCGGCGCTGTCCGCCTCCCCCGGGCCGCAGTCGCAGTAGGTGACGATCAGCTGGTCCGCAGGCAACGACCAGACGTCCTCGAGCGCGATCTGACTCTGCCAGGGGATCGAAAGGGCGCCCTTGATGTGCCCCTCGGCGTAGGCCTCCCTCGACTGCACGTCGATCACGGTCACCGCGACCCCCTCGTCCATCATCTTCTTCAGTTCCCCGACGCCGATACGGGGGACCTCCGCCGCCCGGGCGGGAGCCGCCATCGCCAACGCCATCAGGCAGACGCCCGCCACCCATCCTGCAAGATATCGCTTCATATTCCCTCCCGACCATGATCTCACAATCGCTCCCTCCTGTCCCCCCGTAAACCGCGACCGGTCAGTGCCTGCCGCGGGCGTCCCTTCATAGGATGCGCGGGCACGCCCCGGGGTTCAGCCCCCCTCCATGAAGCACCATTATAACCTATAGGTGTCCTTGGGTTTTCCAAGCGATAATGGAGGTCCGGGAATTTCCCCCTTTCAGGTATCGGGGACGGGCTGCGGCCTCCCCGGGCCGAGACGGAGCGAAAAAACAGGGCGCATGCGCCGCTGTGCGGCCCATAATAGGGCGAACGCACTCTCCGGCGTCCGAGGGCGCCGGCAGCATCCAACGGAGTTTCGGATTATGGACCTGAAAAACAAGGCAGCGGTGGTCACGGGGAGTTCGGCGGGGGTGGGGCGGGCGGCGGTCCTCAAGTTCGCCGGGCGGGGGTGTTCGGTCGTCATCAACTACAACCGCAGCCGCACCGAAGCGGAGGAGGCGGCCGCGCTCTGCCGCGAGCGGGGGGCCGGGGCGGTCGTGGTGCAGGCCGACGTGTCGCTGGAAGCCGACTGCAGGCGCCTCGTCCAGGCGGCGGTGGACGCCTTCGGGCGCCTGGACGTCCTGGTGAACAACGCCGCCGTCACCCGCTTCGTCGAATTCGGCGACCTCGAGGCGCTCTCGGAGGACGTCTGGCTCGAGATCCTGCGCACCAACCTGATGGGCAACTTTTTCTGCTCCCGCGCGGCGGTCCCCCACATGAAGAAAGCGGGGGAGGGAGCCATCGTCAACGTGGTCTCCATCGCGGGGTTTTTGGGGCACGGCAGTTCCATCGCCTATTCCGCCTCCAAGGCCGCCGTCATCAACATGACCAAGTGCCTGGCCCGCACCCTCGGTCCGGAGATCCGGGTCAACGGCGTCGCCCCGGGGGCCATCGACACCCGCTGGCTGCGCCGGGGACTGGGAGACACGGAATTCGCCCGCGTCGTCCAATCCGTGCGCGAGACGACGCCCCTGGAGGTCCTGGCAACGCCCGAGGACGTCGCCGACGCCATCGTCTGGCTGGCCGAGGGGGCGCGTATGATGACGGGAGAAACGATCAAATTCGACGGGGGCCAGCACCTCGGCGGCAAGAGCGGACTGCGCCGGCGGGAATGACCCCCCGGCTTCACAAAAAGGAAGGAGAGGTTTGCATGGAAGGATCGAAATACGGCAAATACATCGTCACCGACCTGGTCGTCCCCGAGGAGAAGCGGAAGATCGAAACCGCCTACTCCCGCTACGCCCGCCGCATCCTCTGGATGGACGAAAACGTGGTGGAGGGGGCCTTTCACATGAACACCGCCTGGTACCTCCGGGCGGCCGAAACCCTCGAAGACCGGCCCCACGTCCACGACGCGGACGAGATCATCGGGTTTTTCGGCAACGATCCGGACCACCCCCACGACCTCGGCGCCGAAATCGAAATCTGGCTCGAGGACGAAAAACACGTCATCACCCGCAGCGCGCTCCTGTTCGTACCCGCGGGGATGAAGCACTGCCCCCTGATCCTCCGGCGCGTCGACCGGCCGGTCTTTCACTTCACCACCGTCCCGGGCGGCCGCTACATCAAGGACGACGAGTAGCGCACAGGGACCGCGGCGCCGCGGCCGCCTCGCGGCGCCGCGGTCCCTGTGATCAGACCGGTAAAACCTTGATCTTCCACTCATTATGCTTGACTTCACCCCGCCCCGGGAGCTAGAGTTGTCTCCTTATGGCTACTATATCTATTATGCGAGATCTATCAGGCGTAAGCGCCTGCGGGCGTGGGACCGCTCCCGGCATTCGCGCCTGGGGCGGTCCTTCCTGATATCATAAGGGGCAGCTTACATTTCACCAACGAACAAGGAGGAGCAACACATGCGCAGATTATTGTCCGTGGCGGCGGTGACGGCGTTTTCCGTCGTGGCCGTACCCGCCCCTTCCGGGAGCCTGGCCGCCCAGCAGGCCCCGGAAACGCAGTACGAGGTCCTCAGCCCGTGGGCTGACGTGGACCCGATCCCGCTCCGGGGCCTTTCCCCCCGGCTCGACACCCTGGACGGGAAGAAGGTAGGGCTGTTCGCCAACTTCAAGCGCGCGGCCAAACCGATCACCGACGAGGTGGAAAAAAGGCTGAAGCAGAAATATCCCACCATCCAGACCAGCCTCTTCCATTCCACCCTGCCCAACGTCACCGAGACCGAGACCGTCAACAAGGAGCGGTTCGCGGCCTGGGCCAAAGACATGGACGCGGTGGTCGCCGCGGTCGGCGATTGAGGGTCCTGCACCAAGTTCCTCGCCTACAACGGCGTAGCGATCGAGGACTTTGGAACGCCGGTCGTGTTACTGGCGAATCGCGGTTTCGTGAACGACGCCCACTCGGCGTCGTCGGGTAAAGGCATGCCGGGGGTGCGGGTACTGGGAACGTCCATCGCCTGCGAATCCACCGTTGCCGAAGACATCCAATCGGGCATTGACGCCGCTCTCGGCGACATCATTGCCGCGCTGACCAGACCCTTGACCGCGGAGGAGAAAAACCCGCAGGTCCAGAAGGAACCCCAGCCGAAGGTCGCCTTCAAGGGGACGCTCCGGCAGTTCAACGAGTTCTTCTACCGCAAGGGCTGGGGGGACGGACTCCCCCTGTATCCCCCGACCGAACAGGCGGTGGCCGAGATGCTGACGGGCACCGACCTGCCGCGCGACCACGTCGTGGCCAAGCTCATCCCGCGCCTGGGGAAGGCCACGGTGGAAAAGATCGCCGTCAACGCCGTCATGGCCGGCGCTCTGCCGATCCACATGCCGGTGCTGCTGGCGACGGTGGACGCCCTGGCGGACCCGAAAACCCGGTTCGACACCTTCGAGGTCAGCACCGGGTCGTGGGCCCCGTTTTTGCTCATCAACGGGCCGCTGCGCAACGACATCCACATCAACTGCAGTTCGGGCGCCCTCAGCCCGGGCAACATGGCCAACTCCGCCATCGGTCGGGCCGTAGGCCTGATCGTCAAGAACATCGGCGGCGCGCGCAAGGGGATCGAGGACATGGGAACGCTGGGGAACCCCGGCAAGTACGCCCTCGTCCTGGGCGAAAACCAGGAGGAGAGCCCCTGGCAGCCGCTGCACGTCGACCTGGGCTTCAACCCGGACGACAGCACCGTCACGGTCTTCTTCCCCAACCGCTACACCCAGCATGTCCCCGCGCAGACGAGCCCCGAGGGCCTGGCCGGGTCGATGGCCGGGCTCGGGCTCTATTCGCTGGCCGGCCTGGTCGTCATCCCCGATCACGCCCGGATCTTCAAGAGCGCGGGGTGGACGAAGCAGCAGGTGAAGGACTTCATCGTCAAGAACACTCCCCGCGCGGCCGGCGGCGGCGGCCTGAAGAACGAAGACTTCATCCTCGTGGTCGCCGGGGGTCCCGGGGTCTGGATCGGGCATCACCAGAGCGCGGGCGGATTCGAAAACGAGTTCGTCACGCGCAAGATCCAGCTTCCCAAAAACTGGGACAAGCTGGTGGCCAGGTACAAAACCCTGGTCCCGACTTACGTGAAGTACTAGTTGTGGCCCCCGGTTCCGCCTGAACCGGCCACGCAGCACCGGCATGGGTCCGGGATCCCCGCAGGGGACCCGGGCCCATCGCCGGCCTCCACGGGAGCAGCCCCGCCGGCCGCCCGCGTTTCTGGCAAATCGAAGACCATGATGATGCATTCAGCAAACCGCCATGGGGGACAGGGGATGAACCAGAATTCAAAAACGGTATCCGCGACAGAGGAACATTACGAATACATCGTGCCCGCGGTGGACCGGGCGGCCCGCATCCTGAGGCTTTTGCGGACCCGGGGGCACGGCATGACGATCGCCGAGGTCACCGAGGCCGCCGGGTGGCACAAGAGCAGCGTCCACAAGCTTCTGGTCACCCTCAGCCATCACGGGCTGCTCGACCGCAACGAAGCCACCAAGCAGTACTCGCTCGGGATCGCCCTCATCGACTACGGGCACTACGTCCTCGGCAAGCTCGACATCGCCGACGCCGCCAAGGCGTTCCTGAAGGAACTGGCCGAGTACACGGGGGAGACGGCGAACTATTCCGTCCTGCGCGGGACCCAGATGGTCATCGTGGATTCGGTCGAGTCCCGGATCGACCTCCGGGTGGTCCCCCCGATCGGCACGATGAATTCGCTGACCACGAAATCGAACGGGAAGGCCGTTCTTGCCTTCCTCCCCGAAAACCAGGTCCACAGGCTCATCGAGACCGAGGGCCTCCCGGCCTTCACGAAAAACTCCATCACCGACCCCAGCACCCTGCTCCGCGAACTGGCGGCCGTCCGCAAGCGGGGGTACGCCACCGACTTCGAGGAGTTCCGCGAGGGGATCAGCGCCGTCTCGGCGCCCGTGTTCAACGCCGCCGGCAACATCACGGGAACTCTCGCCGTCACCGCACCCGCGTTCCGGTTGACGAAGGAAAAAGCCCAGGAATACGGGAAAAAGTGCGTGGATGCCGCCACGCGCCTCTCGGCCATCCTCCCGCAGTAACAGGAAGGAACAGACGCAGGGGTAAAGGAAGGAAGGGTCCGGAGCGGGCGGGATCGGATCCCGCCCGCTCCGGACCGCGTAAGCGGCCAGGTCAGCCCAGCTTGCCCCGCTTCTGGAGCAGGTCGGCGACCTTTGCGAGCTTCATCTTCTCGAGGGTGTCCCGCTTCGGATAACCGTTGTCGGGATTGTACCCCTCGAACTTGTAGAACCTGGTTTTGAAATCCTCCACTTTCGCCCGGTCCAGCGTCCGCCCCGTCCCCTTGGCGTACTGCCACTGGCCGTCGATGTACATGGTCATGTCGTGCCCCACGCTCGGCTTGTCGTAGACGTAGTCGGGAAAGACCTCCATGTCCCGGTGCCGCCCCTGCAGCGCCCAGATGGAGCGGTCGAGGGTGTAGATCTTGTGCCCCAGTTCCATGTAGTCGGCAAACGTCCGGTTATCCCCGGTCACGGCGTTCCAGAACTTCGGTTCCGCCTCGGGCGTCGCCCCCCGGCGGTCGGCCGTGTTGTTGGTGATGCACATCGGCCAGCGCCAGCCGCAGAAACCGCCCGCCCCGACCCAGAACTTCTCGTAGTGCTTGATCCAGGCGACCTGCTTGACCTTGGAGTCGGAGTAGATCCCGGTCGGCCCGTCGCTGTGATCGACCATGAAGGGGTCCCCCTGGTAGGGGACCATGGCGTCGGTGTAGAGGCGGGAGACCTCCTCGGCCGTCAGGTAGGGGTCGCCCGACCAGGCCATCCAGTGGATGGGGTAGTTGGACATCTGGTGCAGCATCAGGTCGCGCTCCCCCAGCAGGGAGCCGAAGCCCCACTCCGCCTCGATCGCCGGGTCGTAGTGGTTGGCCGTCCCCCAGTAGGCCAGACTCAGCGTGCCGTCGTTGACGTCCTGGTCGTAGCGCCCGATCTTCTTCGCGAAACGGGCGCACGCCTCGGCCAGGTCGTCCCCGACCCCCTCCCGGTAGGCGATCGCCCGCATCACCGCGTCGGCGTAGGCGAACGTGCCGGGGCGGTCGAGCGGCAGGTCGGTGTCGATCTGCTTCCCCTTCCCGAGGATCCCCTTCTTGTGGAGGGCGTCTATGTAGGACAGGAGCGGCATCAGCTGCCAGTGTCCGAGGCCGTATTTCTGCATCAGGTCGTTCCCCTGGCGGGTGAACTTGACCGACCCGTTGACCGTGATGACCATGGTGCCGGCGCAGACCGACTCGTTGCTGTCCCCCGTGGCCAGCCGCATCCGGCAGCCGCGCGGGCAGGAGGCGCAGGCGGTCGCACGCGCGGGGGTGAGCGGCAGGTCGCGGTTGAGCACGTTCCCCCCGCTGGGGCGGCCGCTGATCAGGGCGTAGGGACCACCGGCGCCGAAGCGCTCCGCCTCGCGGGGATTATCCACGTCCCACTGGAACTGCCGGAACCAGAGGCGCGCGGCCATGAAGGCCTTGGGGTCGGCGATCGGGACATCCCCCGTCCCGATGGCGCTGATGGCTTTGAGCTTCTTGGAGCCGAAAACGCCCCCGAACCCGCACAGGGCCGCCTGCGAACCGGGGCCGTGCAGGAGCGCGCCCAGCCGGCTCCGGTTCTCCCCCGCCGGGCCGCAGCAGACGACGGCGGGGGACTGCGTGGTCGCCTGGTCCCGGGCCAGCTCGGCCCACTCGCCGTATTTGAGCCCCGGCATCACGCGGCGGGAGATCTCCTCCTGGGTGTCCCAGGTGTCCATCCCCCAGATCCCTTTGGCGCTCTCGATCGTAACCTTGTCGTTGACGATGTTGATCCAGACCGGCTCGTCCGCGGCGCCTTCCACGACGATGCCGTCCCACCCCGCGAACTTCAGCTGGGCCGTGAAGCGCCCCCCGAAATTGCTGTGGGCGAACCACTCGACGGGGTAGAGCATCGGCCCCATTCCCTGGACCTCGCAGCGCCCCGAGCCGGGCATGAAGGTGCCGGAAAAGGGGGAGGCCATCATGATGATGAGGTTGCGGGGATCGAAAGCCTCGAACGTAAGCTGATCGCCGACGAGATCGAAGAACACCGCGGAGCCGATGCCGTGCCCGCCCCCGAATTCCTCGTATTTGGCCGTGTCGATGGTGCCGATGGTCCGGGTCGTAAGATGGACCCGCAATATCTTGCCCGTATATCCGCCTTTCATCCTATTCCCCTCCCCCGACTTTCCACACCGGATTCCGTTTCGGCTCCACGGTGCTGTTGTCCACCAGGCCCAGGTTGTACCAGTGGTCGTTGCGCAGGTTCACGTCGTACCCTTCCGTCTCCTTCTGGTCGGGCATTTCGGCGACGAATTTGATCGCCTTCATCGGGCAGCTCTCCACGCACGCCTGCTTCCCCCCCGGCCCCCCTTTCTCGTCCCAGTAGGGGGTGTCGAGGCAGAGGTCGCACTTGGACGACTTCCCCTTGCCGTCGATCGTGACCCAGACGGTGCGGTGCGGCTGCTGGGGGCACATCCTGAGGCACGTCCTGCAGCCGATGCATTTGGCGCTGTCGATGCGGCGCACGTTGCCGTTTTCGGTGTCGACATAGGCGGCGCCCACCGGGCAGCTCTGGACGCACACCGGCACCTTGCACTGCCGGCAGGGGGCCATGATGACGTCCCCGGGGAATTTGCCGAAGGAGTCCTGCATGATCTGGATGCGGGAGCGGGAAAGGTTCTGCACCCCGTAGTGGACGAGCGAACAGGCGAGCATGCAGGTGGTGCACCCCGCGCATTTCTTGCTGTCGTAGACCAGGTACCCTTTCGACGCGGGGTAGGTGGCGGCGGCCGATGAGCCTGCCGGTGCGGCAGCCGGTGCGGCGGCAGCCGCGGCCGGACTGGCGGCGATCAGGGCATCGACGGCGACCACGGTTCCCCCCGTGACCAGGAAGTCGCGCCGGGACAGCCGCTTTTTCGGGGCGGCCTCTGTGTTCAGGGCTTTTTTGTCATCAGCCATAAGACGGCTCCTTTGCGTAGCGTGCCAGTGTCCTGTCCCCGCCGGCGGGGACCGCTCCCCTTCCGCCGGTTGGGAGATCTTCGTTATCTGACTATAAACCCCGGCCGGAAGGCAACCAGAAAACTTTCCCTCCCCCTCCCTTCCCGGACCGCGGCCGCCATGGAGGGAGCCGGAGCCAAAAAAATCGGCCGAACCCTGTTCGGAAGCCGATGGTCATCCAGTATAGTGATAGGGTGTGAACGAGTGGACACCACCGTATTCGTCGGAAAGCGAGGAACTATGCTGCGGAAAAAGAGCATTTACAAATGCGAGGTTTGCGGAAACATCATCGAGAGCCTGTGGAACGGGAAGACGACGATTTCCTGCTGCGGGCAGCCGATGCAGGAACTCGTCGCCGATACCGTCGACGCGGCCAGGGAGAAGCATGTGCCGGTGATCGAGAAGACCGGGAACAAGGTGACGGTCAAGGTCGGGAGCGTCCCCCATCCCATGCAACCCGAGCACTACATCCTGTTCGTGGAACTCCTGGTCGGGGACAAGGTGCTCCGGCACGACTTCAAGGAAGGCGACACCGTCGCCGAGGCCGTTTTCATGGTGGAAGACCCGAACGCGCCGATGACGGCCAGGGAGTACTGCAACCTGCACGGCCTCTGGGCCGCCAAATAGCCCCGTTCCCGAAAAAACCAGGGACGGACCAGGATAACTTATTGGCTTGATTCAAGATATTCTGGTCCGTCCCCGATACCCCGTCGTCCCCCCCCATCGCGTCTCGCAGACCTTCCGCCCTCCCCGCCAACGCCCGCCCCTCCCTCCGTCGTCCCGGGAAAGAGACCGCGGGGGCGTGAAAAATGCGCCCGGAAAACCTTACTTTTTGACCCAAAAGGGGCGTTCGGTAGTACAATCGGCGCAATAGGGCACGCGGCACCGTCCACTCAGGGAGCGAGGCCATGGCAGACATCGTGGGAAGCAACGGACAGCGAAAGGAATTCAGGGCGGTCGGCGCGGCCAACGTGCCCGGCAGGCTTTCCTTTCCCATCGCCACCGGCATGGCCAAATTCGGCAGCGACGACGTCGTGCCCGGAATGCTGCACGCCAAGTTCCTCCGCAATCCCCACGGCCGCGCCAGAATCGTGCGGATGGACACCCGCCGGGCGCGCGCCCTCGACGGCGTCGTCGACATCGTCACCTGGGAGGACCCGGAGATCCAGGCAATGGACAAGGCCCTGCGGGAGCCGATGCTGAGCAACGAGTCGGACACGGAAAACGAGGAGGTCGGCGCCGTGGTCGTCGCCGAGACCGAGGACATCTGCGAGGAGGCGCTCCGCCTGATCGCGGTGGAGTGGGAGGTCCTCCCCCCGGTCGTCGACCCGCGCACCAGCCTGGAGCCGGGCTCCCCCTTCATCCGGATCGAACCGAAGGCCCTGGCCTCCAAGCCGTTCACCACGGGGGACGTCGAGGCCGGCTTCCGGGAGGCGGACCAGGTCTTCGAATTCGACTGGACCCACTCCCTGACGGCGTCCCACATCCCGAACCCGAACGGGAGCCTCTCCTGGTGGGCCCAGGCCCCGCTGGGGCCCCCCGGGCCGAGCCTGTACGTGCAGGGTATCCCCCCGACCTGGGGCGCCTACGAACTGCGCCCCGCCTACGGCGTCACCTTCGACCGGCTCCACCGCGGCACCACCTTCCAGGGGGGAAAGTACTGCGACTGGATGCTGCGGCGCGCCTCGCTCATCACCCCGCTGCTGGCCAGAAGAACCGGCCGCCCCGTCCGGTGCATGAACGCGCGCCAGAACGACTATTACTCCGCGAACCCGCAGCGGTATATGCACGTGAAGATCGGGTTCAGGAAGGACGGCACCATCACGGCCGTCAGGGAACGCACCATCTCCGACATGGGGGCGCCCGGCGTCCGGGCCCGCCCCTTCGCCATGGGGGCGTTCGAGGCGATGTTCAGCCCCTTCAACACCACCCGCTGCAAGAACCTCCACAGCGAGGCCCAGGCGGTCTTCACCGACTCGGCCAAGTCGACGGGGAGCCAGACCTCCCCCTTCAACTGGGACGCGATGACGATCGCCGAGCAGATCATCGCGGAAAAGCTCGGGATGGACGTGACCGACGTCGCGCTCAGAAACGTGCACGGCCCCTCGTCCCAGGACGACCCCGGCGTCCCCCCCGGGCTGCTGGAGTGCGTGGAGAAGGGGAAGAAGCTGATGGGGTGGAAATGGCACCCCGCCGGGACCCGGCGCCTCCCCGACGGGCGGATGCACGGGTACGGGTTCCGCTACGCCCAGTCGCCGCGCCACGCCCAGGCCCCCTACACGGCCACCGTCACCATCCAGGGGGATAACAAGGTGTACGTGCCCCTCAAGGGGCCCTGGATGGGGGTCTACGCCGCCGACGCCTGCGCCCTGGTCGTCGCCGAGGAGATGGGGGCCAGGATCGAGGACGTGATCCTCCAGTACGACAACCGGGCGTTCTTCACCCCGGTCGGCGGGGGGAGCGACGGCACCACCGCCTCCGCCTGGGTGATGAAGGAGGCGGCCGTGCGGTGCCGCAAGGCGCTGCTCGAGCTGGCCGCGCCCAAGTTCAAGGCCGAACCGGAAGATCTCGACACGAAGGACACCATGGTTTTTCTGAAGTCCGACCCGGGCCAGAAGATCCCGTTCGGCCAGTTCATCGCCGACGAGGGCTTCGGCGACCAGGACAAGGACATCGCCGCGACCTTCTTCGGCCGCCCCCCCGAGACGACGTGGCACCAGGGGGGGAAGGTGCTCGACGTCATGAACGCGAGCTTCTGCGAGGTGGCCGTGGACACCGAGACCGGCGAGGTCGAGGTAACCCGGTTCGTGGTGGCGTGCGACCCCGGCAAGGTGCTCCGGATGACGTCGTTCGAGGGGCAGCTGCACCAGGCGATGTACTTCAGCCAGGGGGGCGGCCTTTCCGAGGAGTTCGTCTATGACAGGGCCAGCGGGGTGAAGCTCAGCACCAACATGATCGAGTACAAGAAGCCCACGATCCTCGACCTGGGGCCGATCGAGACCTGCGCCGTGGAGAGCCGGTCGGGAAACGCCTGCTACGGCGCCTCCGGCATCAGCCACTGCATGGCGGCCCCGCAGCTCCCGGTCTGCGCCGTGGCCAACGCCATCGGCAAGTGGATCGAACCCCCGATCACCCCGGACAAGGTGCTCCGGGCGCTCGGGAAGGCGTAGGAGCGGGGCGGATCCGCATCCTTGAAATCTGACAGGAGTTCGACGGGAGAACAGGCATGGCTGATGAAAAGAGAGTATTGAGACGCGATTTCCTGAAGAGCGGGGGGACCGCCCTCGCTGCGGGGGCCCTGGCGGTGGGAGCGCCGCTCGCCGCGGCACCCCCGGCCGTGGAGGCCGCCGTTTCCTATGCTCCGTCCAAGGGGTATATCGTCTACGACAGCCGGCTCTGCTTCGGCTGTCAGAGCTGCATGTACGCCTGCTCGATGACGCACGAGGGGGTGGCGAACCCTTCGCTTTCCAGGATCCAGATCATCCGCGACGCCCCCTCCTTCACCAAGTACCCCTACGACATCGTGATGTCGGTCTGCCGCCAGTGCGTCACCCCCGTCTGCGTGCAGAACTGCCCGACCGGCGCCTGTCACGTCGATGCCGCCAACGGGAACGTGCGTCGCATCGACCAGGAAAAATGCATCGGCTGCAAGCGCTGCATCCAGTCGTGCCCCCAGCGGCCCCACCGGACGGTCTGGGACCCGGGAAAGAAGAAATCGACCAAGTGCGACCTCTGCGTCGACGCCCCGTACTGGAACCACAAGGGGGGGCCCGGGGGAGAACAGGCGTGCGTCAGCGTCTGCCCGGCCAAGGCGCTCAAGCTGGTGGACACGGCGCCACCACAGACCGACATCGCCGGCTACGACGTGAACCTGGCGCCCCCCCCGCGGCCCAAGGCCGCTTTCCCGGTGGGGCCCCCCTCCCAGGAATAGGGGGAAAACCGGGACCGGCCGGAGGGACGCACACGCGCACCCGCCGGCGGAGCGGGGCGGAGGCGTACCGTACTGATCGATTCCTTTTGCGGGGAGGGAGCCATGAAAAAATCCGTTCTGTCGGGAGCCGTCCTGCTTTTTGCCGCCGTCCTCATCTCCGCCGGGGGAACGGCGCCCGTCGCCGGCCAGGAAGACCCGGACACCGCCGCCGGGCGGCGCGTCACCGTCCTCAACCCGGCGATCGCCACGAAGCTGGTGGAGCGGGTGCCGCTCGCGCCGCGGGCCCCCTCTCTCGAAGGAAAGACCCTCTACCTGGTCGACCTGCAGTGGGGGGGCCCCGAAGCGGCCTACAGCGTCTTCGAGGAGATGCGGGACTGGTTCGCCCGAAACATGCCGTCGGTGAAAGTCGAAATCCGGCGCTCCGCCGGGGGGCCGTTCGGCGACGACGCCGGACTCAGGAAGGAGATCCTGGCCGCGGGGGCGGCGGGCGCCATCATCGGGATCGGCGGTTGACACGGCTGCGTATCGGCCGTGAGCCGGTTTGCGCGCAACCTCGAGCTTGAAGGCCGCATTCCCACCGTTGGCGCCTCCGCCGTCAATGTCTTGAAATTCAAAGACTACGAGCTCCAGTATTCCAACGGCATGCCGATCCGCTACGTGGCGTTCCCCTTCCCCGTGGCCGGCCAGCCCCGAAGCGTCCACCGCGCCTACGTCGAGGGAAAGGACCTCCTCTCCGGCAAGCCGATGATGCGGGCCGTCATCGATGCGCTGACGGCCCCGCTCACGGCCGAAGAGAAGCGTGCCGGGATGCCGCCGGCCGCCGCCCCCGAGCCGAGGCTGCTGGCGCCCGGCACCGAGGACAATCTCCAGCGCCTGTTCAAGGAGAGAGAGTGGACCGACTTCCTCCCCGTCGTCCTCCCGACCGAAAGGCGGGTGGCGGCCATGCTGCGGGGGACCAGCCGCAAGCCGGGAGAAGTGGTCAGCCGGACGGGCTCCCGGGAACTGACGGTGGAGAAGGCGGCCGTCTACGCCGTCATGGCCGGAGCCCGGCCCGAGTACTTCCCCGCCATCCTCGCGACGCTGACGCAGGCCCCCTCCTTCGGGAACTCCACCAGCTCCATGGCGAACATGATCGTCTTCAACGGACCGGTCCGCCGGCGGCTCGGGATCCACTCGGGAACCGATGTGATGGGCCCCTTCAGCGAGGCCAACTCCGTCATCGGCCGCACCTTCACCCTGGCGGGCAAGATCCTGGGGGACCTCCGTCTCAACGTGGGGGCCTATTCGACCCTGGGGAGCGCGCTGCAGTACAACAACCTCTGCATCGCCGAGAACGAGGAACTCCTCCCCGCCGGCTGGAATTCCCTCAGCGTCGAGATGGGGTTCAAGCCGGAGGATGACGTGGTCAGCGTCGGCATCGGCTGGAGCTACATCTCGAGCGTGGGGGAGGCGCAGAGCGCCCACCCGCCCCACATGCTCATCCGCGACTACATGCGCTCGCTCTACGGCTCGGCCGCGACCATCGTCATGGACCCGACCGTGGCCGCCCTGCTCAGGGACGTGCACGGCTTCAGATCCAAATCGGAGCTCGGCCGGTGGCTGGCCGACAACGTGGAGGTGGCCGCCGCCACCTTCTGGGGGAACGGCGTCAACACCACGGCCAGCATGCCGATGGCCCTCGAGGGTCTGGAACCGTTCGCGGGCTGGATGAAGGCGCCGCCGGACACCCTGATCAAGCCCTTCACCAATGCCCGGTCCATCCAGGTCATCGTCGCCGGCGGGAACATCCAAACCACCTGGTTCGCGACCGATTTCCGCTTCGGCCGGGGCACCCCCATTACCCCCTGGAAATAGTGAAATCCTGGACATCCACTCTTTGCAAAATTGTGGACATCCACCAAATGAGAAACCCCCGATCCTGGACATCCACTGATCCTGGACACCAATCATGGACACCCACCTATTGGCTTGGCAAGGCTTCAGGCCCGGAGTTGCGCCCAATGGGTGGATGTCCAGCATTTCAGTGTGCGCTCGATTCGTGGGTGTCCAGGATTTCGGGCCGGCCCCCGGTATCGCCCAATGGTATATTGTTATGAGACCATCGGGTGCCCGAGCGCGTCCTGCAGGAGCATTTGCACCCGACCACAGGAGGACACACCATGGCCGATCTCCCGGACACCTCCCTTTCGAGGCGAAGGTTTCTCAAAGGCGCCGCGCTCGCATCCGCGAGCCTCTCCCTCGGTCCCCATTTCGTCTTCGGCAAAACCGGGCCCGACCGCCTCATGAAGCGCCCGATGGGGCGCCTCGGCTTCGAGGCCACCACCCTCGGCCTGGGCGGACAGGCATCCCTGCAAT
>JAFGSS010000082.1 GCA_016934555.1 Acidobacteriota bacterium | reverse complement strand
GGAGGGCCCGATAAATGGCTCCGGTTTCCCCCGGCTGTAGTAGAATCGGGGCCTGAATCGGGGCACACCCGGCCCGCTCCGTCGCCCCCGGTGGGGAAGGAACAGGCTTCCGTCCCGTTGACCAAGGATCCCTCATGACCCAGAAAATTTCGGTTGGCATCGTCCTCGCGCTCCTCTGCGCCTTCCCGGGCCTCGAGGCCCGCCCCTCCCTGAAGGAAATCCGCTCGGCCTCCCACAACGTGCTGGTGGCCTTCATCGCCGGCGACTCCCCCGAGACCGGCGCCGTCGCCATCGGCGACCCTTCCGGGTGGAAGGTCAACGGCCGGCCGGCGACGGCCGTATACCAATACTCGACCGCGGCCGATCCCTTCGACCACCACATCTACCTCGAGACCTCGAAGCTCGAGGAGGGGGCGCGCTACCGGGTGGAGACCCCCTACGGGGACCGTGAGATCGAGTTCCGTGAGAAAGAGATCTTCTGCGAGGCGATCAAGACCAACCAGGCCGGCTACAGCGGGCGGTCGCGCCGCCGGTACGCCAACTTCGCCCTCTGGCTGGGGACGGGGGGGGCGCGCCGGATCGAGGGCCCCCTCCCCGAATACACGGTGTGGGAGCGCCGGACGGGAAAAGCGGTCGCGGGCGGGCGCCTGGCGGAGATCGACCCCGGTTCGGGCGATCCCGTGTACCGGATCGACCTGGCGGCCGTGCCCGCGGGGGGGCCCTACACCCTCACCGTCAGGGGGTACGGCAGCAGCCACCCCTTCGGCGTGGGGGGGGAGTTCTCCGCGCGGCTGGCCTACACCCTCTTCCGGGCCCAGTACCTGCAGCGCTGCGGCTGCCCGATCGCCCGGCCCGACATCCGCAAAAAGCCGTGCCACACCCTGATCTACGACGTGGACGGCCCGATCGGCGAGGCCAACATCGATGTGAAGGGGGACGAGCGGACATTCCGCGTCTACGGGGGGTACCATGACGCGGGGGACGCCGACCGGCGGGCGTACCACATGGCCAACCCGATCATCAACCTGATGATCTACGAGGCCTTCCCGGGTCTGTTCACCGACGGCCAGTTCGACCTCCCGGGGAAGTTCGACGAAGAATACAACATTACGGGGTACGAAAACGGCGTCCCCGACATCGTCGACGAGGCCGCCTGGGGGAGCCTGGCGTGGGAGTACCTGCAGAACGAGGACGGCAGCATCCATTTCGGGACCGAGACCCGCGGGTACCCGGACCCCTTCGCCGCGCCCATGGACCGGGACGACAAGAAGTACGGCACGGTGAAGGTCGATGACCGCGCCACCTGCACCGGGGCCGGGCTGTTTTTGCACCTGGCCCGCATCCTCGCCCCCTACGATCCCGCAAGGTCGAAGGAACTGGAGCGCCGGGCGGAGCGGGCCGCAGGCTCCTGCGGCGGGGCCATGGCCGCGCCGGAAAGGCTGTACTACCACATCCAGCGCTTCCTCCTCTGCGGCGAGGAGGCCGATCACGCGAAAGTCCGGGAACTGTACCGGACGGCCGGCGGGCTGAAGGACCATCTCTACCTCACGCCGGGCTATTCGCTCAACGACGACCGGCTGGACAACCCCGCCTATATCCTTTCCTACATCCTGGACCGGAAGGCCAAAACCGACCCGGAGATCGTCCGTTTCTTCCGCCAGGCGGTCAAGGACGCGGCCGACGCCAACATCGCCGAACTCCGGCGCCACGCCTACCCGGTCGGGAACGATCCCGACGGCAAGGCGTGGGGCCACAACGTCCGGCAGCCGCAATACGCGGCCGCCCCGCTCCTTCACTGGGTGCTGACGGGAGACCCCGATTATTTCGACGCGGCCTCGGAGCTGATGGACTACAAGCTTGGGCTCAACCCGGTCGGCATCAGCTACGTGACGGGGCTGGGTTTCGACCAGGTGCACAACGTGCACGACCGCGAGAGCGCCTACTGGGCGGCCCAGGGCCAGGGCCCGAAACCGGGCATCACCGTTTTCGGGCCGGGGGTCACCGGCTGGAGCCGCGACATCCGGGTCATTCCCCCGGTCGACCGCCTCCCCCTGGAGCGCCGGTACGTGGACGACCGGGAGATCATCTCCTTCAACGAGTTCACGATCTTCGAAACGATGCACTACGACGCGCTCTACACGGTGCTTGCCGGGGGCGGGAAGTGGCAGGGGGCCGACCCGTTCGCCGGACAGGGGCCTCCCCGATGAGGCTGGCCCGGAACATCGAGATCAAGGCCAGGATCGAGAGCGTCGAGGCGGTCCTCCCCCTGGTGGAGGCGTTGGCCGACCGGGGGCCGGTCGAGATCGTCCAGGACGACGTCTTTTTCGCCTGCCCGAACGGGCGGCTGAAGCTCCGCACCCTCGCCCCGGACCGGGGCGAACTCATCTTCTACCGGCGGGCCGATGGGCCGGGGCCCAGGGAGTCGTTCTACCTCGTTTCGCCCACCGGCAGTCCGGAAACCCTGCGTGCGGCGCTTTCCTCGGCCTGGGGGGAGGCGGGGCGTGTGCAAAAGCGGCGCCTCCTCTTCCACGCCGGGCGGACGCGCATCCATCTGGACCGGGTCGAGAACCTGGGCGATTTTCTCGAACTCGAGGTGGCGCTCGGTGAGGGGGAGAGCGCGGAAGCGGGAGAAGAGGAAGCCCGGAAGCTCATGCACCGGCTCGGCATCGGCCCGGAGCGGCTTCTTGCAGGCGCCTACGTCGACTGGCAAACATAAGGGACATTCCCCTCTCCTGGTGTAGAATCAGGTCGCAGACATGAAGCGGCGCCCGGCGCCGCGTGGCCAACTGGTACAACGGAGGCAAAGTGATCAAGATTCTTGAAGATGTCGTTTCCACCCTGGACATGGAAGCGGGTGTGCGGGATATCCGCATCGGCCTGTTTCACAGCGCGGTCCTGACGCGCCATTGCGGGCTTGCGGCCACGCTCCCCCGGGACGCCCTGCGACAGGACCCTCCCCTGATGAAGGGGCCCGGCTTCCTGCTGGATAAAAGCGCGGCGGAACTGGTCCGGATGACCGAATCGGACAGCATCATCGAATCCGCGGTCGGCATGGCCACCATCAACTCCCTGCTGGAAATCGACGCGGGCCTCTGCCGGGAACTGAACGCCCGGGAGCTGATTGCCGAGAAGGGGGCGGGGAAGAAGGTTGTCATCGTGGGACGCTTTCCCTTCATTCCCGATCTCCGGGAAATGGTCGGGGAACTGAAGGTGCTCGAAAAAAACCCCCAGAAGGACGACCTCCCGGAATCGGAAGCGGAAAATGTCCTTCCCGAAGCGGATGTCGTCGCCATCACGGGCACCACGTTCACCAATCACACCATCGGACGGCTGCTCGAACTGTGCCGGCCGCACTCCTTCGTCGTCGTGCTGGGCGACAGCGCGCCGCTTTCCCCGGTCCTTTTCGATTACGGCATCGCCGCCGTGTCGGGCACCAGGGTGACCGATCCGGAACTGGCCATGCGCGGGATCAGCCAGGGGGCCAATTACCGGCAGATCAAGGGGGTCGAGCGGCTCACCATGGTTCGGGACGCCAGGCGGTAGCCGGCGGCGTCCCCGTTTTTCAGGTCGGGAACCGATGAAGACGTATCTGGAGTGCATACCCTGTTTCATGAAGCAGGCGCTTTTCGCCGCCCGGGAAGCCACCGGCGACGAAGGGACGATCAAGCGGGTGCTCGACGCCGTGGCCCGGCAGATCCCGGACATTCCCTTTGATTGCCCGCCGCCGAAAACGGCGCGCCATATCTACGGCGCCGTGCGCGACATCACCGGGGTGTCCGATCCTTTCAGGAGGCTCAAGAAAGAGAGCGTGCGCCTCGCCCTCGGCCATTACGAAAGGATGAAGGCGGCGGTCGCGGCTTCGGACGACCCGCTCCGGACGGCCGCCCTGGTCGCGATCGCCGGGAACGTCATCGATTTCGGCGCGCACCAGCGTTTCGACCTGGAAGCGGAGATGGACTCGGTTCTGGGCAAACCACTGGCCATCGACCATTACGAATCCTTCCGGCGGAGGGTCGGGGAGGCCGGGACGATCCTTTTCCTGGGGGACAACGCGGGCGAGACCGTCTTCGACCGGATCCTGATCGAAACGATGGGAAAGCGGACGTTCTATGCGGTGCGCGACATCCCCATCATCAACGACGCGACGGTCGAGGACGCCGAAGAGAGCGGCATCGGCCACTCGGCCCGCATCCTCTCCTCCGGCTGCGACGCCCCCGGGACCATTCTGGAACGGTGCTCGCCGGAGTTTCTGGAACTGTTCCGCAGCGCCGATGTCATCATCAGCAAGGGGCAGGGAAACCTGGAATGCCTCTCGGAGGTGGAGGGGCCGATCTTTTTCCTCCTGAAGGTGAAATGCCCCGTGATCACCCGGCACCTCGGCGCCCGGAAAGGGGGCCTGGTCCTGATGGACGCCCGGCGGCGTCTTCAATCGGGACATGAACCGGGGGTCGATGCCGAGCCGGCAACCGTCGTCGGAATGAAGCCATGAACACCATGATTGCGCGCCGTCCTTTCCTCAAAAACCTGGGGCTCCTCCTGCTCGCCCTCTGCTGGTTGCGCCTGGCGCCGGCCGCCGCCTGGACGGGTGACGGCGGCACCGACGCCGTCATCACCGCCAAGGCCTTCCCCTTTTTCCGCACCGTGGCCCGGAACCCGGCGTTGGCAGACGGGGTGCGGTGGGACGCGTGGCTCCACCAGCAGCATGCCAGGCAGCGGGAGCGGATGCGCCGGGCGGTCGGCGGGTGCGCCGACGCCGGCTGCTACGCCGAGGCGGCGCGCTGGAGCCCGGGCGAGATCGAAGCGATCGGGAACCGGCTCGCGGCCCTTGTCCGGGATGGGGGAAGGTTGGGCGCGCTCGGCGCGGCGCTGCGGGCGGAGGCGGCCTACCCCCTGTACGCTTCCGGGACCGACGCCGATCTCGTGCGGAGCGCCTGGGCGGACGCGGCGCGCGGTGTCAACCGGATCCTCGAGGTCTACGTCGGGGGGCAGAAACCCCTCTACCCGGCCATCGACGCGATCTCCTT
>JAFGSS010000081.1 GCA_016934555.1 Acidobacteriota bacterium | reverse complement strand
CGCTCTATGTGGTAATGCGCCCCGTCGGTCCCGTCCCCCCCCACCATCACCGTCGTCATCCCCATCTCCATCGCGGAACGGATATTGACGGCCGAGTCTTCCAGCAACACGCACTCGTCGGGGCGGGCGGAGACGAACTCGAGCGCCTTGTGGTAGGCGCGCGGGTAGGGCTTGTTGACGAAATCGAGAAAATGGATGTCGATGACGGTCTCGAAATGGCCGAGAACGCCGAGGCGCGCGAGCACCCGGCGGGCGTGCGCGGCGTCGGCGTTGGTGAAGACGACGCGCCGCATCGGCAGCGCCCGGAGCATTTCCGCGAGTTCGGGTTCGGGCCGCAGGTACTCGTCGATCGGGATGTCGTGCACGAAATCGAGGTATTCGTCGGGGTCGACCTCGCACACCCGGCGCAAACCGTTGAGCGTGGTCCCATGGCTGTGCAGCAGCGCCTCCCGCCGCGCCCCCACCTCCCCGGCCGGTATCCCCAGCCGCTCCACCATGTAGAGATTGATCCGGCGGCCGATCTCGTGCATCAGGCCGCACGACTTCGGGTAGAGGGTGTTGTCCAGGTCGAACAGCGCGCACTGCAGCTTACGGGTCACGGGGCTCCTCGGGGGCGGCGCCGAAACGGTCCCCGGCCAGGGCGGCGAGGATCGAACGGCGGACATTGGGGATCTTCCGCTGGAGCCCGTCGACGAGCTCGCGCATGCGCCGGCGCTCGAGCGGCCGGGTGATCCCGCACAGGTCATTGGAAACGACGGGATAGTTTTTCAGGGCCGCGTAGGCCTCGATGTCGGTCTCCCAGCAGTACGCCAGCGGACGGATGACGGTGTTGCGCCCGTCCCCCGTACGCCAGAGCGGCGGGAGGCTCCGGGTCGTCCCCTCGAAAAAGAGGTTCAGGAGGAAGGTCTGGATGATGTCGTCGGCGTGGTGCCCGAGCGCGATCCGCGTGCACCCCTCCTCGACCGCCGTGTTGTAGAGGATCCCCCGTCGCAGGCGCGAGCAGAGGGCGCAGGGGGTCTCGGCCTCGTCGAGGGTGCGCTTCACGATGGACCAGGTGTCCTTGCGCACGACGCGGAACGGCACTCCCAGCCGGACGAGGTAACGGGGAATCACCTCCCCGGGAAACCCGGGCAGCCCCTGGTCGAGGTTGACGGCCAGGAGCTCGAAGCGGACGGGAGCCCGCCGCTGCAGGTCCATCAGCAGGTCGAGCAGCACGTAGCCGTCCTTCCCCCCGCTGAGGCAGACCATGAGGCGGTCCCCCTCCCGGATCATGCCGAAATCGGCGATCGCCTGCCCCGCGCCGCGCAGCAGCTTCCGCCGAAGCAACCGCTCCGCGTCCTTCATCCGCTCCCCTTCGTGCCGCAGTCCTGTCCCATCCCGCGCAAATTGTAACACACCGAGGCGACGACACGCCGTCGCCCCCCTATGCGGGAGGATCGAACGGCGGGCAGCGGTGTTATACTGGAACCATGACAAACGCGCGCGTGACCATTCTCGGCTCCGGAGACGCTTTCTCGGCCGGCGGCCGCCTCCAGTCCTCCGCCCTGGTGGAAAGCCCCGAGACCTCCCTGCTCCTCGACTGCGGGGCCACGATCCTCCCGGCCCTCAACGGGCTGGGAATTTCGGCCGAGCGGATCGACCAGGTCTTCCTCAGCCACATCCACGGGGACCATTTCGCCGGCCTCCCGTTCCTGTTCCTCCACTACCTCTACATCGAGCCCCGGGCCCGGCCGCTGGTCCTCATCGGCCCGCCGGGGGTCGAAGCGCGGGTCCGCACCCTCTTCGCCACCATGTACCCCGACACCGCCGCCGAACCCCTCCCCTTCCAGCTCGACTTCATCGAGATGCTGCCGGGCGAACGGATGTGCCACAAAGACACGGAACTCGTCCCCTTCCCCGCCCGCCACCAGGAGCACCCGATCTCGCTCGGCTGCGACCTCGTCACCGGGGGGCGCCGCATCGTCTACACGGGCGACACCGGCTGGTCGGACGACCTGCCCGCGCGCACCCGGGGGGCCGACCTCTTCCTGTGCGAATGCACCTATTTCGACTCACGGAGCGATACCCATCTCGACTACGCCCGCCTCCGGGAGCACCGGGACAGCTTCGGCGCCCGCCGCATCGTGCTGACCCACCTCGGCCAGGAGATGCTGGACCACGCCGCCGAGGTCGAGCTGGAAATGGCCCGGGACGGCCTCGTCATTGACCTGTAGCCCCCCCCTGGCAGAGAGAGCTTGAAGCCGGGCCCGGAGTCTGTTATACACTCCCTTGCGCATTTTATTCTGCGCCCGCAGCACCAAGGGGGCCAGCGTAGCTCAGTTGGTAGAGCAACTGATTCGTAATCAGTAGGTCCGCGGTTCAAGTCCGCGCGCTGGCTCCACTTACGGTTCCTTACCATGCACCGTCGCCGTTTTTTGCCGCGTCGTCGACGCCCCCTTCGTAACCGGGCCACTGTTATCCACGCGCAGGCAAAGTTTTTCAGTTTCCCATTCTTCGCTGATTTCCATTAACACTGCGCTGACCAACCGCAGCAGAGAGGCCTCGTT